>CAKTYE010000008.1 GCA_934631985.1 uncultured Clostridia bacterium | reverse complement strand
GGCCCTTTTTTCGGCAGCGGCACTGCGTGCGCTGTCGAAAAAACGGCCTGTGCTTGTGTTTAGGGACAGTTGCTTGTGAGAACGCGATGGGCGCGCATGACGCGCTGATGTATGCTGCATTCTGCGAAGTGATACGGTGATTGGATAAAGTAAAAGCACAGGGATGTGACTCGCGGTAGGCAGTCATATCTCTATGCTTTGTTTTTATTGATCAGTGTGCTTTCTTTGCTTCCATTGCAGATACTTGCTGCGCAGCTTATCCCACAGAGGCATTGAAAGGTCTCCGAGCAGGTTGCCTACAAAATCGATTGCCAATTCAAGGATAAATTCCATCGCGCATGTCTCCGCAAATGACGTTACGCTATTTGGCTTATGCCTGCTTCTTTTCGCGCTTCACCTTATCCTGCATACGGATTTCCCGCGGGACGAAGCCTGCGAACACCGTATGCTTATCATCGCTGGTCAGTTCAATATCGCCGCCCCAGTCCTGCAAGGTACGGCGCACGATATACAGGCCCATACCGTGGCCTGTAGCCTTGGTGGTGATGCCTGCCTGGAAAATAGTACGCTGCAATTTCACGGGGATCATGGGGCCGTTATTCTCCACATCAAAGCGGAAGGCCTTCAAATCTTCGGTGAGCGTCAGCGTCAGGCGGCGGTTGGAGACCTCGCCCAGCGCGTCGATGGCGTTATCCAGCAGATTGCCCAGCACCTTGCACATTTCCCAGCCGGGAATAGGCAGGTTTTTCCACGCGGAGCGAATATTCAGCGTCACCTGAATGCCCGCCCTTTCGCAGACCGCCAGCTTCACCTGAAGCAGCGCGTTGATCGCCGGGTTTGCCGTGCGCAGCACACGCCCGATGGAGGCAATATCGCCGTACACCTTTTCGATGTAATCGGTGGCCTCCTTATATTCCTTCATTTCCATCAGGCTATAGACCACCTGCAAATGGTTCAGAAAATCGTGCCGCTGGGCGCGAAGGGCATTATTCAACTCCTCCTGCGCCACAATGGTTTTATCCATGTCGTCGAGCTGCTGCAATAGCCGACGACCGGACAGCGCATCGCGAATATCGATGCTTGCGCCCCAAATGACCACCAGTGCCGCCACGCCGACCAGCACACGCGCCAGCGCCTGTTCGCCCGCCTGCTGTCCGGGGGTGATGTACATATACAGCACGATCACGAACACCATCGCGATCTGCAAGGCATTAACCACAATGGCAAGGGTGGCAGCCTTTTTAACATCCAGGTTTCGTTCCGCCCTCACGGTTTACGCCCCTCTCTGGCCAGATGATTTTTACGGATAACGTCCTCATGCCCCATCTCCGAGGGCTTGTAATATTTCCGGCCTCGCACCTCCGGGGGCATATACTCCTGCCGCACCCAATGGCCCGGAAAATCGTGGGGATACTTATAGCCCTCGCCGCTGCCCAGCCGCTCCGCACCCGCATAATGGGTATCCCGCAGATGCACAGGCACCGGGCCGAAGCCGCCCTTTTCCGCGTCCGCCATGGCGGCGCTCACCGCCGCACTGACGCTGTTGGACTTGGGGCTTTCACATACAGCAATAATCGCCTGTGCAATGGGCAGCTGTGCTTCCGGCATGCCCATGACCTCCAGGTCCTGCGCCGCAGCCGCCGCTTGCAGCATGGCAATGGGATTCGCCAGCCCCACGTCCTCGCTGGCATGGGCCAGAATGCGCCGCACAATGAGCCGGGGATCTACGCCTGCGTAAATCAGCCGCGCGAACCAGGCCAGGGCCGCGTCGCTGTCCGAGCCACGCATGGACTTGCAAAACGCGCTGAGCATGTCGTAATACAGGCTTTCATCACAACGAAGCATGGGCTTCTGAATGCTCTCCTCCGCCACAGACAAGTCGATGTGGATCACACCGTCCGCGCCTGCCGGGGTGGTCAGCACCGCCAGCTCCACCGCGCCCAGCGCCGTGCGCACATCGCCGTTGGCAATGTGCGCAATGTGTCGAAACGCCTCCTCCGCCATCGCCACCTTCAACTCGCCAAAGCCCCGTTCCCGGTCGGTCAGGGCGCGGCGCATGGCGGTGATCACGTCCGCCTCTGTCAGCGCACGGAACTGAAACACCCGGCATCGGCTGACAATTGCCGGGGTCATGGCGATCATGGGGTTCTCCGTAGTGGAACCGATAAAGCGGATCAGCCCCTGCTCAATCGCAGGCAGGATGCTGTCGCTCTGCGCCTTGCTCCAGCGGTGACATTCGTCCAGCAGCAGATACGTCGCCTGCCCGGTCATCATGCGGCGCTCCTTTGCGGCTTTCAAAACCTCCCGCACATCCGCCACGCCGCTGGTCACAGCGTTCAGCTGCACAAAGGCCGCGCTGGTCGCCCGGGCGATAATGGAAGCCAGGGTCGTTTTGCCGCAGCCAGGCGGGCCGTAAAAAATGGAGGAGGTCAGCCGATCCGCTTCGATGGCACGGCGCAGCAGCCGCCCCGGCCCCACAATATGCTCCTGACCGATAAATTCATCCAGCGTACGGGGACGCATGCGGTCCGCCAGCGGCGCAGAGGCGGAAGGTCGTTCATTTTCCAGCAGCGTCAATTTCGTCCAGCCTCCATGTCAGTATCCATAGCGATAAGCAAGTCCCAAAAGCAGCAGCACCTGTATCGCCAGCATCACCGGGATGCCCACGGCAAAGCGCCGATGCTTCGTCTTGTGATGAAAGCACCGCATGCCCAACAGCCCGCCCAGGCCCCCAAACAGCCCGGACACAAGCAGCAGCGTCCTTTCCGAAATGCGCCAGCGGTTCTGTCTTGCACGGCGCTTGTCCACGCCCATCAGGACGAAGGACAGCACGTTCATTCCCAGCAGCAACAGCAGCGCGATATTTTCAAGGGTCTGCTTCTCCATGGCCTTGCTCCTTTCGTACTCCCAAAGGGCGGCTTATAAGTCGATCCAAATGCCCTCATCCCTGATGACTGCGTTCGACAGGCTGCGATAAAATCGCTGCGCCTCCTCATTCGAAGCAATCAGACCGACCAGCGTGTCTGCACCGTGTGCCTTTAACTCCCTGCGCAGCGCCTGCATCAGTGCCTGTGCCACGCCTTGATGGCGGCAGCTTTTCAGCACGCAGATCCAGTCCAGATATGCCTTCACAGAGCCGTTAAAGTGGCTGGGCATAAGGGCTGCATCGATCCTGCCGACCACCCGGTCGCCATGATATGCCAGCAGTGACAGCGCATTGGCAAAGGCCGGGCTTGCAAAGCTGGCTGTTACTTCTGCGATGTACTTCTCATCAATGTCCCAGCCCCAGAAGTTTTCCTCAGTGCGCAGGTCGCGCTCAAAGCGCAGCACATCGGGGATGCGTTCCTTGGTGTATCGCTTGATCTCCATACGTTTTCTCTCCGAGCGGCACAATGTCGTGCTTCGCCCTTTATCCTTTGTCCGCGGCCTGATGCATCCGACGCGCGGTCTGCGGCTGCATACGCCGCACGGACTGGTGCGTCTCGCTGTAGGTGCGGGGATGACGGTTGACCCATCCGGGCGCCGTTCTGCGGCGCACCACCAATGCAGGCAGCGCCACATTCGCCGGGGCCGCTTCCACGTCCGCCCCCGCATAGCGGCGGTACGGATGCTCGCCGCCCGCCCAGATGAAGGGACGCAGCCGTTCCACACCGTACAGCGTGATGTAGGGATACGCCGCAATGGTCATGCCCGGACTCAGCTTCATCTTGTGCGCCCAGTTCATCAGCTCCATCAGCGCGGTGGCAAAGCCCTTCACACCCATTTGGCTCATCAGCACACGAATCTGCTCCTTGCGCCGGGTGACCTCCTTCAGGTCGATGGGGCCGCCGGTAATGCTGGTATAAGCCGCCGTGATCTTTCGCCCGAAGAAGCGCAGCAGATCATCCATGCGCGCGTCCGCCGCGTTAATGACCTTTTCCAGCGGCAAATGCTCCATGCCCAGCACGGAGATACCTGCCAGTATATCCTCCGGCGGCTGATCCGCCAGCGCTTCCAGATATGCCAGCCCCATCACGATACAGCTTGGCGTGTCGATCATTTTTGCCGTCAGGGGATAAATGGCCTTGCGCCGACGCACGGATTCCGCGTCCCGGGGCCAGCCGTAGCACTGGCTGCGCAGCTCCACATCCGTGGGATAATACAGGCACATGCCCAGATGCACCTGCGCCCCCATGCGCGGCACCAGGTCGTCTCCGTTCAGGACGTGATACAGGGGATACTGCTCCGGCTTCGGCACGGCACGGCCCTCAAAGGCCGTGGGACTGGCAAAGCCGTAGCCCATCAGGTTGCGCTTTAGCACCCCATCCTCCTGCACCTTGTGGTACGCCCAGACCTGCATCACCGCGCCGCCCTGGCTGTGACCGCTGAGCCACAGGGTAAAGCGGCTGTCCGGCTCCCTTGCCTCCTGCAAAATATCGCGAAGCGTCAGCCTTTCCAGGCCCAGCTCCTCCGCCGTGGCAGGGAAAAGAATCTTTTCCTCATTGCCCTCAAACTGACGGGCCAGCTGCAAAAAGCCCTTGTGAATGCCCTCCTGGCTGGTCATGCGAAAGTTGGAGAACCAGTCGTAGAACCGCGCCCCGGTGCCCATAAAGCTGATGGCGACCACATAGCGGCCCATGGGCGCAGGGTGCAGCATCACCAGCACCTTGCCCGTGTCGCTCTGCTTCACCTGGCGCAGCGCCCCCGCCACCTGCCCGATGGGATTGCGCTGCTGCATTTTGGCCCGCACCCGGTGCATTTTCCAGCTTGCCGTCCAGCGGCGCACCGCCCCCACATGGGTGTGCGGCAGAAAATCCGTCATCAGGTCGTTATCCACCTGAATGGTCACGTCCCGCCAGCCCGCCTGAAGCCACCGCTCGATCTCCATGTGATAGGTCGCCGCCGCCAGCTCCGCGCTCATGCGCATGGCGTCCACGGACACCGGGGGACGCAGCTGTCCCCAGGGGTCCTTCGCCCAGGGCAGCACCAGGGGCGTCATATGCTCCAGGCTCACGCCCGTCACCGTGCCGCATACCTGCTCAAACATCTCCCGTATCCTCCTTTTGCCGCGCAGGGGTCATTCCTGTCCCTCATCCCCGGGAGCGTATTCCGCCCCCAGCAGATCCTCCCGCGGCATCTCCCATTCCTCCTGGGGCCTTGTGGAACGCAGGCGCACTGTCGTCTCCGTCAGGGCCAGCACCTGCGCCTTGCGCTGCCAGATGCGCCCCGCCCGCTGATAGATCAGGCGAATGGGCCGCTGCCGCTCCAGGGAATAGCGCAGAAACCTCTCCATCCTCAGCCCTCCGGCACCTTATAGATCGTACATTCCACGTTTGCAAACACCTTTTCGTACAGCCGATCCAGCGCTTCCTCATCCACAGCGTACTGGGAGCGTTCATAGCTGCTGACGTAGATGTAGCTCACGTTATATTTTTGCAGCACCTGGGCGTTTTCCTCCGGCGCGGTGTAGAACTGCGCCAGTTCCACCTTGCGCTCCGTGGTGTCGAAGCCATGCCAATACAGCCACAGGTCCGGGCCGCAGACGATGTTCCGTCCCGCCAGCGCAATCACCGGATTCAGATGCTGTGTCCCGGTCAGGAACACTGTATGCTCCTCCGTGTTGTCGCGGATGTATTCCCCCGCCTCCACGGCTCCAGGCGAAAAGGCCAGATAGTCGCTCACGGCCTCCCGCCACAGCGTCAGCGCAGGCGAAAGGAACAGGCATACCGCCGTCAGCCCTGCCAGCACATAGCGGCTGTTCATGCCCTTCAGCCGATGCCACACCTGCCGCGCCCAATCGCTGACGATCATCACGCACAGCAGATACCACAGGTAAAACAGCTTGTTGTTGTCATATTCATTCGGCTGGAAGCGCACCAGCTCCGCCGCCAGGAAGATGGTGAAGGCTCCCGCCGCAATGCGCTTCACGCGGCTGTCCCGCTCGGTCAGCGCACAGATCAGGGCAATGACCGGCAGACCGATATTCTTGATGTAGAACCACAGGTAGAAGTCCCGCATGCCCTGTCCGTTGGGGTTATTGACCCAGTTGAACTGGAGCTTGAGGAACGTCTTGCCCACACCGTCCGCGCCCCCTGCCAGCGCCTGACTGAAGGTGAAGCAGATAAGCTGCGGTGCAGCAAGCGCTACCGCCAGCAGTGCGTACAGCAGATAGTGCTTGAACTGCTTCCCCTTTTCCTGGTCGTGGAACAGATCATACACCAGCATGCCTGCTGAGCAAAGCCCCAGCGCCAGGAAGGAATGAGTGTGGATCAGCGGCAGCGCGCCGCCCCACACGCCCAGCAGCACCACTGCGCGGGTACCTCCCAGCGTCTCACGCTTGTGGGGATCAAAGGCCGTGTACAGCAGATAGAAGCAGGGAATGACCATGCAGTAGCCGCCCAGCAGCGTCCGCTGAGGAATCAGCAGGTCGGCGATCAGGTTGCTCCACCGCAGATTGTTCGGCTCCGGCTGATTGGTGGGCGTTTTGTAATAGCCCTCCAGGATGTTCCGCAGACGGTCCAGCACCGTCAGTGTGCCGTCGCTTTCATAGCCCGCCGCCTGATCGAAATCATACAGAAAGCCCAAGCCGCCGTTGAAGAAGAACAGCATTGCCGCCAGCAGGATGGTCTTTTTGCCCAGCGTCATTTCCCGGGCCAGCAGCATCACGCCCAGATAGCACAGTCCCATCATCAGCGTTGCGGGGACGATCACGCTGAGCTGCAGGCTGCACCCCATCAGATAAAAGCTGGTGGACAGGCTGTCCATCAAAAAGGGATACGACAGCCGATGCCCCGGATAAAAGGAATACTCCGGCGGGAACGCCGCATCCTTCAGGGAGGTGATGAAGGACAGGTGCATGGGCAGGTCGCCGTAGGTGCTTTGTCCAACATGCAGCGAGCCATCCGCCGCAGGGCGCAGCACATGGGTGTATTGCAGATACCCTGAAAAAATGGTCAGCGGTATCACGAACCACAACGCCTGCTTTAGCTGCTGCGTTTCCTCCGCGTCCCATGGGCATACGCTTCGCTTGTCCCGCAGAAGCCAGGTCGCCGCCGTTGCCGCCGCAAGCCCTGCCAGCGCACACAGGTGCGCCGCCATGCCAAAGCGCATCAGGAACGCAAACAAAGCCGGAAACCACATCATTTCCAGCAATCCCATGCACAAGCCCAGCCACACGCGGTTCAAGGGCCGATGCCTAGGCAAAAGCATCCGCACCTGAACCATGCCGCAAATCAGATAGCACCCGCAATAGCATCCCGCCAGCAAGAAACGTCCTCCTATTCGCCGCGCACTGCCGGGGAGGGGGCTGCATCACGGCAGTCTCCCTCCCCTGCTGCGCTTCATGCTTACGCCTCGAAATATGCCCTCAGCAGCTTCACGCCCGCTTCCAGGTCCCGCAGGTCCACGGTTTCCAGCGCGGAGTGGACATACCGGCAGGGAATGGACAGCGTGCAGACGGGAATGCCGCCGCGCGAGGTCTGCATTGCCATCGCGTCCGTTCCGCCGAAGGGCAGCACCTCCCGCTGATAGGGAATACCGTTCTTCTCCGCCAGCGCCATCAGCTGATCCCGCAGGGCCGGGTTGGAAATGCTGCCGTTGTCCATAAACTTCACGGCAATGCCCTTGCCCAGGCTTACGGCAGGCTGCGTCACCTCGGGGGTGTCGCCCCAGGCTGTCACGTCCAGCGCAATGCCCACATCCGGCTCCATGGCGAAGGACGCAGTCTTTGCACCCCGGCAGCCGACCTCCTCCTGCACGGAGAACACGCCGATGACCGTATCCTTGCACGGCCCCAGGGTCAGCAGCGTTTGCAGCAGCAGGGCGCAGGCGCTGCGGTCGTCCATGGCGGGGCTTGCCACGCGGTGTTCGCCCAGGCGCACCACATTGGGCGCGTATACGGCAACGTCGCCCAGCTGCACCTTCGTGCGGGCATCCGCCTCATCCTCTGCGCCAATGTCAATGAACAGGTGCTTCATGGCGCGGCTCTCGCCAGGCTTCATGGGCTGGCTAACCACCACGCCCTGCACCCCGTTTTCAAACACCACATGACGGAACTGGTTGCTGTCCGCACTTACGCCGCCCACATTGGTCACGCGCAGCACGCCCTGCTTTTCATAGCCCGTCACAATAAAGCCGATATGATCCATGTGGGCGCTGAGCATCACCTTTTTGCCGTTCGGGTCCGTACCCTTTTTCACCGTGATCAGGTTGCCCATTGCGTCCACGGTCATGCTGTCCACATGGCCCGTCAGCGCCTGCCGGATCGTCTCGGCGACCGCCGTTTCGTTGCCCGAGGGGCCATAGGGCTTCAGCACCTTCTCCAAAACCTCAAACATGCTCTATCTTCCTTTCTTACGTCAGATCCTTCAGCAGCGCCCGGGCCAGTTCAAGCTGCGCATCCACATCGCTGAGCTTGCACACTGAGGACGGGCTATGGATGGAGCGGCAGGGTACCGACAGCACCAGCGTCGGAACGCCCTCCCGGCTGAGCTGGATCGCGCCGGCATCGTTTCCGCCGCTGACCGCCGCCTTCACCTGGCAGGCGATCTGCTTTTCCGCGCCCAGCGCCAGCGCGCGGCGGAACAGTCTGCGGTTGCCAATGGAGGCCTGATCCATAAAGGACACCGCCACGCCCGCGCCCGCTTTGCACACCTGTTCAGGCTCCGGCACATTGCCCAGGTCGTTGCAGGTGGTACCCTCCAGCACAAGACCCATGTCCGGCTCCTGTGCAAAGGCCGCGCCCTTCGCGCCCCGGCAGCCAACCTCCTCCTGGGAGGTAAACACCGCCACCACCGTGCAGGGGAAATCCTCCTGCAAAAGCCGCAGCAGGTTATAGCAGCCCACACGGTCATCCAGCGCCTTGGCAGACACAAAGCCATCGCCGAAGGGAACATGCTCCGTGTCAAAGGTGATATACGTCCCCATGGGACACTTGGCTTCCGCCTCGGCCTTATCCTTTGCGCCAATGTCCACATAAATGTCATCGTAGCTCAGCACATGCTTGCGGTCCTCCGCCGTTTGCAGATGGATCGCCATGGCCCCGATCACGCCGGGAATGCCTTCATCGCCGCAAAGCACCCGCTTGCTGATGATGACGCGAGAATCCACGCCGCCGATGGGCAGCGTCCGCAGAAAGCCCTCCTCAGTGACGTTTGCCACCAGCAGGCCTACCTCGTCCATATGCGCCGCGACCAGCACCCGGGGGGCGTCGGCCTTGGTGCCGGGCTTGACCACCACAACATTGCCCATGCGGTCCAGCGCAGGCGTCAGGCCCATGTCCTTCAGTTCCGCCAGCAGCGCCCGGCGGATGGGCTGCTCATGCCCGCTGGGGGCGCGCAGCTCCGTCAGTGTTTTCAGATCCATAGGTCATCCTCCCATCCCGCGTCCAGCTCGCTGAGGAAGTGGGCCAGCAGGCGGCTTCCCTCCCGCAGGGCTTCCAGGTCGATGGTCTCCACGCTGGTATGCATGTACTTCAGCGGCAGGGACAGCAGCACCGAGGGAATACCTGTCCGGGCCATGGCCGCCTTATCCAGGTCGGTCCAGGTGCGGCGTTCCGCAGCGGTGGTTTGCAGCTTAACATGATGCTCATTGGCGCAGTTCATCAGCCGTTCCAGCAGCTTCGGCTGGATATAGGGGCCGATGCTGGCGGCAAGGCTGTCCAGCGCAACGGTCGTATTAGGCCGACTGCCCGGAATGGTAGCATGATCCACGTCGATGGCAATGGACAGGTCCGGGTCAATGCGGAAGGCCGCCGTTGCCGCGCCCTGGGAGCCAACCTCCTCCTGAGTCGAGCCAACGAAATACACATCCGCATCGCAGCGCATACTTTGCAGCCGTTCTGCCGTTGCCAGCAGCATGGTGACACAGGCCCGGTCATCCATGGTTTTGGACGCAAACTGCCCATTGAGCAGCGGCGTTGCAGGAACGTTGAAGGTCACAAGGTCGCCCACATGGACAAGCTCCCTCACCCTTTCCCCCGGCAGGCCCACGTCCACATACAGATCCTTACGATCATAATTTTTCTTGCGATCCTCCGCGCTCATCAGATGGGGCGGCAGTGCGCCGATGGTACCGAAAAGCCGCTCCCGGCCATGCACCCACACGCGGCTTGCAGGCAAAATGCGCGGGTCAACGCCGCCGATATTGCCCAGGCGGATGGCGCCATCCTCCTCCACAGCCGTCACCATCATGCTGATTTCATCCATATGGGCAAAAAGCGCAATGCGCGGCCCCGTTCCCCTTTTATGGGCGATGACGTTGAACAGTGCGTCCACCCTCACCTCATCCACAAGAGGACGGAACTGCGCTGCGAAATATTCCGCCACCTGCATTTCCTGACCGCTGGGGCCGACCTGTGCCGCGGCCTCGGTCAGGATCTTCTGCATGTCCATGGCTGAACCTCCTTCATTTGCAATATGTTTTATTATAACACATCCGGCTTTCTTCGCAAGGGGCGGAAGGCAGATGCTTCAGGGGAACTATGTAGGAGTGTCAGGCATAAGTTGCAGCTCAGTCAAAGATTTGCGAAGCAAATATGACCCAATATTGACTGTGCTAAAGCAGACGTTCTTAGTCTAGGGCTTTCACGCTCCACATTTTCTAAGGCACTTCATCCAGTTGCTTTCCAGCACATCGCGTGATAGAATAAACATGCCGCACGGCTGCATATACAGGCAGCTGAAAGCGGCTTTTCAAAAAGCTCAGGTTAGCTTTCTTTAACATCTGTTTTGCGTGTATATGCAAGCATCACAGTGAAAAACGCTTAGCGGCTTTCCGGGACGAAGCACGCAGCAACGTGACAAGCCATCTAGTTTCGGAACTTGCCGCCGATCTGTTGGAACTTTACGAAAGTGGAGGGATATGCCATGCAGATATTGGAACACGGACGAGAAAACGAAAAGGTTCTGCTGTTTTTCCCCTGTACGGCAGAGCCAGTATGGGCATTTGAAGGAGCCATCCTTCTGCTTTCGCAGAAATGGCATGTCTTTCAGGTGGTTTATGATGGACATCAGCCGGAGAATCCCGGTGACTTTACTTCCGTGGAACAAACAGTGGACGAGGTCGCGGCGTATTTGAAAAAACGCGGTGTAACTCGGCTGGATGCCGCTTACGGCTGTTCTCTGGGCGGCGCATGTCTGACGCGCCTGCTGGCATTGGGGGAGCTTCCCGTTGACCGTGCGATCATCGATGGCGGGATCACGCCCTATCAGTTGCCCTATTTGCTGCGAAAGCTGCGTCTGGCGATAGATATACTGGGCTTCAAAATGGTTGCCAACAGCCGCAGGATTCTGGAGGCTGCTTTTCCACCGGAACGCTTTACCCTTCCGGGGCATGATCCCAAGAAAGAATATGACGCAATCGCTGCGTATCTGAAAACTTACTCCCATCAAACAATTCGAAACGTGTTCTGGTCGGGAAACAATTATGCGCTGCCGCACTTGCCCGCGCCAACCGACACAAAAATGGCCTACTGGTATGGCAAGGATGAAAAAAAGGAACGTCGGGGCAATATCCGCTTCATCAGGCGTTATTTCCCGCAGGCGCAGCTTCAAATGATCCCCGGAATGGCGCATGCGGAATTGGTGATGATCCATCCGAAGGAATTTTGCCGTTATGCAGAGGAATTTCTGAATACAGAGAAGGCGCTGCCCCGGAGGACAAAGTAAAAATGAGAGTTTTGATTTATGGAGCGGGCGTGATCGGCTCGCTGTATGCAGCGCTGTTTTCCAGTGCAGGGGTGGACACGACTGTTTATGCCAGAGGGCAGCGGCTGGAAGGCCTGAAGCAGCATGGGCTACGCTATGCGCAAAGCGGAACGGTACGCACGGCAAACGTCCGTATCCTGGATACGCTGTATCCGAACGATCTCTATGACTTTATTTTCCTGACCGTCCGGGAAAATCAGCTGCATACAGCACTAACGCAGCTGCGGGAAAATCGCAGTCCCTGTATTGTAACGATGGTCAACTCCATCGAAGACTATAGCGTTTGGGAACAGCTTTGCGGTGCTGGGCGGATCCTGCCTGCGTTTCCCGGTGCGGGCGGCGGGTTTGAACAGGGCGTGCTTCACGCGGTGCTGACGCCGAGACTGATCCAGCCCACAACCTTCGGCGTCTTGACTTCAAAGCAGTTGCCGCAGGCCAAGCAGTTGAAAATGCTTTTCCAGTGTGCAAAAATTCCATATCAGCAGGTCAAGGATATGCATGCGTGGCAGCTCTGCCATCTCGGCATGGTCGTGCCTATCGCGGACGCTTATTATGAGGCAGCCGATCCCGCTCATGCTGGAGCAGATCAGGCAGTTATGGCGCACACCGCACAAAGGCTGCGGGAAAATTTCAGGACGCTGGCGAAGCATGGCGTTCCCCTGTCTCCCGCGAAAATGCAGATGTTCCGTTTTCTTCCGCTGCCGCTGATACGGCTGGCGCTGAAGTTCACGTTTCAAAGCCGCTTCGGCGATGTGTTCATGTACCGCCACGCCATGAAAGCCCCGGACGAAATGCGGCAGCTGCACGCGCAGTTTTACGCATACCTCTCCCAAGCAGCGCATGCTGAGCATTGAGTGTGGGCGTGTTTCTACATGAAGCAGGTACTGCCAGGGAAATCAGAAACGTTCCCCCTAAAATTTGCAAACGAAGTGGAGGGCCTAAGGTGTTCTGGGATCATGTTGCAGGGGTATACGATATTTTCGCAAACGTCATCAACCGAAAAGCCAACAAGGCGCTGTGCAGGGCGATAGAAAGGCTCATCTCCCCTTGTGACGATGTGCTTGAATGCGCCTGCGGCACCGGGCTTCTGACCGGCGTGATCGCACCTCGCTGTAAGCATCTGGTTGCTACCGATTTTTCTGCAAAGATGCTGAAACGTGCGGCAAAGAAATATAAAAAATATGGCAAGCAGAAACAACGGCGCTTTTGGGAAAGTATCAGTAAAAATCCGCCGCACAACGGCAAAAGAAAAAAGTCATCGTACAGCAGACAGATTTTCCATACGCTCACGAAGCGGCGGCTCAATTTTCAGAGCCGCCGTTTCTCTTTGGGTATTCAGTAACCCCACGGCGGCCCACCGGAGGGTGGTCCGCCGTTTTTGCGTCTATATGGAGCCTCGGGCCAACTTGGCCCGAAGTCCAGCGCCGGTGCCGCTCATCGCCGTCTCTTTTTCGGCTGCTCCACGCAAAAGGCGGAAGCTCCCATTTTTTCAGGAAAGCTCCCGCCCATCGTTCCCGCATCTCAATTACAGCTCGTCCAGCAGTTCCTCCACCGTAAAGGGGAAAAGCAGCACACCCTCAGCGCTGCTTGCCAGATAGCTGGCCTGCACATAGAACACTGGGTTGCCGTTTTCATCCAGATAGAAGTCCTCCTCGGGATAGAACTGCGCTTCCAGCTCCTCCCGGGTCAGGTCGTCATAGTAGGCCACGGTGCCTGCCGCCCGCTGCTGCTCAATGATGTCCCACACCAGGTCGTACACCAGCTTGTCCGCCTTGGCAGTGGCGCGATCCTGCATCCAGGTATCGCTTTCGTTATCCGCCAGCAGCTTCAGCAGGTACGGCAGGGAGATGCACGTTCCCGCCTTATTGCCTGTGAGGGCAAAGGTGTGGCCCGCGATGATCTGGCTCGTTTCCGCCCCCATAAAGCTTTCAGTGGTCACCAGCACACCGAAATATTCTCCCGTGATGCACGTCACCTCGGAGGTGATTGACGTATACGCCTGCACGTCGTTCTCTTCCAGCGATTCATAAGCCATGGGGACGGCAAAATTCATTGCATCATCCACCAGATAGGTATAGAAATCGTTGATCATCTGGGTGACTTCGTTCGTTTCCTCCACCCGCGGATAGCTGTAGCGGTAGATATAGCGGGCCGTCTGTTCATCGCTGCCCTCGGGCAGATGGACCTCGCCCGCATTCTCCCCGACCACCGTCACGGCGCTTTCCTGTGCAAGAGCTGTTGTGTTCAGCAGCATCAGCAACGCCAGCAGGATCATCCAGTATCTTTTCATGCTATCGTTCCTTTCTTAGGGTGTGTTTCTATAATGAGCCAGGTGCAGCTTCGAGTAGATTTTCATGCACTGCAAGGATAAAACCGAAGGTTTACTGGAGGTAAATCGAGGTTTGAAGACACAGCAGCGCTTGAAAAGATGCCGAAGATGCTGCCTGGGGAATTTAGAAACACGCCCTAGCCCACAGAGACGCTCGTCAGGGCAAAAGAGTTTGCCATGCCGTCCGCATAGGCTGCATAAAGCTCCATGTCCGCAGTAGGATAGCGCAGCGTCAGCTCCGCCGCCTGTCCTGCGGCAACGCTGACCACGCGCACCACGGTGTCCGTCCCCTCCTGATACATTACCGTAAAGGACAGCCCGCCAGGAGCCTGCTCCACCTGTGCATCCGCCGGGAGAATCATTTCCGCCTGCACCGCCGCAGGCGTTGTATCCTGCGGCACGGTGCGCGTGGTGACACTGAAGTTCAACTCATCCATGCGCCCCGACATGCCCGTGTCCGTCACCGTCAGCGCACTTGCCGGGACAGCCGCCGGATACATGACCGTAAAGTCCGCCTGTGTGTAGGCCTGAAGTGCCGGGGCGGTACTGTCCGGCTCCAGCCCTGCGTCTCCCAGTTCTTCCTCCGTCCAGGCGAGGATGCGCCAGCCAAAGGGTGCGGCCTCGTCCCGCTGCACCGTCACCAGCGCACTGCCATACCAATCTGCTGTGAGCAGATCCTCAGGTTGAGCGGCGTAGTAATCCGCATCTGCATAGTACAGCTCCAGCAGAAGCTGCTGTACGCCGTTTTCCTCCGCCGTGACCAGGGTGATCTGCATGCCTGCGCGTCCCGCCGCAGCAGTGCTGACGTCAAAGGCCAAGCCGTCCTCCGTGCGGGTGATCATGTCACAGCAGTCCTCTGCTGGAAGCACGAAGGCTCCCTGCGCGAAAAGCTGGTGATATACCGCAGCAAGCTGCTGCGCCGTCAGCGTAACCACGCCGTCCACGGGCTGCACGTCCAACTGACCCCGATAGGCCAGCCGCCAAATCAGACCATAGGCCACGGTGGGCATTTCCGCTGCTGCGCTGTCAAAGGTGTGCAGGCCCTGATTGTACATGGTGTCCGTCAGCGCGTCCAAAAGCTGCTCCAGGGGCAGCAGATCGGGCAGCGCATCCTCCTGCGCCAGCGCAGGCGTGATACACATTACAAGCAGCACCGCCATCCATGCGGACAGCATGCGCCGTATCGTTCGCTTCATCCAGTGAACCTCCTTGTATCGGTCAGTTCTGCTTTTGCAGATCCTCCGCAGCGGAGATTGCCGCCACGTTGCCCTCGCCGACCGCCTTGGCGATCTGCAAGGGCTTGCCTGTGCAGTCCCCTGCCGCGTAAACAAGCGGCAGATTCGTTGCCATGCGCCGATCCACAGGCAGGAAGCCCTTTTCCTGCGCAAGCCCCGGCAAAAGCTGCTCCAGCGTCACTGCCGGGCGGAAAATAAACACGCCGTCATAGGCATGCTCCCCCACGTTCGTGGTCAGCAGCACCTTGCCGTCCTCCCGGCGGAGTGCCTGCGGCTTTTCATCTGCAATGCTCCACGGATGCTCCTGCGGAAGCTCATACGGCTTCAGGCTGTAATACGTCACCTTGCTGGCAAAGCGGCTGAGGAAGGTCGCCTCCTCCGCACCCTGCGCCGTGGCGGAAAGCACCGCCACCTCCCGTCCCCGGAAGAACATCGCATCGCAGGTGCCGCAATAGCTCACGCCCTGCCCGACCAGCTCCTCCTCGCCGGGAAGCAGCTTCGGACGCGCTGCGCCCATGCAAAGAATGACCGCGCGGCTCTCGATCACATCGTTGCCGCACAGCAGCATGTAATGCCCGCCCATGGGCTGAATCTGCCGCACCACGCCGATCTGTTTTTCCGCACCCAGCGCCAGCGCTTGACGCTCAAAGGCGTCCAGCAAGTCTGCCCCCTTGACCGTGGGCATGCCGGGGTAATTATCCACCCGTTCCGTTTTGTACAGCCAGCCGGAACGGTCTCCGGCAGTCAGCACGCGACAGGTCAGGCCGCGCATGCGGGCAGTCATGGCGGCGCTCCATCCTGCGGGGCCTGCGCCGACAATTGCAATATCCAGCATATCGTATACTCCTTCACATTCAGGCTGCCAATCAGCAGCGGACGATTTTAATATTCACCTTTCTTATAGGTATAGCGAACCTTCAGCCACGGCAGCGCATCATACTGACCCGCCACATCGCCGTACAGCCGATACCACTGGCCTACCTCCCAGGTGGTCTTCGAATAGTTTTCCACCATGACCAGCTGTTCACTCCCGTTGGTGCCAGTGTCCACGATCGCCATCTGCGGCTTGGTGGAAATGATCTCCGTGATGGTGCCCTGCGCCTCATACACCTGATGATTCTTCGTGCGGACGGCGATGTTGTTCAGCAGCTCGGAATAGCCGCCGTTGCCCAGACCCCAAGCCTTCTTTGTGTAAATCGGTGCGGTCGGTACATAGTAGACCGTATAGTTCAGCTCCGACGTTTGCTTCCCCGGCATGGAGGCTGTGACGGTGATGGTATTATCGCCGATCTCCTCAAACAGCGCCCAGAAGGTAAACGCGCCGGTGGTGTCAATATTGCTGATGTCCAGGTCAGTATGCGGGGACAGCACGTCCACCGTAGCCCCCGGCAGGGTCGTACAGCTGATCTTGATCTTCTGCTCGTTGGTGGAGGAATAGGTGCCTGCCGCAAGGTCCAGCGGGATCTCCTGCGTGGGGCGGCTCAGCACCAGCGTCAGGGTATTCTCCCGGCAATACTGGCTGCGCACCACCACGGTGAACACGTTATCGCCGATGGGCTGAATGGTCACGTTCAGGCTGGCCTCGCCTGTTTCCGTATCCACCGCATCGGAGTAATCCTCGCCGTTGACGTACAGTTTGGAGCCGGGACGCACGGCAAATTTCATCGTATAGATGGCCGTGCTGACGCTGGTGTAGGTGCTGTCCGGGCTTTCCAGCTCAATGGGCGACAGCGGAATGCTGATCTCATAGGTAATGGGGTCCATGGGCTTTTGCTGGCCCGAGGTGGATTTCAGGAAGGGAGTCAGCGTGACCTCCATGGTCTCCCCCAGCGTTCCCTCATAATCGTCATACCAGGTATGATCCTCCACCTGCACGGTGGCAAAGCCGCCGGTGACAATATAGGAGGTATGAAGCTCGCGGATATAGATCTGCTGCCCGTCCTCGCCGGGGATCATGATGGTATGGGCTGCCAGATCATTCATCATGGATGCCGTGACGATGGCCTTATTGGTCTCCTTAACTTCCGCCTTGCGTCCCTGGAAATAATTAACGCCGAAGAACACAGCCAGTCCCGCCACGGCAACAAACAGCAGCGCCGTCAGAAAGCGTACCAGATGCCGCATGCCCCGCCGCCGGGAAGGGAGCTTCGTCAGCCGGGTATCCCGGGGAAGCTGATAGGTAGAGGACATTTCCTGCTGGCTCCACAGCGGATCATAGGAGCGGGTCTCGCTGAAGCCGTCATACATGGGGCCGGACACCTGATGAGTGGTATCCTCCGCCGTTTTTTCCTCCGCATTAGGCTGCACGAAGCGCACGGTAGAGGCCGGGTCGTCATCTACGTTCCAAAAGGTATCTACAGTGCTATGGGTTCGGATGGTCATGCCGGAGGGTGCTGCGCCGCGCCGTGCGCCCTCTGCGCGAAGGTCGCGCTGTTTGCGGCTACCCGCCGCCTTGCGCTGCTTCAGCTCCGCCATTTCCCGGGCCAGCTGATCCCGTCCGTCCTCGGTGGTTTCCGTTTCGCCGCTTTCATCCACGCGAATGTACTGGTTGACCTTATCGTCTTTGAGCTTCGCTTTCCAGGACGGCACAGCCGCCGCGTCCTGCTCCAAGGGCGTACCGCACCGTTTACACCGCGGCAGCGAAGCCTGATTCCATTGACCGCAATTGGGACACTTCACAAATAACCCTCCAAGCAACAAGGAAATGAGAACTGCGAGGGAGGCTGCTTCTGTGCCAGAAGCACCTCCCTCGCGCTCCCTCCCGAAGACCATCTTAATGATTTTATAAGTGGTTTGTTCTATTAAGCTGCTGGCATAATGCGCTAGTGGGAACGACTGAAGTCGCGCGCTTACTCGTTATCCTCGTCCATAATGAGGAAGCTGTTTTGCAGGTAGTCCTCCATGGCGGCACGGCATACATCCCAGTCGATCTCCTGCACGGACATGCTGGCATAGGTGATCGGATGTGCCGCACCGTCCGGGGGCAGGCGCAGCTCCTCAATGGTGCAGCCGCGCAGGGCCATGGCGTAGTTCATGGCCTCCACCATTTCATCAGTGGAGACGTTGGTCAGCGTGGCATTATCCAGCACGGTATCCACCAGGCTGCGCGCGTCCTCCAGGCTGATCTCCCGGCACTGATCCGCCAGTGTGGACAGCACGGTACGCACGCGCTGGGTACGCATGAAGTCGCCGCCGCCGCCCACCTTGCGGATACGCATATAGATCACCGAGCTATGCCCGTTGAAGTGATACGTCCCCGCGCCCTTCAGCCGGGGCGTGGTAGAGTTCTTCGGGATGGCATAACGCTGCAAATAGCTGGACTCGGTGGCGGTGATCGTAATATCCACGCCGCCCAGCGCGTCCACGATGTTCGAGATCTGGCTGAAATCAAACAGGATGTATTTCTCCACCTTCACGCCGATGTGCTGGCTGATGACCTGGCACAGGGCTTCCGGGCCGTAATTCTTGGCAATATAGTTGATGCGCCCGATCTTGCCGTCGGGCCGCTTCACCAGTGCGTCCCGAATGAAGGAGGTAAGCATCACGCGGTGAGCGCGGGTGTCCAGCGTCACCAGCACAATGCCGTCGGTGTTGCCCAGGTTATGGGGCTTGCCCTTCCACTGATCCACGCAGAGCAGCAGATAGTGATGCTGTCCGTCCAGCGGCTCCGGCAGCTCCTCATAGGGAATGGTTTCAATGTCCTTGGGCATGTCCGCCAGCGCAGAGCAGGCGCACAGCGCCATCACCAGCGTCAGCACCAGACAAACAAATCGCTTCATGGGCAGTCTCCTTCTTTTATCGCGCACGGCGCGTGTTTCATGGAATGCAACGAACGGGAAACGGAAAATGTTCCCCTGTTTAGCATATCACAAGCGCGCCGCGTTTGCAATCGAAAGCAAGGCTGCCAGCCTTGCTGCCGCAGCAGGAAATTTTCGCGCCGTCCTTCCCTGCCTGCCCTGTGCAGGAAACGCCTGCCGCCGCGGCGAATATTCCCCGGAGATATTTGCAAAAGGACGAGATGCTTATGCTGCGACGTGGATTGCAAAAAATGGGGGTGCTGCTTTTCTGGCTGGCGGTATGGGAGCTGTGCTACCGTGCCGTGGGTCAGGATCTGCTGCTGGCTTCGCCGGGACAGGTGATGCAGTATCTGGCGCACGGGCTGACTCCGCGCTTTTTTCAGTGCGTGGGCATGACCATGGTGCGCACCGCCATCGCCTATGTACTGGGTGTGCTGCTGGGTGCAGGGCTGGCGATCCTTGCCAGATGTCTGCCCGTGGTGCGGGCGCTGGTGCAGCCCATGCTGGCGGTCATCCGCGCCACACCAGTTGCTTCCTTCATTATTCTGGCACTGGTGTGGCTCTCGGCGGGAAACGTCCCCATTCTGACCGGGCTGCTCATCGTCATGCCTGTGGTCTATGCCAACGTCAGTGAGGGCATTGCCTCCACCGACCCGCAGCTTTTGGAAATGGCGCGTATGTTTCATTGGGGCCGCGTGAAAACCTGGCGGCGGGTGCTGCTTCCCTCCGCGCTGCCCACCTTTTTAACGGCCTGCGAGGCCAGCGTGGGCATGTGCTTCAAGGCCACCATCGCGGCGGAGGTCATCGGCGTACCCCGCAATGCCATGGGAACGCAGCTTTACAATGCGAAGATCTATCTGGAAACGGATGCACTGATGGCGTGGACGGTGGTGGTCATTCTGCTAAGCATGGCTACGGAAGGACTGCTTCGTCTGGCCTTTGAAAGGGGGAAGCGGCGTGTCCATCATGCTTGAACAGGTCAGCAAGGCCTTTGGCAACCACATCGTATTGCAGCAGGTCAATTTGACGCTCCCCGACCGGGGCGCGGTCTGCTTTTTCGGCCCCTCCGGCTGCGGCAAAACGACGCTGACCCGGCTGATCTGCGGCCTGGATACGCCCGATACGGGGCGCATTGTACGCTCGCCGGGGCTGCGCTTCGCCTGTCACTTTCAGGAGGATCGGCTGCTGCCCTGGTACACGGCAGAGGAAAACCTTGCGCTGGCCCTGGGCGGCATGGATGTGGCACGGATGTGGCTGGAACGGCTGGGGCTGAGCGATGCGGGCAAGCGCTACCCGGATGAATTATCCGGGGGCATGCGCAGGCGCGTTTCGCTGGCCCGGGCGCTGGGCTTTCCCAGCGATGTGCTTGTGCTGGACGAACCCCTGCGGGAGCTGGACGCTGCCACCTGCGCACGGATGCAGAACCTGATTGCGGCGCATTTGGGTGCGCGTCTGCTGCTGCTGGTGACTCACGACCGTCAACAGGCAGAATATTTTCACTGCGAAATGATCGAGGAACCCTTTCGTTCCTTTACACAAAAGGAGGATGCCCCCTGAGAATGGAGCATCCTCCTTTTTGCTTGCCCGTTTCGTCACCGCTGCTGACCCCGCACATGAGCATAGGCCGCCTGGCTGTACGGCGCGGCGGCAAAGGTCGGCGCGGACTCAGGCATCGTGGAGGTATCCGACATATTCACCTGTCCGGGACGGTGACCGGGCAGATAGAAGGTCACAAACTTGATGGCGTACAGATCTCCCACATCGTATTGCTGATTCACATCGTCATACAGCACCACATAGCTGGTGCCGACGGCATACAGCAGCCCGGAACGGCTGGTCTGCGTGCTGGTTCCCACCAGAAAAGTGATGGTCACATAATTGCCCACGTTATCCTGCAAAAGCTGCTGCATGGAACCCTGAAAGGCTTCTGTATCAAAGGACGGTTCAGCCGGAACCTGTATGCCGCTGCGCTCGCTCATGGGATCGACCTCCTTGAAATTGCTTTGGTTGAACTGTATGCGCCATGCAGGAAAAGCATGCCCCCGCCGCGAATATCTCGCCGACAAATGCAATGCAAAGGAAGCGATACCATGGACGCGCCTTTTTATCAACGCACCTGGATCGACATTGATCTGGACGCCCTCAAGGCCAATTATCGCACGGCAAAAGCCCTGACGCAGGCCACGGTGACCTGCGTTATCAAATCCAACGCCTATGGACACGGCGCAGTGCGTGTTGCGCAGGCCCTGGCAGAGGAGGGCTGCCGCAGCTTTGCGGTCAGCTGCGCCCGGGAGGGACTGGAGCTGCGCAAAAGCGGCCTCGCAGGAGAAATCCTTGTGATGGGCCTGACGGAGGCTCCTCTGCTGCCCGCCGCCATCCAGGCGGAGTTGACGCTGACCGTGGGCGACCTGGCGGATCTGTCCGCGGCTGAAGCGGCGGCGGCAGCGCTGGAAAAGCCTGTGACTGTGCATCTGGCAGTGGATACGGGCTTTCATCGGTTGGGCTTTGACGTAACGGAAGAAGCCGCCGAGCAGGTCGCAAGCGCCGTGAAGCGTCTGCGCTGGGTCAAGGCGGTGGGGCTGTATTCCCACTTGGGCCTCATCACCCCGGAACGCGATCAGATGCAATATGACAACCTGATGCGCATGCAGTCCATGCTTGCGGCGCGGGGCGTGACCTTTACCGATCTGCACCTGTGCGACAGCATCGGACTGGTACGCTATCCTCAGTGGCACATGAGCCGGGTGCGCGTGGGTGCGCTGCTGTTCGGCGTGCGGCCCTACCATTCGGAAAGCATGCCCTTTGAGGACAGAGAAACACTGACCTTCCACACCACGGTCAGTCAGGTGCGGGACGTGGCTGCAGGCGAGGTGGTCGGCTACAGCGACGACCAGATACTCGACCATGATGCGCGGATCGCGACCCTGTGCGCCGGATATGGCGACGGCTATCCGCGTCACCTGTCCAACGGCAGGGGCAAGGTGCTGCTCCACGGCAAGCTGGCCCCGGTGGTGGGCCTGATCTGCATGGATCAGCTGATGGTGGATGTGACGGACATTCCCGAGACGGCCTCCGGCGATACGGCGACGCTGCTGGGCGGTGGCATTTCCTACATGACCTATGCGGACTGGTGCAATACCAACCGCAACGAGTGCATCACCATTCTGTCCCGGCGGCCCGTGCGGGTCTACCATGAGCAGGGACAGGTGGTCACGGTGCTGGATGAGCTGACAGGCGAAAGGAGCGATGCCTGATGACGCTGGCTGATTGGGCTGTAGCATTAGCGGACGTAATGCCCTTTGTGACGGAAATTCGCCGCAGGCTGCACCGCCATCCCGAGGTGGGCGGCGAGGAGGTATGGACCCGGGCGCTTTTGGAGGAGACGCTGCACGGCTTCGGCCTGGAAACACAGCGCTTTGAGGATACCTGCTGCATCATGACGACCATTGAAGGGACGCGCCCCGGCAAGTGCGTCGCCATCCGCGCGGACATTGACGGCCTGCCCATCCAGGAGGAGACAGGCCTGCCCTTCGCCTCTGAAATTCCCGGACGCATGCACGCCTGCGGTCACGATGCGCACATGGCGCTGGCGCTGGGTACGGCAAAATATCTGGCCAGCCACCGGGAAAAGTTTGCGGGCGTGGTGAAGTTCTTCTTCGAGGCGGAGGAGGAGACCCGCGGCGGCGCGATGCTCATGGCACAGCAGGGCTGTCTGGAGCATCCGAAGGTAGATTGGGTCATTGGGCAGCACATGAATCCGCGCTATGACGCAGGCGTTTTCTATGCCAAGTCTGGCTTTGTCAGCGGCGCAAGCGATGAAGTGGCGCTGACCATCACCGGCAAAAGCTGTCACGGCGCATACCCTGAAAGCGGCGTGGACGCGATCGTGATTGCGGCGCAGGTGGTGACCGCCCTGCAAACCATGGTCAGCCGCACCATCAGCCCCCTGGACAGCGCCGTGCTGACGCTGGGCACCATTCAGGGCGGCAAGGCCTGCAACATTATCTGCGGCGAGGTGAAGCTCACTGGCACCCTGCGCACCCTGTCGGACAAGACGCGGGTGCAGCTGAAGGAGCGCATTGCCTGCCTTGCCAAGGGCGTGGCGCAGGGCATGGGCGGCAACGCGGAGGTTGTCATCACCCCCGGCTACGGCGCGGTCTACAACGACGATGCGCTGTATGCGCGGATGGAGCCGCTGGCTGCGTCGCTGCTGGGCGAGGACAAGATCGTCCGCCGCGATATGCCCAGCCTGGGTGTGGAGAGCTTCGGCTATTTTCAGAAGGACACGCCCGGCGTGTATTACGACCTGGGCAGCGGCATTGGCACGGCGCTGCACACCAGCACTTTCCGGGTGGATGAAGCCTGTCTGCTGCCCGGCGTTGCCATGCAGTGCGCCACCGTGCTGATGCTGCTTGCGCCCTGACCAAAAAAGGAGGCCGCCCATGAAGAAGATATTCCTTTCCGCCGACATTGAAGGCACCTGCGGCATTGCCCACTGGGACGAAACGCTGCCCGACAAGCGGGACTATGCGCGCTTTCAGCAGCAGATGACCCGGGAGGTCCGCGCAGCCTGCGAGGGCTTCACCTGCGCGGGTGTGGAGCAGCTTTTTATCCGTGACGCGCATGATACTGCGCGAAATCTGCTGCCCGAACAACTGCCTGAAAATATCGCGCTTTTCCGCGGCTGGGGACGGGATCCCTGGGCCATGATGAGCGGCATTGATGCAACCTTTGACGGTGTAGCGTTCACGGGTTATCACTCCGCCGCAAGCTGGGACGGCAGTCCGCTCAGCCACACCATGAACCTGAAAAACACCTATGTGCGCATCAATGACGAGCTGGCCTCCGAGCTGATGATCAACAGCCTGACCGCCAGCGCCTTCGGGGTGCCGGTGTTGCTGGTGACCGGCGACCAGATGCTGTGCGATAGCATGAGCGAGGCCTGCCCCGGCACCCTGACCGTTCCTGTGATGTACGGTGTCGGCAGCGGAACCGTCTCCATTCACCCGGATAAGGCGGTACGGCTCATTCGCGAGGCTGCGGAAAAGGCGGTACAGCTCGACCCGGCCCTGTGCCTGTTCCCCCTGCCGGAGTATTTCACAGTGGAGGTCGGTTACCGCTTCCACGGCGATGCACGAAGCGCCAGCTTCTATCCCGGTGCGCGGCTTGAAGGCAGCACCTCGGTGGTCTTTGAAAGCGACGAATGGGAGGACTGCCTGCGCTTCTTCCATTTCTGCCTGTAAAGGCGCAGACGCTTCGCGCCGTTCCAACACATTCCATGAAGAATCCCCGCGTTTTTGCAGGGATTCCATCCTTCCGTGTTGTATTACCTTGTAAGGAGGGATGTACATGACCCTTCGCGAGACCCTGGAGCAGGAGGAGCTGACCCGGCTGTCCGATCGTGCCTGCAAGGCACTGCACAGCCGTGGGCGCGTCACGCCCATGGAGCCCTGTCCCCTGCGCACGGATTTTCAGCGGGATCGAGATCGTATCATCCACTGCAAGGCCTTTCGGCGGCTGAAATTCAAAACGCAGGTGTTTCTCTCCCCTGAGGGCGACCACTACCGCACCCGCCTGACCCACACCCTGGAGGTGGCGCAGGTGGCGCGGACGCTGGCCCGCTGCCTTCGCCTGAACGAGGATCTGGCTGAGGCCATCGCCCTGGGACACGATCTGGGCCACACGCCCTTTGGTCACATTGGCGAACGCACACTGGATGCATTGATGCAGGAGGGTTTTCGCCACAACGAGCAGTCCCTGCGGGTGGTGGATGTGCTGGAACGGGACGGCGCGGGGCTGAACCTCACCTGGGAGGTGCGGGACGGCATTCTGTGCCATAGCGGCAAACAGCAGCCTGCTACCCTGGAGGGTGAATGCGTCCGGCGTGCAGACCGTATCGCCTACCTGAACCACGACCTTGATGACGCGCTGCGGGCGGGCGTATTGCAGCCCTTTGAGCTACCTGCCGACTGCCTGAAGGTGCTGGGCGCGACCCACGGAGAGCGTATCAACACGATGATCTCCGATGTGGTGCGGTGCAGCCAGGACACGGAGCATCTCGTCATGAGCGACCGGGTGCAGAGCGCCATGGACGGCCTGCGGGAATTCATGTTTGAGCGGGTCTACCGGGACGCATGGCGCGCGGCGGAGGAAGCCCGCTGCGACCATGTAATGAAGGGACTGTACGCCTATTACAGCGAGCATCCCAGCGAAATGCCCGAGGAGTTTCTGCTCATTGGCTACAGGGAGGGCATGGATCGCGCGGTGTGCGATTTTCTTTCCTGCATGACGGACCGCTATGCAGTGCGGCAGTATCAGGCGCTGTTCATTCCCAGCGCGTTTTCCGCCCTTTGACAGGGATTTATCAGGCTTTCCTGCCTGCGTTTTGCGAAAAAAGAAGGAAATTTTCCGAGGATGGCGAAAGAATAGGACAGGTGAAGCAAAGATGGCATCGCGCTTTCCTGCCGCCTGGCTGGACGAGCTTCGTTCCCGGGCGGATATTGTGCAGATTATATCCGGCTATGTCACACTGAAGCGAAACGGGCACAAGTATTGGGGACTGTGCCCGTTTCACGGCGAAAAGACGGCTTCCTTCTCCGTGGACCCAGAGCGGCAGCTCTATTACTGCTTCGGCTGCAAGGCCGGCGGCACGGTCATTTCGTTCATTATGGAGATGGAGCGGCTCACCTTTCCCGAGGCCGTCAGGTTTCTGGCCGATCAGCTTCACATGCCCCTGCCCCAAATGGAGGAGGACCCCGACTATCAGCGCAGACGCACCCAGCGCGAGCGGCTGCTGAACGCCAACCGGGAGGCCGCGCAGTTTTACCACCGCCAGCTTTTCACCCCGGAGGGCGCGCCGATCTACGCCTACCTGCAAAAGCGCGGGCTGAGCGACGGCGTGATCCGCAAGTTTGGCCTGGGCGCTGCCCCGGAGGGCTGGGATCGCCTGACGACCTACATGATCGAAAAGGGCTACACGGTGGACGAGCTTCACCTGTGCGGCCTGACGGTGGTCAAGGAAGGCGAGACGCGGCCTGATGGAACAAAGGGGTCGCCGAAAACCTTCGACATGTTCCGCAACCGGGCCATGTTTCCCATCATTGACCAATACGGCAACGTGCTGGCCTTTGGCGGGCGAACGCTGGGCGACCAGCAGCCCAAATACCTGAACACCGCCGACACGCCGGTGTTCAACAAGCGCCTGGGCGTGTACGCCGCCAACCTGCTGCGCAAGGAGCGGCGCCTGGAGCGCGTCATTCTGGTCGAGGGCTACATGGACGTGGTATCGCTGACGCAGTTCGGCGTACCCGGCGTGGTGGCGACCCTGGGCACGGCTCTGACGAACGATCAGGCCAAGCTGCTCAAGCGCTTTGCCCCCCGCGTCTATCTGAGCTACGACGGTGACAGCGCGGGCCAGCACGCTATTCTGCGCGGACTGGACATTCTGGAGCAGGAGGGCGTTCCCGCCCGTGTGCTGGACTTTCCCGATGGACTGGACCCGGATGAGTTCATCCGCCGGGACGGCCCCGAGGGCTTTGCCCATTTGCCTGCCCTGACTCCTGAGACCTACCGCATGCGCCGCCTGAAGGACAACTATGACCTCAGCACGCAGGAGGGCCGCACGGAGTACGCCAAGGCCTGCGCCGCGATCCTTGCCAAGCTGGAGCCTGTGGAAATGGAGACCCATCTGCGGGAGCTGATGGTGCAGACGGGGTTCAGCCGGGAGGTGCTGCTGGCGCAGATCGGTGCAAGCCAGCCCAAGGCTGCCGAGGTCACCAGGCAGATGCAGACCCCCGCCCCCAGGCGCGAGGCAGCCCCCGCCCTTTCCGGCGAGGAGCTTCGCGCGCAGGAGCTGCTGCTTTCCCTGATGGCGACGGGCCGTCTGCCGGGAGATATTGTCACCACAGAGGATTTTCAGGACCCGCTGCTGAAATCCTTATACGAAGGGCTTCAGCAAGGCGTTTCCCCCGCCGCGCTGGTGGAGCGTGAGGAGGACGAGGCGATCCGTTCCCGGGTTTCCAAGCTGCTGCTGACCCCGCCCAGCGAGGACACCGATCAGCTTATCCACATGGCGCAGGACTGCGTGAACGCCATGCGCCTGACGCGGATGGAGCAGCGTGTCCGCGAGATCATGCGAACCATCAACGGCCTTTCCGGCGAGGAGAAAAAGGCCGCCATGCAAGAGGTCACGCTGCTGACCCAAAAGATCAACACCCTGAAAAAAGCACGATAAACTGTTTTTCGCCGTCATTTGGCCTATGCAAGAAGGAGAGGATCACACTTGACGAACGCGCCTGATAACCGTCAAGCCAAGCTCAATGAGCTGTACGAGTTGGGAAAAAGCAAAGGAACCCTGACCTACAAGGAGATCATGAACTCTCTGATGGAGATGGACATGGATCCCGACCAGCTTGACAAAGTGCTGGAGACCCTGGAGGCTTTAGGCGTGCAGGTCGTCAACGAGCTGGACCCTCAGCCGGAGGCCGAGCCCGCTGCCGAGGTTGCCGCGGACCCCAAGTTGGAGGACGATCTGACCGTCCCCGAGGGCATCAGCATCGACGACCCGGTGCGCATGTACCTGAAGGAGATCGGCAAGGTGCCGCTGCTGACCGCTGAAGAAGAAATCGAGATCGCCAAGCAATTGGAATCCGAGGACGAGGAGGTTCGCGCAGAGGCCCGCAAGAAGCTGAGCGAAGCCAACCTGCGTCTGGTGGTCTCCATTGCCAAGCGCTATGTGGGGCGCGGCATGCTGTTCCTGGATCTGATCCAGGAGGGCAACCTGGGCCTTATCAAGGCCGTGGAGAAGTTCGACTATCGCAAGGGCTTCAAGTTTTCCACCTACGCCACCTGGTGGATCCGTCAAGCCATCACCCGCGCCATTGCGGATCAGGCCCGCACCATCCGCATTCCTGTGCATATGGTGGAGACCATCAACAAGCTGATCCGCGTGAGTCGTCAGCTGCTTCAGCAGTACGGGCGCGAACCTACCCCGGAGGAGATCGCCAAGGAAATGGGCATTTCCGAAGCGAAGGTGCGGGAGATCATCAAGATCGCGCAGGAGCCTGTCAGCCTGGAAACGCCTATCGGTGAGGAAGAGGACAGCCATCTGGGCGACTTTATCCCCGATGATGACGCGCCCGCGCCCGCCGAGGCCGCTTCCTTCGCGCTGATGAAGGAGCAGCTGCTGGACGTGCTAGACACGCTGACCCCCCGTGAGGAAAAAGTGCTGCGCCTGCGCTTCGGCCTGGATGACGGCCGGCAGCGCACGCTGGAGGAGGTCGGCAAGGAGTTCAACGTGACCCGCGAGCGCATTCGCCAGATCGAGGCCAAGGCGCTGCGGAAGCTCCGCCACCCCAGCCGCAGCAAGAAACTGAAGGATTATCTGGACTAAACAGCAAGCACATGCTTCGAGGGAGGCGGCTTCCAAGCCCCTCCCTCGCATTGTGTCACGATGGATGGAGGCAACATGCGGGGAATTGAACTGGACGAGCGCCTGTCGTTGGCGCTGTCCCTGTACCCGGCCTGCACGGTGGGTGCGGACATTGGCACGGATCACGGCATGCTCCCCTGCCGCCTGCTGGAGGATGGACGCTGCCAGCGCATGATCCTCAGCGATGTAAGCGCCAAGGCGCTGGCCCACGCCCGGGAGCTGGTGGAGCGCCGTGGCTTGCAAAAACGTACCGTGCTGGTGGAGGCGGATGGTTTGAACGCGCTGACGGAACGGGTGGACTGCGTGTCCATCATGGGCATGGGTGGGCGCACCATCGCGGAAATTCTGCATGCGGGACAGGATAAATTGCAGGGCGCAGCGCTGGTGCTTTCTGCGCATACCGATTTGGAAGACGTACGCGGGGCTGTGCAGGACATCGGCTATCGGCTGACCTGCGAGCGCCTTTGCCGTGCCGGGAACCGCTGGTATGTGTTTTTCCAGGCCGTGCCGGGACAGGCAAGCTATACGGAGCTGGAACGCATTGTGGGGCCGTGCCTCCTCCATGGGGACGATCCGCTGCTGCCTGGGTACGCAGCGTGGCGGCATCGCGTATGGTCGGAAAAGCTGGCAGGGCTGCGCACAGCACGGGAACCCGACAGGCCGGAAATCGCCCGGGTGGAAACCATTCTTGCGGCCTATGCCGCCATGATGAAGGAGGATACGTCATGCTGACCGTTGCAGAGGTCTATGCTTACATCAACCACTGTGCGCCCTTTGACACGCAGCTTGATTTTGACAATGCAGGGCTGCTCACCGGCACCATGGCGCAGGAGGTCACGGGCATCCATGTGGCGCTGGACTGCACCGAAGGAGTGCTGACCGAGGCGCTGGAGCGGGGTGCGAACCTCATCATCACCCACCATCCGCTGATGTTCCACGCGCGGAAGCGCCTGACCGAGGAGGATGCCGAGGGCCGTCTGCTGTGCCGTCTCATTCGGGAGCGGGTGGCGCTGATCGCTGCGCACACGAATCTTGATCGGGCGGTAGGCGGCATCAATGATGTGCTGGCAGAGGTGTGCGGCCTGTGCGACCCCATTGGCAGCGATTTTCTGCGGGTGGGTACGCTGCAAGCGCCGCTGACCGTCGGGGCGCTGCGGGATGTGCTGGCAGAGCGCCTGCACACGGTCATTCGGCTGATGGGGCCGGAGGAGCAGCTCATTCGCCGGTTGGGCGTATCATCGGGCGCTGGCGGCGACAGCTGGGAGGAAGCCCATGCGCTGGGCGCAGAGGCCTTCCTCAGCGGCGAGATCAAGCACCATGAGGCGCTGGGCTGCGTTGCGGCGGGAATGGTCGCGCTGGAGGCAGGCCACTACGCCACGGAAGCGCCGGGGATTTTTGCTTTGGCGGATGCTTTACAAACCTACCTGAATGCGTTACAATGTAATGTGTGTGTTTCGAAGTCGCTCATTCCCGGGTATCTGGGCTGAGCGGGCCTGGCGGGAGGGTTGGACGTTCCCGCAGAAGGAGGAATTTCCATGAATCAACAGGAACTGGAGCTTCTCTGGGCTTTCCAGCAGGAGGACATGGCGGCGGACCGTATTGCCAATGAGATTCGCCGTTCTCCCACGCGGCAGAAGATGGAGAAGGACCGCGACCTTTTTATGGAGCAGAAAAAGCGCTTCAAGCAGATTGAGGAGCAGATCTCCGTCCTGGCGGACCGCGTGGACGCCATCAAGGATGCGATCGTCCGCTGCGAGGAGCAGATCAAGGCGGTGACCGCCCGCTTTGAGGCCGAGCCTCCGGCTGATCTGGATGCGGCACAGGCCATGATCGCTGAGATCAGCAAGCATCGCGACACCATCGGCTCCTATGAGCAGGAGATGCGCCGCATTATGAAGGATACCAACGATTACAGCACCAAGCAGCGCAGCATCCGCCACGAGGCCGCCAAGGCCAAGCAGGAGTTCGACCAGCTGAAGGTCGTCTATGACAAGGAGCTGAGCGAAAAGAAAAAGGCGCTGGATGCGCAGCGGGCCGTTGCAGAAAGCAAGAAGGCGGGCATTCCTGCCGAACTGCTTGCCGAATATGAGGTCATTAAGAAGCATATCGCGCCGCCCATGTCCCGGCTGGTGGGCGATCAATGCTCCGGCTGCAACACGTCCCAGCCCTCCGCGGTGCTGCGCCGCATCAAGTCCGGCACCGAGGTCGTGGAGTGCGAGACCTGCGGACGGATGATCATTCAATAAGTGCATTCCAAAGGCTGTCGAGTGAAAAAATCGGCAGCCTTTTTTATTTACGCCTGAACATCAGCCTTTTTTATCTCATCGACAAAAGCAGTGAAAAAACGACGAAATTCAGGTTCTCCGGCAGGAATAACCCTTTTGATGGAGAGTTATTATAAACATTTGATTTCGTTTGGCGCTGTGCCGAAGGGTTTGGCACGTTTTTGCACGGGCCTTTGCCTTATTTATATTTTATGCCGTGTGCGCAGACGCTCTCGTATGATGCGATATTTCGCGCCGCTCCAGCGCATTTGTCATGGGGCCGTCCATTGCCCGGGCGCTTATAGAGTACACAAGGAAAGAAGCGAAAGCATGAACGTCCTGTCCAGATGGTGAAAGCGTACCCAGCGAGTATGGCTGATCCTGTGCAATATCGTGCTGGTGGCTGCCGCCGTGCTGTTTACGGTGTGGTACTCCCATAACATACAGGTTTCCCAGGGAAAATGATGCTGAATACCTTCTGCAACATGGTGGATACCATGAAGCAGATCTCCGCCAGCTATCTGTCAGGTGAATTGACGGATGCGGCAAACTGGGCCTCTTATGTGCAGGAATGCCTGCGGAAGATCTCTATCTCCGGCAATCACCTGCTGACGTTGATCAACGACATTCTGGAGATCTCCCGCGTGGAAAGCTGCAAGATCAGCCTGAAGGTGCAGGAGGAAAACCTGCCCAGCGGTAATGTGATGATCACCTGCACGATAGCGGACACGGGCATCGGCATGTCCGAGGAATTCCAGAAGACCATGTACGATTCCTTCACCCGTGTATCTGACAGCCGCATTGACAAGATTCAGGGGACAGGCCTGGGCCTGACCATCGTCAAGCGCATGGTGACACTGATGAACGGCACCATCGACTGTCTAAGCGCCGAGGGCAGGGGTACCACCTTCACGGTGCATATTCCGCTGGTGGCTGTGCCTGCCGAAACGCTGCCCCAGCCCAAGCATGAAAGCGCCGTACCTGAGCCGCGCAGCAACCTGGCAGGCGTACACCTGCTGATCGCAGAGGACAATGACATCAACTGGGAGATCATTTCCGAGCTGCTGACGGGCTATGGGCTGGTATGCGACCGTGCCGAGAATGGGCGCGTATGTGTGGACATGCTGAACGCCGCGCCGCCGGACACCTATGCCCTGGTGCTGATGGACGTGCAGATGCCCGTGCTGAACGGACGCAACGCAAACCGCGCGCTGCGCGCCAGCGACCGCGACCGCGAGGATCTGCGCAGGATCCCCATCGTCGCCATGACGGCGGACGCCTTTGCCGAGGATGTGCAGATGTGCCTGGATGCGGGCATGGATGCGCATGTGGCAAAGCCCATTGAAATTGAGAAGGTTTTGGCGGCAATTCGCCTGCTGCTCTCTCGCAGGAGCAACAAAGATGGCTATGCTAAAGCAATGGAGCCTTTACCGTCTGGGCAATCCGGCGGTAAAGGCTCTGTTTTCTGTCCGCGGGCTGCAAAAATCGCTGCGGCCCTTGCAATTTGCAGCGCCGTCCTTTATCATGGTACAGGATTGCTGCAAGGAGGAATTTGCATGGCTGATCTGATTCATATTGTGCTGCCCGAGGAAGACGGCTGGCGCGTGGCGCGCATTATCCGCGACGCAATGCGCGTCAGCTCCTCGCAATATAAGTCCGCCCGTTGGAATGGGCAGGTATTATTAGACGGTACGCCTGCACATGCCGCCGATGTGGTGCATGCGGGACAGACAGTGGCGTTGATTCCCGCGGAGGCCGCGCCTGTTTATCATCCCACCCCCTGGGATCTGCCGCTGAACATTCCCTATTACGATGACGATCTGCTGGTAGTGGACAAGCAGGCTCCGCTGGCAAGCCAGTCCAGTCAGCGTCAGGGAGACAACACGCTGGAAAACGCGCTATGCGCCTGGGAGGGTGATCCTGCCGATTATGTTTATCGCCCGGTGAACCGCCTGGACAAGGGCACCAGCGGCCTGATGCTGGTTGCCCGCACGGCGCATGCCCAGCAGCTGCTGCAAAAGCAGCTGCACACCCCGGACATGGTGCGGGAGTATCTTGCCGTCACCGAGGGCATGCCCCCGGAGGACAGCGGCGTGATTGACCTGCCTATTGGCAAGGCGGAGGGTGCGACGGTACGGCGCTGCATTGCCTTTGACGGCAAGCCTGCGGTCACGCGCTACTGGGTGTTAGAGCGCGGCAAGGGTCGTGCACTGGTACGGCTTCGTCTGGAAACCGGCCGCACGCACCAAATTCGCGTTCATCTCTCCGCGCTGGGCTGCCCCGTTGCCGGGGACTTTCTCTACGGCACTGAGCTGCCCGAGGCCCTCCCCCGCCGCTTCGCCCTGCACTCCTATCTTCTAACGCTGCGCCACCCCATCACACAAGCCCGCCTAACCTTCGAGTCCCCGCTGCCGAAGGAGCTGAGAGAGTTACTGTGAGGGGGATGCGAGGGAGGCTGCTTCTGTGCCAGAAGCTCCTCCCTCGCGCTCCCTCCCGAAGAGCAGCGTGTCATATTGTTAGGGTGCGCTTCCAGGTAGCTATAAGGATTATAAACAGGAAGAGCCTGCTGCATAATTTGCTCTATGCAGCAGGCTCTTCCTGTAACATAAACGTTCGAGTCTATTGTCCCCCATGCCTGTCCTGTTCCCCCCGCAGCTCTTCGGGAGAGGGTCCGGTGGAGGGGCTTGTGGCACAGAAGCCGCCTCCCCCGGCGTTCTCCCCCCTACGGCAGCACGATAGCCTGGCAAGCGCTGTCGATCAGGCGATCCAGCGCTTCGTCAAAATTGGGGCCGTCCGCATCGCGCAGCGAGCGGAACAGAATGTAGGCCATGCTGAAGGCTACGCTTTCCGGCACAGAGAATTTCACATTCATCTTCTGGAGCAACTCATGCGCAAAGGAGGCTTCCGTCAGCATATGGTTCTGCAAATCCTGCTCGGGAATTTTGCGCAGCAGCAGAGGGGCTTCCGTCTCCTGAAACTTCGCCAGCGACTGCTCTCGCATCACGCGGCAGGCCGTTTTCATCATCACTGCAGCGCGCTGCTGCCCATCAAGCGACGCATCCTGCGCCACGGCCTTTTCCGTTTCCTCAGACACCGCTTGATGCCAGCGCTCCAGCACCTCCAGAAACAAATGCTCCTTGCTGGGATAAAACTTGTAGAACGCGCCCTTGGAGATGCCCGCCTCTGCGCATAGCTCATCCACGGAAATTTTCTTCATGCTCCCCTGGGTCGCGTGACGCGCCGCCGCAGATCGCAGCGCTTCCGTGATGCTTTCCCTTTCGCGGGGGGTAAAACCTGTTGCCACCTGCCCCCACCTCTTTTATTTCAGATAGATCGACGCGCTGGTTCCCAGCCGCCCGCTTCCTGCAGGAATGGACACATGCACCGTGTAATAGGCCGCGTTCTGCTTCGTCACGCCCAGCGCAGAAATCTCCGTCACTGTGCCGTTCAGCACCTGGGACTTATTCACATCCAGCGTTACCGGCACAGTATCGCCCACACGCAGGTCGTGCAGATCCATCTCGTCCACATCCGCCACGACCTCCAACGCATCCGTCAGATAAATGCGGCAGAGCAACTGGCCCTTCCACACCTGCTGACCAGGATTTACCGCCACCGTGGCAACCACGCCCGCCACGCTGGCGGTCACTGTGGGCTGATAGGCGGTAGGTTCCGCATCCGCGCTGACAAGCTCCATCAGCAGCTGATCCTTGGTCACATGGTCGCCCTCCTGCACATGCAGCGCCGCCACACGACCGCTGCCCTGCACCATCAGGCTGCTGCGGCGGGTCACCACACCCTTGCCCACGCACTTGTTGGAGGAATAATCATCATTGCGGTACAGGGTCAGGCTTTCCTTCTGGTCAAAGCTGCCGGTAAGGACATCCACCACATAGCCGCTGTCCGTCACCGCCACCACGCGCCCGGAGCCTTCCGTGTGCGCCGCCTTGGTGGATTTGAAATACAGCATCTCGCCCAGATGCAGGGTACGGGTGTCCTCGCTGTTATACGCACCAAGGGTGGTCGCCTGAATCTGCTGCGCCACATCGGGTTCCATGCCCAGCACCGCGCCGTAGCGGGTCATGGCCGCCGTCGCGTCATCGCCCTCCGCCACAAAAAGGCTCTTGACCGTTGCGTCCTCGCTGGCATAAATGCCCGTGGTCACAAAGCCCATCAGCGTTTGACCCGCCTCCACCGTGTCCCCCGCCGCCAGATCAAAGGCCGTCAGAGTGCCGCTCATGGGGGCAGTCACATCGATATAATTCACAGCGCTTACAACGCCATCCGACAAGGAAAGCCCCGTCAGATCCTCCGCCGCCAGGGCGGGAACGGCAGCCAGCATGCACAGCGTCATCAGCAGACAAAGCACCTTTTTCATTGTGATCGTCCTTTCTATCATGTCATTCAACGCTCTTGAGGGCCTCCACCATGTCGATGGAGCGCACCTTCCGTGTCAGCAGCATCTCAATGCACAGGCTGAACGCCAGTGTAATGAGGCTTGCCAGCACAATGGACTTGGGCGCAACCTGCGCCACATACACCATCGTTTCCGATTTGACCGAACCAAGCACCGCCTGGGTCAGCCACAGGCCGGGGAAAATGCCCAGCAGGATACCCAGCAGCGTCACCACTTCCGTCTCCCGCATCATCAGGCGGCGAATCTCCTTCTGATGATAGCCCAGCACCTTCAGCGTGGCATAGTCGCGGGTGCGTTCGGTGAAGTTCATCAGACCCATGTTATAGCAAATAACGAAGGCCAGGCCCAGCGCGGCGAAATACATCAGGCTGAACACCGCCGTGGTGGATTCCATCATGGTCATGGTCTGTGCATACTGATCCCGGGGGTCCTTCAGGCTCGATACCTCGTCCATCTGTGCCAGCTCTGCGCGGCATTGCGCTGAAGGAGCCTTCAGCAGCAGCGCCGTGGGACGGAATGCGCCCTTATGCAGCGCTTCCCAGGTGGTTTTCGGCAGGAACACGCCCTGTCCAATGTTGGTATCCACCACCTGCGTCAGAGCGAAGCTCACGGGGTCGTCGTCGCCGGGGAGCCAGATCTCCACGGTATCCCCCAGCTTCAGGCCCATGGCCTCCAGCAGCTTGCGGCTGATGGTCAGGCCCTCGCTGCTCAGCGGCACGGGCGTGTCGTTTGCACCAAAGCGAAGGAGCGTCTGCCCCTCCTCCATCACCGTCAGCACCACAGTACGGCTGCCACCGTTGGCCCGCAGGCTGACGGACTTCTCCATCACGCCCTCCACCTTCTCCGCGTCCAGCCGATGCTGATAGCTCGTCAGCGTACCGCTTTGGGTGGTATCCAAGTCGGCCCGCAGGTCGTAGCCCACCGTGCCTTCGTAGTAATCGCCCACACAGGCATCAATGGAATCCTGCAAGCCCATGGCACAGATGATCAGCATGTTGCAGCACAGCACGCCCACCATGGCCATCAGGGTGCGGCCCTTGTTGCGGGCAATGTTGCGCACCACCATCTTCGTGTTGAAGGAGAAGCGCGACCACAGCCCCTTCCAGCGTTCCAGCAGAATGCGGCTGCCCGCCTTGGGGGGCTTGGGACGCAGCAGCTCCGCCGTGACCTCCCGCGCCGCCTTGTTGTAGGCATGCAGGCAGATCAACACGCTCAACACCACCATCAGGGCGGTCATGGCCCAGGCGCTCCATGAAATGGGCGCACGGAGCTTGATCGGCAGGTAATAGTGGGACGCTTCCATGGTGTAAAGCATATCCGGCAGGGTATACTGCCCCACCAGTGTGCCCAGCAATGCGCCGAAGGTCGCTGGCACCAGCGCATAGGAAAGATAATGTTTGCGAATCTTGCGGTCGCTGTAGCCCAGCGCCTTCAGCGTACCCATTTGGGTGCGCTGGTTTTCGATCATGCGGGTCAGAGTGGTCAGCACGATCATCGCCGCCACCAGGAAGGCCAGCACCGGGAACACCAGCGTCAGGTTCTTGAAGATGTTCACATCGCCCCGGGTGCGCTGGGTGCTGGCGTGGGTCTTGTGGTTCAGAATCAGCGCATCGGGCAGCAGGCTTTGAATGTCCGCCTCCACCTGCGTCTGGTCTGTATCCTCCTGCACCGTCACCACCGCCTCGTTGAAGGGCAGATAGCTGATGGCCTCCCAGCAGATCACCGCACAGCCGTAGGTTTTGGGATCAGGGGTTACGTCCTTGGCGGTAATGACATGCTCTGCGTCATTGATCAGGCCGCGGATCAGGAAGTTCTGCTCCTGCCCCAGCACATCCAGACGGATCATGTCCCCGGGATGCAGGTCATGCTCCTGGGCAAATTCCTCCTGAATCAAAATGCCCCGGCGATCATTCTGATAGAGGTTTTCGCCCTCCACCACCTGCGGCACGTTGATGCGCGCCGCACCGTCATAGGCATGGACGTTCAGGGACACATCGTCCCCCAGGTCGGGACAGTCCATGTCGTAGGTGAAGCGCGCCTGTACGTCTTTCACCCCGGCAACATTGGCAATGCTGTCCACGTCCTGCTTGCTCAGGCCGCTGAGGTTTACCCAGTAATCCGCCAGCGTTCCCTGATCAAAATAGGTTTCAACGGAAAGATCCAGCATGCGCCACGCGCCGTCCAGGCCGCTGTACACCCAGGTACCCAGCGCACACAGCAGCACAATGGCCACAAACTGCATGGCACTGCGGGACATATCCCGCCAGAGCTTTCTTCTCAGCACGTTCGGCCTACGGCGACGCTCCCGCGCCGTGACCCGTGCCGGCGTTGCATTTACCATGCAATATCCTCCACCTTGGCGGGATGCGGGTTGACGGTATTCTCCTGAATACCGCCGTTGCGCATGCGGATAAGGCGGTCGCCCAGGGGCGCAATGCTGGCGTTATGGGTAATGATGACCACCGTTGTGTTATAGGTCTTGCTCACCCGGCTGAGCAGCTCCAGCACCTGCTCACCCGTCTTGGAGTCCAGTGCGCCCGTCGGCTCGTCGCACAGCAGCAGAGCGGGATTTTTGCACAGGGCGCGGGCAATGGACACCCGCTGCTGCTCGCCGCCGGAAAGCTGTGCGGGGAAGTTGTTCATCCGCGCACCCAGGCCCACCTGCTCCAGAATTTCCCGCGGGTCCAGTGCCCGGGGACACACTTGCCGCGCCAGCTCCACGTTTTCCAGGGCGGTAAGGCTTGGCATCAGGTTATAAAACTGGAACACGAAGCCCACGTCCAGTCGGCGGTATTCCGTCAGCTGCGGCCCGCGCATGTCCGTGATGATCTTATCCCCCACCCGGATGGTACCGCTGGTCACCTTGTCCATGCCGCCCAGCAGGTTCAGCACAGTGGTCTTGCCTGCGCCGCTGGGGCCCAGCACCACGCACAGCTCACCCTTTTCAATGCCAAAGGTCACATGATCCGAGGCATGGACGATCTGCTCACCCACGCCGTAGTCCTTGCACACCTGGTCAAAGGCAATGTAACTCATAAACACCTCCATCGACCGTATGACTGTTTTTGTTCTTTCAGTCGTATGGTAGCGCGTTTCCCCGGCCCTGTCAAGCACCATGCAGCATAAGTTTACCAATTCTTCATTTTTGTGGCGCTTCCATTCGGGATTGACAAGTGCAGCGGAATATGCTATAGTACAAAACGCTTTGAATTTCAAAGTTTTTTCTTCAGGCATATAGTTTGAAGTTCAAACATTCTGGAAGGGGGGGCCGTTTGCCTTGTCCGATTATCGCGCCAGCATTGACCATGTGCTTGTTCACCTGTTCAACGACATACTGCGCATTGAGGAAAACGCCCTGTGGAACAGCGGCGTTCGGGAGCTGAGCATGCGGGAAATCCACATTTTGCAGGCGGTGGAGGAAGCCAGAGCGCAAAACACCATGTCCGCCGTGGCGGCGCAGCTGCATGTGACAGTGGGTTCCCTGACCGTGGCGGTGAACACGCTGGCACGAAAGGGTTATCTGACCCGCCAGCGCTCCGCAGAGGATAAGCGCCGCATTCATCTGCTGCTAACCCCCAAGGCGGAGGAAGTCAACCGGCTGCACGAAGCGTTTCACCATCAAATGACGGATGCGGTGATGCAGGCCATTCCCCCGGAGCAGCTTGATCTGCTCTGCGCCACGCTGGACAATGTAACCACTTATTTTCAATCACAGGAAAGGAATCGCAAGCAATGATCCGCATTATCACCGACAGTATGTCCGACCTGACCCAGCAGGAGGCGCAAGCGCAGGACTTTCGTGTGCTTCCCCTGACCGTCCGTTTCGGGCAGGAGGAATTTCTGGACAGTGTGACCCTAAATCATGAGGCCTTCTATCAGCGTTTGGCAACGGTGAAGGAGCTGCCCAAGACGAGTCAAGTCACGCCCCGCGCCTTTACGCAGGCGTTTCAGGCGGAATTGGCAGACCCCGCCAATGAGGTACTGTGCATCACAGGCTCCAGCAAGCTCAGCGGCACCTTTCAGTCCGCGATGCTGGCGCGGGACAGTCTGCCTGACCCGGAGCGCGTGCATCTGTTGGACAGTGCTAGCGTATCCATGGGTGAAGCGTTGCTGGTGCGCCTGGCACTGGTGCATCGCGGCACTGCGAAGGACGCCGCAGCGCTGAAGGCTACGCTGGAGGGCTATATGCTTCGAGAGCATGTCATCGGCAAGGCGGACACGCTGAAATACCTGGTGATGGGCGGGCGTTTGAGTGTGCTTGGCGGTGCGGTGGGTTCCGTGCTGCACATCAAGCCCCTTCTGCGCATACAGGAGGGCGCGCTGGTGCAGGCGGGCATTTGCCGCGGCAGTCACCGCGCGATGGAGTGGTTTGTGAAGCAATTGGAGGAGCATCGCCCTGACCCCGCTGTTCCCATGATTCTTGCGCATGCCCATGCGCCCGAGGTCGCGTCCGAAATGCAGGCTTACATCACCGCGCACCTTGCGCAACTGCCGCCCATCATGAACTTGGAGATCGGCACGGTGGTCGGCACCCATGGCGGCCCCGGCATCATCGGTCTGGCGTGGGTGGAGGTGTGAGATGCGCCGGAGGAGGCGGCTTCTGTACCAGAAGCCCCTCCCCCGGGCCCCCTCCCGAAGACCATGTGGGGGGCAATGCAATTTCGGGGATACTTATAAACAATACGGTCGATAAGCAGTAAAACCGCAGTGCTGCGGAATACCTGCTTATCGACCGTATTGTTGCTTGTGGGGAAAATATCTGTTACCCCCCAGCCACTTTCCGGGAGGGAGTCCGGGGGAGGGGCCTTTTTCAGAAAGGCCGCCTCCCCCCGACGTTCCCTCACTCGTCAAACGTCATTTCTTCAAACTGTTCCCGGGAAATCAGCACCTGCCGTGGCTTCGCGCCTGCCGCCGTGCTGATGATGCCGCGCCGGGTCATCTCGTCAATCAGACGGCCCGCCCGGGCGTAGCCGATACGCATACGGCGCTGCAGCATAGAAATGGACGTTTGTCCGTCCATAATCGCCATTTCAACGGCTTCCGGCAGCAGCGGGTCCACGCCCTCCGTCGTGTTGCCCGCATCCACCACATCCGCGCCACCATCCTGCTCTGCCGTGCTGCGTTCCAGCGTTTCCAGCACGTCGGGGTCGTAATCCGCCTGACTGTGCTGGCGAATGAAGTCCGTCACCCGGTTGACCTCGCTGTCCGTCAAGAAGCAGCCCTGCACACGTATGGGCGTAAACTCGCCGTTGGGCAGATACAGCATATCGCCGTAGCCCAGCAGCTTTTCCGCACCGTTGCGGTCCAGAATCGTCCGGCTGTCCACATTGCTGGATACCTTAAAGGCAATACGACTGGGGATGTTGGCCTTGATCAGGCCCGTGATAACGTCCACCGAGGGACGCTGAGTCGCCACCACCAGATGGATGCCCGCCGCACGGGCCAACTGCGCCAGACGGCAGATATATTCCTCCACCTCTTTCTTGCAGCTCATCATCAGGTCAGCCAGCTCGTCAATGACGATCAGAATGCGCGGCATGGGCGTTTCGTCCTCTGCCAGCGCCTTGTTGTAGCCGGTGATCTCCCGCACGCCACGGTCGGTGAATTTCTGATAGCGCTCCATCATCTCCGTCACAGCCCAGCTCAGTGCGCCCGCCGCCTTGTGCGGGTCGCTGACCACGGGGATCAGCAGATGCGGAATGCCATTGTAGCATTGCAGCTCCACCACCTTGGGGTCGATCAAGATCATGCGCACCTGCTCCGGGGTGGAACGGAACAGGATAGAGTTGATCATCGCGTTGACGCACACGGATTTACCGCTGCCCGTTGCACCGGCGATCAGCAGATGGGGCATCCTCGCCAGGTCGCACACGATGGGCAGACCCGCAATGTCCTTGCCCAGCGCCACGCCCAGTGGCGAGGTCAGCTCCTTCATCTCGCTGGTCTCCAGCACCTCGCGCAGGGTCACGGCAGTGACCTTCTTGTTCGGCACCTCCACGCCCACCAGCGATTTGCCGGGAATGGGCGCTTCGATACGCACGGACTTGACCTCCATGTTCATAGCAATGTTGCGATCCAGCTCCGTGACCTTGTTCACCTTAATGCCCGCCGCCATTTCCAGCTCAAACCGGGAGATCGCCGGGCCATGGGTGATATGCTTCACCCGCGCGGGAATTTTGAAGGACTTCAGTGTATCCTCCAGCCGCTGGGCGCGGAAGTTGTCCTCCTCCTCCCCCGCGGGGTTCGGCGGCGCAGGCGCTTTCAGCAGCGCAAGGCTGGGATACACATAGGGAATGGGCGCAGGCTTGTCCTCCTCCGTTGCGGCTTCTGCACCGTCCCGGCGAGGCGGGAGCTTCAGCTCCGGCTCCCAGGCATTCGCAGGCGCAGCGGTGGACGGTACGGCTTGCAGCACCGGCACCCGCATGGTTGCCGAGGTAGCAGGCATATTCTCTGCCGCATAGCGGCCCTGTAGGCGCTGCTCCTGCTGCACCGTCATCTGTGAGGCCTGCCCCACAGGCGGCGTTTCCTCCGTCCAGGAGGGCTTCGGCTGCTGCAATTCCCGCGCAGGCTTTGCGGCAGTGGTCAGCGGAACCGCTTCCGTCTGACTTTGCTGCATGGCCCGTAAGCGCCGGGTGATAGGTGTTTCTTCCTCCTCCGGCTGGGGCGCTTCCTGCGCTTCGGCAGGTACTTCCTCCCACGGCGGCAGCTCCTGCGCCGCATAGGGTACTGTCTCCTGCGCAGGCTCCGCATAGGCAGCCTGTGCCTGCACCGGGGCAGCGTAGGGTGCGGCTTCCCGCGTGGGATACTGCACCTGTGCCGTCGGGCGTTCATAGGGCTGCTGCGGCGCGGTATAGGAAGCCGTATTCGTCCAGGCCACATTGTCCGCTTCGGGTGCAATGGGCGGCCAGGACGGCTCCTCGGCAGGCTGTTCCTCCACGGTGGCCTTGCCCTTGGCCTTTTCCTTCTTGCCGCCGAAGATCTTCGATTTCTTGGGCCGCTGACCCGACCGGGGCTGCTGCATCAGCTGGCTCTGGTCGGCGTATTCCTCATAAATGCCGCTGTTGTCCACGGGGGCATACTGCTCCTCATACGGCACTGCCGAGGCAAAGCCCTGGGTCTGCGGGGCTTCCTGCTCCTGTGCAGGGCGCTGAAAGCTCTGCGCATAGTGCTGCGGTGGATAATACGGTTCCGGCTGCTGGGCTTGCGCAGGCTGCGGATAAGCGTCATACTGCTGCTGCGGATAGTTCGTCCAGCCGGACGGCGCGGGCGGCGCATAGGACTGCGCCGGGGCTGCCTGCTGACGCTGTGCGTTCCACGCCGCCTGCTGCTGCATGCGGGCCGCTTCCTGCTGCTGCATGTAGTTCATTTCCCGCTGATCCAGCAGCTCCTGCTGGACCTGCTCCTGCTGCTTCTTCTGCTCCCCGCGGGCGCGCAGCTTTTCCGCCAGCTTTTTCAGATCAACACGGAAAAGCAGCCCCGCGCACACCAGCATGCCCACGATCGCCACAATGGAGCCGCCCACCACGCCGAGGGTTTTCCACAGGGGCCAGCTCAGCAGCATGCCCAGCAGACCGCCGCCCATATGGGTGCTGACGCCCGTGTTGTACGCCTGCGCCAGAAACGCCTCGTAAGCATCAGGCGCTGAAATATAGCTCTTGGTCATGTTGACCTGACGGATATAGCTCATCAGCGCCATGGGCGGCGCGCCCGTGGTGGACAGCAGATTCAGCACCGTCAGCAACAGCAGATACAAGACTACCGTGATGCTCCATGCCCGCAGGGAGGGCTTTATCCGGGTGGAAATGATCACCAGCACGCCGCCCCAGACGGGCGCGACGGGCAGCAGGATCGCCATGCTGCCCGCCAGTCCAAAGCAAATTTGCCGCATGCCCGCAAACACCGCGCCGCTGATGGATAGCGCCACCGACAGAAAAATCAATACGCCCAGGGCAATCAGCGCCAGGCCGATAATGTATCGCACCAAAAGCTGATCGCTGCTCCACTGGGTCTGCGCGGTTTTTTTCTTTTTCTGGGTCTGTGCCGCCATACATCAACGTCCTCCCACGGTATGCCAAATTTACTGCGTAATAAAGATGCTGCGCAGCACCCCCTCCGCGTCCGCATGAAGGCGGAGCTGATGTGCGCCATAGTTATAATAATCGCTGGTACCATCCGCCAGGTTCATGGCGTAGGCGTCATCCTCGCTGAGGGTCACGGATGCATCCGGCGCACCCAGCACGGCCTGCCACTGCTCCCGGGTAGTCGTACCCACGCACAGGCCGTAAAAATTCGCGCGGTCCGCGCGGATGCCCTGCACCACGCTGCTTTCCCACCCGTCCGTCAATGCGTCCGTCATCAGATACGTCCCGCGGAAGGCTCCGTCCTCCAGCTGGAAGAAGCGACCGCCGGGGTAATAATCCGGGTCGATCAGCATGTGGTAGGTGTCGATGAGCGTTTTCAGGCTCTCCCCCACCTTGGCAGGAACACCGGGAAGCTGGCCTTCCTCCACCGCCGCTCGAATGCGTTCAGCGCTGTCCTCCGTCAGCTCCAGCACATCCTCCGCACCCAGACGGGTAAGGATTGTTCCCTCGCCCAGCTTCAGGTGGTCGCGCAGCTCAGTATACAGCACCGTCACCTTTCCTGCCAGACCGCCCAGCGTGGTAAAGTGCGACAGATCATAATAGAAGGTAATCCCCTCAGCGCTCAGGCCAAAGGTCTCCGGCAGGGGCGTTAATTCCCCCGCCTCCAAATGCGCAGACAATTCCGGCGCGACCTGCTGGTCAACGTATTCCGTCAGCGCTTCCCGGGCTGCCGCTTCATCCTGAAACAGGTCTGCCAGGGTGATGGTCTCCCCTGTCGTCAGGTCAAGGTTCACCACCGTATACACATGGGTAAAGCCTGCATCCTTCAGCGCGCCTCGTGCGGAAAACGCCACGCTCAGCACATTACCGCGCAGCAGCGCTTCATAGTCCATGGTCAGGCCGATGGAATCCGCCGTCAGCCCCTGTAAACGGCTGATGCGCTCCTCCACCTGCCCCGCCGCCAGAATCGCCGCATTGGCCTGCTGTTGAATCACCGCATCGTCCAGCCCCGTCACCTGTGGATAACTGACGCTGCCCGCAGGCGCGTCCACCTGCTGCCGCAGGAGTGTCGGTTCAGCCGCTTCCTCCGCCAGGGCAGGGCATACACACAGCAGTGTCAGGGTCAGCAAAAGGCACAAAATCGATCTCATCCGCATGAATGTTCCCTCCGTTGAGTTATTATTGTACATCAATTAACGGATTATCGCAAGCGATCCCTGCCGGGGCAAAAAATCCGCTCTTGACCCTTACGCTGCGTCATAGGGTATACTCTATGTATAGACCATAAAAGGAGGTTACATGCTTGTACACCGTCAAGGAGGTCAGCCGCCTGACAGGCGTCAGCGTACGCACGCTGCAATATTATGACAAGCTCGGGCTTTTATCGCCATCCGCACGGACGGCGGCAGGCTATCGGCTGTATGGCGACGCAGAGCTGGAACGGCTTCAGCAAATTTTGCTTTTCCGGGAATTGTCCTTTCCGCTGAAGGACATTGCGCGCATTCTGTCCAGCCCTTCCTTTGAACGCAGCCGTGCGCTGGAGCAGCAGATCACGCTTCTGACCATGCAGAAGGAGCATTTGGAAAACCTGATCCTGCTGGCCCGCGGCATCAAAATGACTGGCATCAACACACTGAGCTTTACAGCCTTTGAGCGTTCCGACCTGGATGTGCGCATGCGCCATTTCAAGGAAAGCTGGTCGCAAGCGCCGCAATTCAGGGAATTTGAAAAAAAGGACCATGACCGCACGGATGCGGAGCGGACGCAGCTGCAAGCAGAGCTGCTGCAATTGATCGCGGACTTCGGCCCGCTGATGTGCAAGGGAGCAGCACATCCGGCTGTGCAGACACAGGTCGGGCGCTTGCAGGCGTTTATCACAATGCACTGCTACACCTGCACGGATGCGATGCTCGCGGGACTGGGGCGCATATTCACCGGGGGCGGTGAGGTCACAACATGTGTGGAGGAAGCTGCGGGAGCAGGCGCGGGGCGGTTTATCGCGGATGCTATCGATGCGTTTGTGAAGCAGCGAGCGGCAAAGTAAGTCGGGTGCCTTTTGTTTCTGCCACTTATCCTTTCCACAAATCCCCTGTTCCATTTTCCCCTCCCGTATGTTACAATAAAGGCAATTTCTGGCAAATATCACGCTAAGGAGCGTTTCGGCTCCCATACCGTCACAAAGGAGAAACCGCATGCCCGACATTCAACTGATCCTTACCGACCTGGACGGCACGCTGCTGCTGAAAGACCACGCCAGCATCAGCCCGCGCACCCGCGCCGCGCTGCTTGCGGCAAAGCCGCAGGGCGTGAAGCTGTGCATCTGCACCGGGCGCTGTCTGGGGCTGCTGCCCCCTGCGGTGCTGGAGCCGGGGCTGTTTGACTACGCCATCACCTCCAACGGCGGCGCCTGCATGGATCTGCACACGGGACAGGAGGTCTTTACCATGCCCCTGTCTGCGGAAAAGGCCGCGCTGGCCTGGTCCATCCTTCAGCCCATGGATCTAATGGTGGAATGGTTTGTGAACAACGGGCTGCTGCTGGATCGCCATAACTACAGCCGCTGGCGTGAGCGCGTCCGCGCCCCGTGGCATGTCACCTACCTGGAAGCGGGCCGCGCCACCGTGGTGGAGCAGATCGAGGACTTTTTTGCCCAGGGTGCGCCCAAGCTGGAAAAGATTTCCGTCATGCACATCTCCCGCACAGAGATGGAGCGTCTTGTTCCCCAGCTGGATGCAACAGGTGCATTCACCTGGCCCGGCTCACTGGGCGATAATCTGGAAATCACCGACCGTGAAACCACCAAGGCTGCGGGCATGCTGCGCCTGTGCCAGGAGCTGGGGCTGCCCGCAGCCCAAAGCCTTGCCTTTGGTGATGGCTGGAACGATGTACCCATGCTGACCCAGGCCGGCATCGGCGTTGCCATGGCCAACAGCCAGCCGCAGGCCCTTGCCGCCGCTGATTTTGTGACCTGCTCCAACATGGAGGATGGCGTGGGCGTTTATATCGAAGACCATGTGCTGCGCTGACCGCACGGAAAGCAGGTGAACCCCGCATGTATACCATTGGTGAAATGGCCCGTATGCTCCATGTCGCTCCCTCCACCCTGCGCTATTATGATAAGGAGGGGCTGCTGCCCTTTGTGGAGCGTTCTGGCAGCGGCATCCGCAGATTTAAGGACAGCGACCTGCCGTGACTATCCATGATCTCCTGCCTGAAGCAGACAGGCATGCCCATTAAGGAGATCAAAACGTTCATCGACCTTTGTAGGACGGGTGATGAGACTATCCATGCGCGGCTGGAGCTGATCCGCCGTCAGCAAGCGGTGGTAGCGGATCAAATCGCCCAGCTGCAGGCCACACAGCAAATGCTGGCCTACAAGGAGTGGTACTACGTCACCGCCGAGGAAGCAGGGACCTGCGATGTGCATGCGCAGCTGCGGGAGGAGGATGTTCCCGAGGCATTTCGAGCATTCCGCAGGCTAAAAGGTGCAGGACCGCAAGAAGTGTAATTGCACAGCAACAGGCAGCCACAGCGGGGAAGCAGTTTTTCCTGCCGGGCTGCCTTTTTGCTTGCGCTTTTATGTAAAGACCTTCAGCTGAAAAGCGCACAAAACATCACTTGTTTAGCTTGCAAACGAAGAACATTCAGGTTATAATGAAAGCAGCAATCGAGACGAAGGGAGCAACCAACGTGCTGAGACTTTTTGTCACGGGTGATAACCATATCGGCTTGAAATATAACAGCCATCCAGCGCGGGAAACGCTGGTCGTCTGCCGCACCGAAGCATTTCGCGGCATGGTGACAAAGGCCAATGATGAGAATTGTCAGCTTTTTGTGATCACCGGCGACCTGTTTGATAACGTCAGCGGCATGACCGACAAGCAAATCAAGGCGGTGCTGGACATTTTGAGCGAGTTTCACGGAACGGTCGCCCTTCTGCCTGGCAACCATGATTACTGCGTCCCCGAAGCAAAGCTCACCAGGCAGTTAACGGAAGCGATCAGCTGCTATCACAATGTGCTGCTGATGACGGAGGAGCGTCCCTATCCGCTGGAGGACGGCGTGACGCTGTACCCGGCAGTCTGCCATTCCAAGCATTCCGAGACCAATGCACTGGGCTGGATCAAGCAAACGGTCATCCCGCAGGATGGGGGTTATCACATCGGTGTGGCCCACGGCGCGGTGGAGGGCGAGACCATCGACAATGAGGGCAAGTATTTCTTCATGAAGCGGGATGAGCTGAACGCCATCCCCATGGACGTGTGGCTGCTGGGACATACCCATGTCCCCTTCCCCAGGACGCTGACAGCGGACTATGCGCCCACGACCGAGCGCATCTTCAACCCCGGCACCCATGTACAGACGGATGTGAACTGCCGTACCCCCGGCCTTTGCTTCCTGCTGGAATTGAGCGAAGACAAAACGGTGCGCGCCAAGCAATTCGTCTCGGGCGACGTGCGCTTTTACCGGGAGGAAATTCATCTGCATGCAGGCAGCATGACGCAGGAGCTTGCACAAGCCGTTGCAGGCTACGGGCCGCAAAGCGTGCTGGAGTTCAAGCTGACAGGCGCCGTCACACAGGAGGAGCTGGACAATCTGATCCCGCTGGAAAAGCAGCTGGAGAGCCGTTTTCTGGAATGCACCTGGCATGACGAGCAGTTGGGGCTGCTGATCTCCCAGGAGCAGGTGGCGCGGGAGTTTCCTGAGACCTCCTTCTCCGCGCGTTTTCTGAATGCGCTGCTGGATGAGCTGAAAGAAGCGCAATTAGCCTACGACCTGCTGAAATCCCTGAAGGGGGGCAGAAAAGCGTGATGATCAAGCAAGTAGCCTGCGAGCAATTTGCAGGCGTAACAAACCGTCGGGTGGAATTTCAGGATGGTCTGAATCTGATCTATGGTAAAAACGAGAGCGGCAAAAGCACGCTGATCCATCTGATCGCCCGGACGCTGTTTCAAAAGGAGAATCTGGACAGACGGTCTGATAAGGCGTTTATTGCAAATTATTTTCCGAGCGAAAGCAAGACGCGCCGTCAGGAGGAACGCGCAGACGGTACCATCACGCTGACAACGGCGGAGGGCGACTATACGCTGGAAAAGCAGTGGAGCGGCAAGGGCGGCGCATGCCTGCTGACCCTTCCCAACGGCGACCGTCGGCGGGACGACGCCATCATTCAGGAGACCCTGCAAGGGATACTGCAATACGGCGAGGGCGTTTATAACGAGCTGCTGCTTTCCTCTCAGAAGAACACGGGCAGCGCACTGGCGAACCTGCTGAGCGCCAAGGATGAAGCCGGCACTCGCAAGGAGCTGGTAGACACCGTTTCCGCAGCCTTTTCGGAAAGCGACGGCATTTCAACCGACGCGCTGGAACGCGCCCTGGAGGAAAAGCTTGCCGAGCTTGGCAGTCAGTGGGATGAGCAGCGGGACATGCCGGGCCGGGGCCGCAGAACCGGCGAGGTCAAAAAAGCCTATGACCACTGGGTCGAGGTTCGCAACAAGGTCGATACCATGAACAGGCTGGAGGCCGCCATAGAGCCTGCCAGCCGCGCCTATGAAGCAGCGCAGGCCCTGCAGGCCAAGGCGACGCAGGCGTATGAGAATTTTGATAAATACGCAGGCATCCTGATGCAGCAGCGGGCCTTGAAGGATGCAATGGCGCGCAATCAAACGGATCTGGATGCCGCCCGTGCGGCAAGGGAGCAGTGGCCCCAGCTGCAAGCAAGGCTGGAAGCGCTGAAAGCGTTGGCGCAGGAGCAAAAGGACCGTCAAACGCTGGATCAGTTTGACACGGTGAAAAAGCAGCAGGAAACCGTCACAGCCTTGCAGAAGGCGCTTGCCGCACGCAAATGTCCCACGGCGGCAGAGGTGCAGCAGGCACGGCAGCTCCACCGCGTGATCGATGAGCTGGAGAGCGATCTGCGCGGCATCAATCTTGTAGCGACGCTGAAACGGCTGGGAACGCAGCAGGTTCACATTACCTCGCTGCGCACCGGCAAGACGGTGGAGCTTTCCGATGGGGCCAAGGCCATTCGGGAAGCGGTGAAGATCACCGTTCCCGGCGTGTTGGAGCTGCAATTGGCTCCTGCCAGTCTGGACGTTCCTCAGACGCAGGCTGATCTGACAGAAAAGCGGGCGCAGCTTCAGGCCCTGCTTGCTGCCTATCAGGCCGAAGATGTGGACGCGCTGGTAAACCTGCAGCAGGAGACCGCGAATCAGCAGCGTCAATTGCAGGCCGAAGAAAGGGAACTGACCCGGCAGCTGCAAGGCGCAGCCTTTGCGGAACTGGAAACCCGGGCACAGGCCGTAACTGCACAGGTACGTTCTGCGCAGGAGATCGCAGCGGACATGCGGCAGCAATGCGGAAGCCTGTCGGTGGATTATGCCATTGGCAAGGTCAATTCCGAGCTGACGGCCTATGGAAACGCTTACGGAACTCGCAATGATCTGGCGCTCCGTGTAGGCGAGCTGGAAAAGAACGGCGAGGCGCTGGCGGAAAAGTTGGCGCAGGTTGCAGAGGTTCCGGAGCAGTATGCGCGGGTCACGGATGCAGAGCAATACAAGCACAAGCTGAAGCATGACATGGAGCAGGCCGCAGAAGCATGCAGCCAGGCAAAGGATAGAAAGACCAAGGCGGAAACAACGCTGGAAAATGCGCAAAATGCTGATGACGCGGTAAGCCGCGAGGATTTGGAGGCCGCCCAGCAGGCGCTGGACGAGCAAAAGGCGCTACTGCATCACTGGCTGCACATTCGCGAGGTCTTCCGGCAGCAGCGGGAAAGCCTGCATGCGAACCCCATGCAGGAGCTTGCCGAGCGCTTTGTTCAGAATTTGGACGTGATCTCCGCGGGGCATGTGGATGCAGAGCTTCCCAATAAGGAAAACCTGGACATGCAGGTGTACAGCGATGGTCGGCTGATGGACTTCGGCAAGCTCTCTGAGGGAACGAAGGACACGGTTTCGCTGGCCTTCCGTTTGGCGGTGCTGGATCATCTTTTCCCGGAGGGCGGCGGTGTAATGGTGCTGGATGACCCCTTCACGGACATGGACGAGGAGCGTGTGAAGCAGTCCTGTGCGCTGGTAAAAGCGTGTGCCGAACGGCATCAGGTGATTTTCCTGACCTGCCGGGAGGAATATATTCCGCTGCTGGGCGGACATTGCATTCGTATGGATGGGTAAAATGGCCATGGTCTAATAGCATCTCTTTATAGAAACGGTGGGATACGCACAAGGCGCAGCCCACCGTTTCTTATTGCATCCTGCCGTACCACGATAAAAGCAGGGAGACTTCCATTTCAGAAGTCCCCCTGCCTGCAAATATTGTCTTCGCCTCACAGCACTCTTGCCAGAAATTCCTTCGTTCGCGGCTGCTGCGGCTGCTGCAAGACCTCCTGCGGCGTTCCCGCTTCCGCAATCACGCCGCCGTCCATAAAGATGACCCGGGTGCTGACGTCCCGCGCAAAGCCCATTTCATGGGTCACGGTGACCATGGTCATGCCCTCCTGCGCCAGGTCGCGCATGACGGACAGCACCTCGCCAACCATCTCCGGGTCAAGGGCCGATGTGGGTTCGTCAAAGAGCAGCACCTCCGGCTCCATTGCCAGGGCGCGGGCAATGGCTACGCGCTGCTTCTGTCCGCCGGAAATTTGCCGGGGCTTTGCGTTGATGTAGGGAGCCATGCCCACCTGCGTCAGGTACTTCATGGCATTTTCCCGCGCCTGCACCTTGCTGCGCTTTAGCACACGCACCTGCCCGACCACACAGTTTTCCAGCACGGTCAGGTTATTGAACAGGTTGAAGGACTGGAACACCATGCCCACCCGGGCGCGGTAAGCCGACGCTTTCATGCCGCGATCCATCACATTGCGTCCATGATAAAGGATTTCGCCGCCGCTGGGATATTCCAGCAGGTTGATGCACCGCAGCAGGGTGGACTTGCCCGAGCCGGAAGGCCCGATGACCGTGGTCACATCCCCCTTGTTTACCGTGAAGTCTACATCACGCAGCACCTGATGCTCGCCAAAGGCCTTGGACAGGTGCCGTATTTCCAGAATCGGTTCGCTCATTGCTCCTGCCCTCCCCTGGCCTCGCTGCGATGTGCCGCAAAGCGCTGCTGTTCCGCGCTGCGCACGGTATAGTCGCGGCTTTGCTCCTTCAGGCTGCTTTTGCTTTCCGGCAGGGAATACGTTCCCGCCGCCATCACCAGCTGATCGGTCTGCACCAGCTCATAATTGCCGGAGCCGTCCATCTTTTTCTCCGCCCAGCGCAGCAGCAGGGAAGCCGCCAGCGTCATGGTCAGGTAGCCCACCATTTCCACCGCCGCCGAGGGGAAGTACAGATAGCTTGCGCCCACCGCCGAACGGTGCGCCGCAAAGAAATCCGGGAAGCCGATGATGAACATCACCGAGGTATCCTTCACGTTGATAATGAAGTTATTGCCGATCTGCGGCATGATGTTCCGCAGGGCCTGGGGCAAGATCACGCTGGTCATGGTCTGGAAGTGCGTCATGCCGATGGCCTTCGCGCCCTCCATTTGACCGGGGTCGACCGAGATGATACCGCCGCGCACGGATTCCGCCATGTACGCGCCCGTGTTGATGGACACGATCAGCACAGCAGGGGTCCATACGTCCATAAAGCGCAGGGCATTGTTGCTGAAATAAGGCAGGCCATAATACAGGAACACTGCCTGCAGCACCATGGGCGTCCCGCGAAACACCTCCACATACACGCGAATGATTCCCCGCAGGAGCTTCAGCAGCGCCCGCTTCCAGGCGGGGTCGCGCCGCGTGTAGGGGATGGTGTTCAGCACGCCGCACAGGAAGCCGATCAGGCAGCCCAGCAGCGTCGCCACCAGCGCCAACAGCAGGGTATTGCCCATGCCGCTCAGGTACAGGCTGCTATATTTTTCCCACAGCTTGCCAATGTCCTGGCCCAGCTGAGCAAAACGTTCCATGCTTCTTCCTCCCGAACCTTACTCACCCATGGGCTGATAGGAGATGGCCTCATCCATCAGCGCGTTGAAATCATCCGCCGTCATGGTGGACAGCACACTGTTGATTGCGTCCTTCAGATAGGTGTTACCCTTCATGACAGAGATGCCGATGTTGATCTCATCATCCGCCACCTGGAAGTTATCCTCGCTGCCGGTGAAGTCCAGAATCTTCATGTCGGGATACACTGCGCAAGCGCCCATGGCCGTGGGCATGTCCGTGCAGATGAAGTCCACGGACTCGGTTTCCAGCGCCATCAGCATGGCAGGCGCAGTCTCCGCCGCCATCTGGATGTTCGCACCCTCGATCTGGGGCAGGCAGCTATTGTACCAGATCGTAGCGATCTGCGCCGTGCAGCTGCCGCCTGCCAGGTCCTTCAGGCCCTTGGCCTCGGCAAAGCGGCTGTTCTGCTTGGTAACGCACACGATGCTGGCGTAGTAGTAGGGGCCGGCAAAGTCCACCTGCTCCATGCGCTCGGCGGTCATGGACTGGCCTGCAATCGCCGCGTCAATGGTCCCGGTCATGACGGCAGGCACCAGCGAATCCCAGTCAGACTGGATGATCTCCAACTGCCAGCCGTTGGCCTCGCAGATCTTCTTGGCGATCATCACATCGTAGCCATTGGCGTACTTGCCGGGAACGTTTGCCACCGGCACACCGCCGTTGCTGTCATCGTTCTGGATCCAGTTATAGGGGGCATAGCCGCACTCCATGGAAATGGTCAGCACACCGTCCTCCACGCCCGTGGGAACGCTCTGCTCTGCAAAGCAGCTGCCGATCAGCATCACACAAGCCAGCACCAGCGCAACCATCATTGAGATCTTCCGCATTTTGAAAACCCTCCGCTTTCCTTTTATTTTCCGGGGAAAGAAAATTGGACCGCTTTGCGCAGCGATCCAAGGAAAAGCAGACAGGAAAAAACTTCCTAACAGCTTCACGATAGCGCTCCACAAAACTTGTGACAGTCCGGCAGGTATTCCCTGACGGCCCAGCGCCCGAGGAGCAGACCCTCCATCCAGCGCTTCGGCGATGCTCCCTTTCTTCCCCGGCGGCTGTCTGACCTTGCCGGAAAATACTGATGAGCCTCGCGCCTCTATCTACTCAGCGATTCAATTTTCTTTTTTGGTATAGCACAGCTTCCGCTGGCTGTCAAGGGCAAAATGCGAAAAATTTTTCCACTGCGTCCGCTTTTCCTTTTTGCCCCTATCCTTTTCCTCCTGTGCGTGGTATACTTTTGTCGATTTAATTCAGAAAGGAACCATGTACCATGACGATCGAAGAACGCGGCGACCAGGCCGCGCTGCTGAAGGCCACCGGGCAATGCAACTGCGCCCAGGCCGTTTTCTCCGTCTATGCGGACAAGCTCCCCCTCACGCAAGAGCAGCTCATGCAGCTTGGCGCAGGATACGCCGCAGGCATGGGCTGCACGGAAAGCACCTGCGGTGCGCTGATTGCCGCCGTTGCGGCAGCCGGCCTGCTCACCGAAGGGCAGCAGACCATGCGCTACGCCGCCCGCATGGTCAGCAGCTTTGAGACCCATTGCGGCGCGACCATCTGCAAGGAGCTGAAGGGGCTGGAAACAGGCAGTCTACTCTGTCCCTGCCCCGAATGCGTCCGCACCGCCGTGCTGGTGCTGGCGGAAGCTCTCGATCTGGAATAATGTAAAATCGCTCTCTTGCCAGGATTTTGTCCCATGCAAGAGAGCGATTTTTCTTTGCATTTCACTGGGCCGCGCCGGACTGCCCCTGCTTTTTGTGAAACAGTCCGAAGCACACGGCGTTGATCAGCAGTGGGAAGATGACGCGCCCATAATTCACGACGCCCCAGCCCCGCGCCGCAATGCCCTCCACCAGATAAGGGATGCCCGTCAGGCAGGCGATCAGCGCGAGCATGGTAAGTACCAGGTACAGCTTTTTCACGCACATTTCCTCTTTTCAGCTTTTGTCCCAGCAGGCTGCGCCGTGTCATGGGTGAAGCATACAGCAAACCGACCGAGCAGCCTATCGACTCCTGCGTATGATCGGTCTCACGCAGATATTTCTCCTGTGCATCCAGCAGATCATCCATGCCTGCCTATTCCCTCAAATCTCGATGCGCTGTCCGTCATAGCCCAGCTCCATGCCCTCTGCCGCAACGATCGCGGCATACTCCTCATGGGGCGGCGTCCAGTGGGGGCAGATATGCGTCAGGTGCATATTTATGCCATTTTTCCAGCATCCGTGAGCCGTCAGCAGGTCCCGCATCTGAATATTTTTCTTCAGGCACATATGGTTGGGATCCTCTGCGCCCAGGCCGAAGGTGCCTTCCATCACCACGCAGTCGTAGCGCTGCGCCAGCAAAATATCCAGCACTTCCGTAGGATAGCCGCCCGTGTCCGAGGCATACAGCACCGTTTTGTCCTTCCGGCGCAGAATGTAATTATACGCAAAGCCCACCTGATCGGCATGATGGCTTGCCAGCGGCAGCACGGACAGATTCTCCTTGATCTGCGTCTCCACGCACGCTTCCAGCCGATGGAATGCAAAGTGGAATCGTTCTGCATTCTCCATCAGCCCCGGCACCGCGCGGATGGCCTCCTCCACAAAGCGGTTGCCATATACATGCAGCGTGGGCAGCCAGGTAAAGCTGGGACTGACATAGCCGCGAAGCTCCTCCTGTGACATGCCGACGCATTTCTTCGGCATGGCCCGCTGATTCAGCAGCACGGGGGTAAAATGATCCCGGTGGGGATGCGTCACCAGCAGCGTGTCGATCCGTGCCGGATGAATGCCCAAATGCGGCGCGATCTCGAAGAAATGCTCATTCATGTCAATCAGCACATCCTCATCCAGCATGGCGCAGCTGTTGCCGCGAATGTTCTTGCCGCCCAGTGTGCGCGCCGCCGTGCAGCTCGGGCATTCGCACCAGAAGCCGGGATAGCCCTCCCCGGCGCTTGTTCCCAATAAGGTCAGCTCCATCTGCTTTTCCTCCCTTGCTCAGCAATCCACCCAATATCGCTTGACTGTAACATTTTCCTCCGGGTCAAAGCGGCAATCCTCCAGCACCCCGCCATTTTTGAGGATCACCTTCTCGGAAGCCACGTTATCCTCATCGCAAATGCACAAAAGCCGCCGGAAGCCCTGCTCATGGGCCATTGCCATGCCCTGCTGCATGATCTGCGTTGCAAGGCCGCGGTTCCGCGCGCTGGGCCGCACCGCATAGCCAACATGTCCACCGTAATTCGTCAGGTACTCCGTCAATTCAAACTTGATGCTGTACACGCCGATCAGCTTGCCGTCCTCAAATCACAGCAGAAAATCCTCGCGTACAAAGCCCTTCGGAAGTTTTTCCCCAGTGTGACAGTTCAGCTTATCCTGAAGCCAGGCCGGATAATCCTTGTAATTCGCAAAGCCGATGCAGGTTCCGCCATCTGCGGCAAATTCGTCATAAAATGCCTGTACGGCCTCCCGATCCTCTGCCGTGGGCAATGCAAACGTCAGCATATGCGCATGCTCCTTTTTTACTTTAAGTAACGGTTCGTGGGCTTCGGCACCCGCTTGTTCCGCACCCGGCGGCGCTTGTTCAGCCTGCGCAGTCCCAAAATCAGCAACGCGATCACCGCCACGGGGATCGCAGCCATCAGCACCAGCTCCACCGTCAACGGTGGGAAGGGATTCGGGTCGTTCTCCGTCTCCTCGACGATTTGCTCCAGCGTCTTGGGGGCGTTTTCCCGCATGGCGACCCCGCGGGAGGCCGTCAGGTTATACACCACTGCGTTGCCGTTGCTGTCAAAATACGTCATGGTGCCGATCTGCTCCCCTGCCTCTATCGGGGCCTGGAAGTCCCGGATATAGGTGATCAGGCAGGTGGTGCGCAGGTTTTGCGCCATCGCGTCTATTTCCGCCGTGGTGGCGATAATGGTCGCCGTCTGCGTGGGGTCTGCGGCCCGGCAGATCAGGTCGATCTTGCCCATGTTTGTATCGGACAGGGAATAATTCGTGGTCTGAATGGTGATGGGATTGCGGGCATACAGCTCCGCCGGGGTCACGCATTCGTATTGGGAGAAGCCGTAATCCATCAGCTTGATAGTGTCCGCCCAGCGTCCCCGCTTACCTGCACCAAACACGACGCTGATCAAATCCACGCCATTCTGCGAGGCCGAGCCTACATAGCAGTAGCCTGCCTGATTAGTGAAGCCCGTCTTAATGCCCGTTCCGGCAGGATAGTAATACTTGTTGGGATTGTCGCTTGTGCCGGGGGTGCGGAAGGAATTATCACGCACGGTAATGGTGCGGGCCTTGTGTTTGTTCGTCTTGGCAAGGCCGTAGGACGTGGTGTTGGCGATCTCCCGGAAGGTATCGTTCTGCATGGCTGCCCGGGCGATGATCGCCATATCCCGGGCCGTGGTGTAGTGATCCGGGTCGTGCAGACCGTTAGCGTTGGCAAAGTGCGTGCTGGTGCAGCCGAAGGCTGCCGCCGCTTCGTTCATGTAGGCCGCAAAGGCCGGGATGCTGCCCGACACCGTTTCGGCAATGACGTTCGCGCCCTCGTTGGCGGAACGCAGCAGCGTACCGACCAGCAGATCATGAAAGTTGATCTCCTCCCCGGCCTCCAGGCCCATGGTGGTGGAGTCGGACGGCAGGGCCACGGCGTTGTCGCTGACCGTGACGGTGGACTCCATCGCATCATTGGCTTCCGCCCAGATAATGCCCAGCAGCACCGTCATCACCTTAGTGGTGGATGCAGGATAGCGCACCTCGTCGGCGTTCTTTTCATAAATGACCGTGCCGCTGCTCTGCTCAATGACAATAGCGGAGGGCGCATAAAGCTGGTCATCCTCCAAATTTTCGGGATGCTCCGCGTCATAAGGGGTAGCGTCCGGGGCCAGGGTCGGCTCGACAAACGTCGTCTCCTCCGCCAGCGCTCCCGCGCATGCGCACCAAAGCGTCATAAAAGCAAACAGCGCCGCCAGCAGTCGTTTCTTCAACTTTATGCCCCTCCCTTCCTTGATTCTTCTGATACAACGTGCATTATACCATTCTTCTTCCTTTTTGTACAGATTCGGCGCAGGCCCCGCCGCAGACGAGTTCAGAACACGAACAAAAAATTTTTCAATTCACCTATTGTCTGCCATTCCATTTTGTGCTATAATACGCTCTGCGTGTGAGCGCAATCAAATTTTCAGGAGGCATACTTTTTATGCGCAAGTTCCTGGCTCTGTTCCTGGCGCTGGCAATGACCATCGCCTGCTGCTCCTTCGCCGTGGCTGAGACCGCGTCCGAGGAAAAGACCTACACCGAAGAAGACATCACCATCGATGCGGGCGACCATCAGATTCCCGCGACCGTGACCCTGCCCGTGGGCGCTGAGGGCGAGAAGTTCCCCGCCGTCATCATGCTGCACGGCAACGGCTCCACCCGTCACGAGGCTGGCAATGCTTATGACTACGCTGCTCCCGAGATGGCGAAGGCCGGCATCGCGACCATCCGTTTCGACTACATCGGCAACGGCGACAGCACCAGCGATTACATCGACTTCACCTATGACAAGGGTGTGGAAGATGCCATGAAGTGCTATGAGTACCTGAAGACCCTGGACTCCATCGACATGGAGCATGTGGGCATCATGGGCTGGAGCCAGGGCGGTCGTCTGACCCTGCTGACCGCGGCCCGCAACGATGTGTTCTCCTCTGTGCTGACCTGGGCTGGCGCTTATGACCAGAAGGGCAATGAGGAAGAGCAGTACGAGATCGCCAAGAAGGAAGGCTACTATGAGGTCACCTATGACTGGCGTGAGCCCCTGAAGCAGTCCCCCGCTTACTACGAGTGCGCGATGAACATCGACTATGCGGCAGAGGTTGCCAACATCAAGGCTCCCATCCTGGCTATCAACGGCAAGGAAGACACCACTGTTCCTCCGGAAACCGCTCAGAAGATCGTGGACGCTGCGGTGAACTCCTCCGATGCTGAGGTGCTGCTGCTGGACGGCGCGGATCATACCTTCTGCGTGTTCTCCGGTGATGACACCGTGCTGAAGACCCTGGTGCAGGACACCATCGACTGGTTCAAGAAGACCCTGTAATTTCAGCGTAATGCAAAGACACGCCCGAGGCAGCAATGCCCCAGGCGTGTTTTTTACTGTTTAGCTGTGTTCTATCGGGCCGTTGACTTATTTCCCCTTCGCAGGCATGACCTGCACTGTCCAAATGTCACTCTGGTAAGTCTCGTCCTCGCGCCCATACGCATAGACGAGTACGTCCATCTGAATGGTGTAGCTCGTTCCTTCCGTCACCGCCGTTCCCGTGGGAATTTCCATGGTGAACAGGATACTGCCATCCGCCTGCGGTATCTCACTGATGCCCACTACGTCCGCCGAGCGAAGCGCACCATCCTCCACGCCAACCATAGTGGGAATGCACTGGGCCATCAGCAGTTGTGCGCCTGTCTCCGCTGCTTTCTCGCCGTAGGTCGGCCCCTCTGCGGGTATCCCACTGTAATGGTCTGTGCCGACTACATCCTCGGGTGTATGCTCCTGATCGACGCTCATGAGCAGCACATTCGCCCCCGCTGCGGGCCGCATGTGACCCACAGCATACAGGCCATCGTCCACATAGGTCACCTCGTCCAGGGTGAACACCACGTCGCCCAGTGTCTTGCTTTCTCCTGAAACGGCAATGCACCCCCCAAGCAGTTCCTCCTTCTTCGCCTCGCCAAAGTGCATGCCGAAGATCTCCGCCACCTGGCTGTGGAACAGCGCCAAGGCCGTGGCTGACAGCAGCATCACCGCCGCCAGCACTACCGCTGCCACACGCAGCCGTCCACCATGCGACCGCTGCGGCTGCTGTGCCGTGCGCAGGGTCTGCTCGATCCGCTGCGAAAAGCTATGCGGCGTACTGCCGTACATGCGTTTCAATTCTTTCTGATCCATACTCATACCTCCTGATCCGCTAACGTATTCCGCAGCATTTGCCTGCCGCGATGCAGGCGGGATTTCAGCGTTCCCTGCGGCAGGTGCAGGATGCCCGCGATCTCTGCCACGGAATACCCTTCCACATAGTACAGCACCATGGGAAGCCGATACTTCTCCTCAAGGGAAGTAAAAAGCTGATAAAGGTCGGGGTGCGCGTCCGGCGCAGTCTCCCGCTCCATGCAAACCGCCAGCGGCGCTTCGCGTTTACGTCTGCGCAGGATGGCGTAGCACTCGTTCACCAGAATGCGCGTCAGCCACGCGCCCAACGCATCCGGGTCACGCAGACGCTCCTGCTTGCGCAGGGCCTTCTCAATGGCGCTCTGAACGGCGTCCTCCCGGTCGCAAAGCTGGGGCAGGATGGTGGTAGACACACGGTAAAGCGTATCCTGCATCGCCACAACACGCCGGGCAAATTCCGCTTGTGTCATATCGTACCTCCATGGATGGACTGAAAAGCGCTTTTCACTTATACAGATGTTTCAGACGTGCGCATCGTTGCATGGATATAAAAATTTTTCGGCGCATGTTAAAAGCGCTCTGCCGGAATCGCCGTCCGGCAGAGCGCTTCTTAAAACAGTGGTTCTGTTTTCCCCCATCAGCCTTCTGGCAGCAGTCGAATCGCCTGCGCGGCAATGGGCTGACCATCCGCATCCGTAAAGCTCAGGGTAAAGGAGATCGTTTCGCCTTCCACCGTATATGTTAGGGGCGTTTCCGTGCCGTCCGCAGCCAGCAGGGACAGCGTAAGTCCCTGCATCAGCGATGCAGGCAGCGAGACCGTCATCGTCTCCGCAGGCTGAAGCAAATGACCTGCGCGTTCCGTGGCGATCGTCAGCACCTGCACACCGTCCGCTGCTTCGCCCATGCGAACTGCCAGCGTTCCCGCAGGCGCTTGTGCGCTCTTCGCACCCTTCACCAACGTGAGCCGTTGCCCCGTCGTGACGGCACCGCACACAGGGCAGAGTGCAAAGGTCACGGCCTCAGCGGCTTCCTCCGAAGGCTTCAGCGTGAAGGACAGCATTTCACAGTCGGCCTTGGCCTTATGCTTGCAGCGCATGCAGCGGGCGCTGCTGGTGCCGTCGCCCTCAGGGTTCCATTCGCCATAAACGTGAGACAGCGCGGGCGTTTCGTCCGCCGTATAGCTGCGGCTGCAGCGGGTGCAGGAGTAAGTGGTAAAGCCCTTCTGACCGCAGCTTGGGGGTGTGACCTCGGCATGGTCGTCATGGCCCAGCGCTGCTAAGGTCTTTCCGCAGACATCACAGACTGCGCCTTGTTCGCAGGTGGGCTGAGCTTTGCTTGCCGTATGGTCACACACTGCGCCGCAGCCGCTTCGGGCGCATACCCCGTCCTTGTTGCTCCAGTCGTGGCCCAGTGCAGGCAAGGTCATGCTGCAAACATCGCACACTGCGCTTTGTTCACAAGTAGGCTGGGCCTTGCTTGCCGTATGGTCGCACACTGCACCGCAGCCGCTTCGGGCGCATATGCCGTCCTTGCTGCTCCAGTCGTGGCCCAGCGCAGGCAAGGTCATGCTGCAAACATCGCACACTGCGCTTTGTTCACAAGTAGGCTGGGCCTTGCTTGCAGCATGGTCGCACACTGCACCGCAGCCGCTGCGGGCGCACATGCCGTCCTTATTGCTCCAGTCGTGGCCCAGTGCAGGCAAGGTCATGCTGCAAATATCGCACACTGCGCTTTGTTCACAAGTAGGCTGGGCCTTGCTTGCAGCATGGTCGCACACTGCGCCGCAGTTGCTTC
>CAKTYE010000007.1 GCA_934631985.1 uncultured Clostridia bacterium | reverse complement strand
GACAAGGAATTCATCGTGCTGGTCGGACCTTCCGGCTGCGGTAAGTCCACCACCCTGCGCATGGTCGCCGGTCTGGAAGAAATTTCCGACGGCGAGCTGTACATCGGCGACAAGCTGGTGAACGATGTGGCCCCCAAGGATCGCGACATCGCCATGGTGTTCCAGAACTACGCCCTGTATCCCCATATGACCGTGTTTGACAACATGGCGTTCGGCCTGAAACTGCGTAAGACCCCCAAGGATGAGATCAAGCGCCGCGTGGAAGAAGCCGCCAAGATTCTGGACATTGCGCACCTGCTGAACCGTAAGCCCAAGGCGCTGTCCGGTGGTCAGCGTCAGCGTGTTGCTCTGGGCCGTGCTATCGTCCGTGAGCCTAAGGTCTTCCTGTTCGACGAGCCTCTGTCCAACCTGGACGCGAAGCTGCGTGTCGCGATGCGTACCGAGATCACCAAGCTGCATCAGCGTTTGCAGACCACCTTCATCTACGTTACTCACGACCAGACCGAGGCCATGACCATGGCCAGCCGTATCGTGGTTATGAAGGATGGCTTTGTGCAGCAGGTGGATACTCCCCAGAACCTGTATGACTATCCCACCAACCAGTTCGTCGCCGGCTTCATTGGCAGCCCCCAGATGAACTTCTTCAACGCGAAACTAAGCAAGGAAGGCCAGGATGTGGTTGCCCGCTTTGGTGACAACAAGATCGTGGTGCCGAACTCCAAGGTTTCCAAGTTCATCGACGAGAGCTACATCGGCAAGGAAGTTGTCATGGGCATCCGTCCCGAGAACATCCACGATGAGCCTGTGTTCTTGCAGACCTATGCCAATGCCACCATCGATGTGAACGTTGAAGTGACTGAGCTGATGGGTTCCGAGACCTATCTGTACCTGAAGACCAGCGGCAAGGATGACAACATCATCGCCCGCGTGGATCCTCGTACCTCCAGCCGTGCCGGCAGCTCCATCAAGATCGCCTTCGATGTGAACCACCTGCACTTCTTCGACAAGGAGACCGAGAAGACCATTATGTCTCGCTAAGCTCTGTTGCGAAGCAAGCGCCCCTCCTCCCAGCGAGGAGGGGCTTTTCCTATGCAGGAAAGGATTTTTTCGTGCGCAGGAAGAAACAGGAAAATTGCGCGTTATATAGATGAACGGTGCGAAAGCAGCGGGAACAAGAGGAAAATCGGGAGGGTAGAAGTATGAGGAAATGGTTGAGCCTGCTTTTGGCCTGTGTACTGCTTTTAAGTGTAACAGTCACGGCAGCGCAGGCGGAAAGCGCCTATTATGGCATTGTGAATGGCGTCACCGCAAACCGCGTGAACCTTCGCGCAAATGCGACCACGAACAGCAGCTCCTTGGGCGTGTTCTATACGGGTACGCCGGTGGTGTGCCTGGGCGATGTGGGCGGCGGCTGGACACAGGTCTATGTCGGCACACAGGTGGGCTACATGATGACGAAGTACATCACGAAAACGCCCTCTGCACTGCCGACAGGTACGCTGTTAAGCCCCGCGTCCGTCTATGCAGAGCCGCAGTATGGCACGGTGCTGATGTCCTGCGCTGCGGGCATGAACATGACAGTGCTGGGTGAGACCAGCGGTCAGTGGTATTATGTACTGGTGGGCGGTCAGACAGGCTATGTGCCTGCTAATGTTCTTCAAGTGAACGGCGGCAGCACCAGCGGAAGCGGCAGCATTGGCACGGGTGCAGCGGTGGGCTATGGCACGGCGGTGATCAACGGCAGAACGGCTGACCGTGTAAACCTGCGTGCCGGGCAGTCCACCAGCGCGAAGTCATTGGGTCTGTATTATCAGGGAACGACGGTGACGCTGCGCTCGAATGCGCGCACAGGCTGGATTCCCGTGACCATCGGCATGGTGGATGGCTACATCAGCGCAAGCTATCTTAGCTGGGATGGCAATGTTACCTCCAAACAGCCCACCATGCGCGTCAGCAATGCATACAGCAGCTGGGTGAACCTGCGGACGGAATCAACGACGGCTTCTCAATCACTGGGCCGCCTGTACAATGGCACCACCGTGACGGTGCTGGGCGAAACCTATGACCACTGGTTCTATGTCTATACGGGCAGCCAGTATGGGTATATGTATTCGACATTCCTGAAGTAAGCGGGAAATACTGCATAGAAAAGGGGCAGGCGTGGGAAAATGCGCCTGCCCTTTTCGTGTGGGGCTTTTTTTCATTTCTCCCAAATAATCAGCTTTGTCCCATAAGGCACATGCGTCCACAGCCAATAGGCCGTAAAACCGTCCGCACCATCATAAGGCAGTCGAATGCAGCCGTGGGAGGCCTTGCTGCCAAGCAGCTCTGCCTGTGCTGTATAGTCCCGCCAGCCCTGCCGCATGCGATAGGCGCACTGGTGCAGCAGGTTGCCGCCGTCGTAGCGGATCACATGGTCATAATTGTTTCCGGCAAGGGAGTAATCCTGCATATGCTCCAGCGTGAGATACATCCCCGCAGGTGTTTCATACTCGGGATGCCCCTTTCGGGCAAGCCCGGTGCTGATGGAAAAGGTCGCTAACCGCTCGCCCTGATAAAACACGGCAAGTGTTTGCGCCTGCTTGTCCAGCAATAGACCATAATCCCCCTGTGGCGGTATGGTAGTCAGACGGTCTGCCTGCACATAGCCCTCAGTCCAGGCACCGCTTTCGTGAGTGTATGCGCCTACCTTGACCCAGCCGTTGGCGGGCGGCTCTAAAACCTGCACACCCTGCGACTGCCCATGGATGGTGCCGAGCGATTTGCTGCGGCGATCAGGTGCGGCGTAGAGCTTCTGATGGGAAAGATTTTTCAGTGTGCTGACGGTGATCGGCTGCTGCATCCAGGCCCAAAGCTCCGCATCGGTGGCGTCACGGCTGGGCAAATAAGCACCGCTGACCGTCAAGGCAGGGGAGACATAGGCCCCTGCAACAACAGTGACAGCCACTTCAAGCACAATGTCGGGGGATTCCTCGGCATAAAAGCGCAGCACATAGTCCCCGGGTACAACGGCCTTGCCGTGCAGTTTTCCATCCCATTTATGGTTGTGAATGCGGTAATTGCCGATCTCCTTGCGCTGAAGGTACAGGCAGTTTTCCAAATTATCGGCACGGTAATAGGCAATGCACAGCGTTCCTTTGCGGATGAGCTTGACCTCGGTGAACCAAGACTGACCGCCGCCCTGATAAAGTACGCGGCTGTTGGCAAGCGCCATGACGACGGCCTGACGGCTTAGGCCAACACGTACGGGTTGAGAAAGGTCATAGGTCTCGGCAGGTGTAACGATATGCGCGGTCAGCGTGTAGGTCATGTGTTCCAGTTGCTCCTGATAATAGCCCAGGCCGTCCCAAGAAAAGGTATTTGTCCCGGGAACAATGGGCGCGTCCGTGGCAATGCGCAGACATTCTCGCCCCAGATCGTTCTGCAAGGCAAGGGTCACGGTACCAGCCTGCGGCGTTGTAAGAACGATGGGATTTTCCGCAAAGCCCGTAACGGTTCCCGGTGCGGAAAGTGTACATTCGGCAGCTTCTGCGATAGCAACACCTGTCAGCAGGCAGATGGTCAGGAAGAACGCGCAAAGCCATTTTCGCATAAAAAGACCCCCATGCATGTGCTGACTTTATCTTACGGAAAAGCACCGTAAAAGTCAATGCATGGGGGAATGTGCCGCTTAACGAAGCGGCAGCGTGTGACTGGCGTAAATAGCCTCATCAGACCAGGGAACGACCTTCCCTGCGCTTAACGAACGAGGCAGATCAATGATACGCTGATTGCTGGAACCGCGGAAGCGCAGCGTAATATCATGGAGCGCCTGCATAAACTCGCCGTCCACCAGCACATCGATCAGCGCAAGCAGCTCGTCCGTGCATTCGCAGCGGCAGCGGGAGGGCGTTTGGCCCAGCAGCTCCTCAAAGGTGTAGCCGGAGTAGCACCAAATGCTTTTTCCGGGACAGTTTTCCCGGAAGCGCTTCAGGAATGGCAGCAGCGCCGCCTGGTTTTCCGGCTCCATGGGTTCGCCGCCCAGCAGGGTCAGCCCGGCGATGTATCCCGGCTGACAGCTCTCGATGATGGAGCGCTCTGTTTCCCAGGTGAAGGGCTGCCCGAAGTGGAAATCCCAGGCCACGGCGTTGAAGCAGTTCGGGCAGTGATGCGTGCAGCCGGACACAAACAGGCTGGTGCGCACTCCTGGGCCGTTAGCAATGTCGCAGTGCTTGATATTGGCGTAATTCATGGTTTGCTCCTTTTGCAGGGACAGCATAGCTCTTTTGTATATCTACCAGTGCGTTAATGGCAGACCGTAAATTTGTTTTCCCCTACGATGGCCTTCGGAGGGAGCGCGAGGGAGGGGCTTCTGGCACAGAAGCCGCCTCCCTCGCAGTACCTCACAGATGCAATACCCGCTCCTTAATTTCCTGGGTGCGGCCCTGGTTCCAGAACTGGGTGCCGATGTAGCCGCAGGTGCGGCGGGCAACGTTCAGACGATCCTGATCGCGGTTGCCGCAGTGAGGGCATTCCCATACCAGCTTGCCGTCTTCCTCCACCACACGAATCTCGCCGTCGTAACCGCAAACCTGGCAGTAGTCCGACTTGGTGTTCAGCTCGGCATACATAATGTTGTCGTAGATGAACTGGATAACGCTGATGACGGCTTCCAGGTTATCCTGCATGTTGGGAACTTCCACATAGCTTACCGCACCGCCCGTGGACAGCGCCTGGAACTGCGCCTCAAACTTCAGCTTCGAGAAAGCGTCGATTTCCTCGCGCACGTTCACATGATAGCTGTTGGTGATGTACCCCTTGTCCGTAACGCCCTCAATGATGCCGAAGCGCCGCTGCAGGCACTTGGCAAACTTGTAGGTGGTGCTTTCAATGGGGGAGCCGTAAATGCTGAAGAAAATGTTCGTCTGCTCCGTCCACTTGGCGCAGGCAGCATTCATGTGCTTCATGATCTCCAGCGCAAAGCCCGTTGCGCTGGGGTCGGTGTGAGATTTGCCCGTCATGTAGCGCACACACTCACACAGTCCCGCATAGCCCAGCGAAATGGTGGAGTAGCCACCGTAAAGCAGCTTATCGATCGGTTCGCCCTTCTTCAAACGGGAAATCGCACCGTATTGCCACAGAATGGGCGCAGCGTCGCTCAGCGTTCCCTTCAAACGCTCATGACGGCACATCAGCGCACGGTAGCACAACTCCAGACGTTCGTCGAAAATCTGCCAGAACTTGTCCATATCCTTGCCGGAGCTGAGGGCCACGTCCGGCAGATTGATGGTCACAACGCCCTGATTGAAGCGCCCGTAGAACTTGTAGTTGCCGTTCTCGTCTTTCCAGGGATTCAGCGCACTGCGGCAACCCATGACCGGGAAGCAGTTGCCCTCCTTCAGTTCCTTCATTTTCTTTTCGGAGATGTAGTCAGGCACCATGCGCTTGGCGGTACACTTTGCAGCCAACTGGGTCAGGTAGAAATATTCCGTTCCCTCGCGGATGTTGTCCTCCTCCAGTACATAAATCAGCTTGGGGAAGGCGGGAGTGATCCAAACGCCCGCTTCATTCTTCACGCCCTGATAACGCTGACGCAACGTTTCTTCAATAATGAGCGCCAGGTCCTTCTTTTCCTGCTCGCTGCGGGCTTCGTTCAGGTACATGAATACCGTCAGGAAGGGGGCCTGTCCATTGGTGGTCATCAGCGTGATGACCTGATACTGAATGGTTTGCACACCCTTCTCGATCTCGCGGCGCAGGCGGCGCTCCACGATCTGCGTGAACAGCTCGTCGGAGGGATGGCAGTCCATGTCCTTGATCTCCTGCAAAACCTCCAGACGGATCTTCTCGCGGGAGATCTGCACAAAGGGCGCAAGGTGAGTCAGGCTGATGCTCTGCCCGCCGTACTGATTGCTGGCCACCTGCGCAATGATCTGCGTGGCAATGTTGCAGGCGGTGGAGAAGCTGTGCGGCTTTTCAATCAGCGTCTCGCTGATGACGGTGCCGTTTTGCAGCATGTCGTCCAGGTTGATCAGGTCGCAGTTGTGCATGTGCTGGGCATAATAATCGGAATCATGGAAGTGGATGATGCCTTCCTTGTCCGCTTCTACGATTTCCTTGGGCAGCAGCAGACGGCGGGTCAGGTCACGGCTCACTTCGCCTGCCATGTAGTCCCGCTGTACGCTGTTGACTACCGGGTCCTTGTTGGCGTTTTCCTGCTTGACCTCCTCATTGTTGCACTCGATCAGAGACAGAATGCGGTCGTCAGTGGTGTTGGCCTTGCGGACCAGCGAGCGATTATAGCGATAGCGGACATAATTCTTCGCCACCTCAAAGGCGCCGCTGGACATGATCTGGTTTTCCACCATGTCCTGAATCTCCTCCACGGAGATGGCGCGGTTCATCTTCTCACACTTGTAGCTGATATATTCCGCAGCTTCGCGGATCTGCTCGTCGGTCATTCTGCCGTGGAGCGTAGCGATGTTTGCCTTGCTGATGGCTTTGACGATCTTGGCGGGGTCAAATTCCACTTCGGAACCATTGCGCTTGATTACCTTCATTCCCGAATCTCTCCTACCTGCGTTAGCGTCTCTTTTAAGCAGCAGACCCTATTATACCGAACCGAAAGAAAAATGCTGTTGCCATAGTCACACTGCACTGGTATAATACACATGATAGAAGGTGCTGAAACAGGGGGCACACAAAATATGGGATATGGAAATCAGCCGGGAAACGTTGTGGAGACTGCATTGCCGGGCTTAGGACGGCTGGCAGCTTTTGTCAAGGGTGAGCGGATATTCACAAAAAACCGGGAGCAAATTTTTTTCGCCCGTGTGGAGACGGGCCTTGTCTACCTTTGCGCGGAAAACGAGCGCTATGACCGCAGCATCCTTCGCTTTTTTCGTCCGGGGGATTGGTTCAGCGGGGATATGCTTTTGCAGATCCCTCATGGGGTCAGCTACCTGATGGCGAAGTATTCCACCACCCTGCGCGTTTTCTCGCCGGAGGAAATGGAGGATCGCCTGACGATGCACCGCGCCTACCTTGCAGCGGAGCAGGCAGGGCTGGCCTATGCCTACCTTTTGCAGCAGCGAACGCCCCGGCAGCGCCTGCTGCTGTTCTTTGCGGAGGAGGCCCGCCGTCAAGAGAAAACCGAGCTGCATCTGCCCCTGCCGCTGGTGGACTTGGCGGACTATCTGGCAGTGGATCGTGCCGCCATGACGCGGGAGCTGGGCCGCATGAAGAAGGAAGGGCTGGTCAGCGGACAAAGGCAGGATTGGACGCTGCTGCAAAAATAAGCGACCGGGCGTGTGAGAAAGCATGCTTCTGAAAGGTCTAATGGATAACGAAAGACCTGAAAGGAGTTTATAGCATGCTGAGAAAATGTGTAGTCTGGTGGATGACGATCCTGTTGACGCTTGCATGTGCGCTGACTGCTTGTGCGGAAAGTGTGACGGTGCATGCGCTGGTAAACTTGCCGAAGTCGGTGAAGCTGACGTTTGAACAGGAACATCCAGGGGTAAAGCTGGCGGATGATGTGGCTTACATTGATGCTGTCAGTGCAGATCAGCTCATTGGGCAATTTCTGACAGGTACCTGTAACCTTGATTTGTTTACGGTGAATACTGCGTATTTCGATGTGAAGCAGCTTATGAGAAAAGGCTATTGCCTTGATCTGTCTGATGAACCAGAGCTAGCGGCGCAGGTACAGCAGATGTGGCCGATGATTGCAGAGCAGCTTATGGTGGATGGAAAGCTCTATGCCGTCCCGGTGGTCAGCCAGTTCAACTGCGTGATGGCGCAGCAGGAAACCTTTGAGCGTTTAGGCTTTGACGAAACGGATGTGCCGCAAACGTTTTCAGAATTGTTAGATTTTCTGGAAGCGTGGATAATCCGTATGGAGGATGAGCCAGAGAATATCGGGGTGTTTGGCGCATGGGACGAAGAATATTATCGCATACACAAGGAAGCCTATGCAATTCAGTTGACGACCATGCTACTAGAACAGGTGATGCTGCAATGCCAGTATGCGAAGAAAGATATTCATTTTGATATGGAGGAGCTACCTGCGCTGCTGGAACGTGCGCGGGAAATTGGTTTGTCATTGCATGAAATTGAGCCTGTTTATATCAACGGTCGTCCGATACTGTTTGACATTTATGCCAGCTTTGATTTTTGGAGCGACGCAGAACAGTGGCAAGTAGGACTGAAGCTGCATGAAAATCAGCCGAAGCTGGTGGAGGGCAGTCTTGCACTTGCTATGGGGCGGGCAGATACGCAGGCTCCACAGGCAGTGAAGGAGCTGCTTGCGCTGCAACTGGCAAATCTGCCAAGAGAACATGATAAAGCCTTCTTTTATCAAGACGCGGGCCCCATTGAAGCTGCACAATATACTGCGGAGCGCACCTACATTCAGGCACTCATCCATGTGGTAGACGGCACCATGCAAAATCCGCATGCAACAATGGAGGACTGTGTACCGGAATTTGCGGCGTTGACAGCACAGCAGCAGGAATCCGTGCAAACATGGTATCAGGAAATGCACAGTGATTATGATGAAGAAGCAATGCAGGCGCAGCTGGCGCGGTGGAAGCAGAAGCTAGAGAATGAAACAGGCCGCTGGGCAGTGTCACCTGCGGCATGGAGAGCTTATGCAGCCTGTGCGGACCGATTGTTTTTCCCAGCACCAACGCAGTTTAGCGCAGGGGATGGACTTACAAATTTCCGTACCTTGATAAAACGGTTTGCCTGCGGACAAATAACAGGCACGCAGCTTGTCCAGACATTGAACCATATACAACAAATGATGCAGCAGGAAGCACAATAACCGCCTTCCTGCCCGCCCACAAAGGAGGTACCCGCCATGGAGCCCTGGTGCCTTGGTAACGAAAAGCTCACCCGCTATCACGATGAGGAGTGGGGGATTCCATTGCATGATGACTACAAGCAGTTTGAGTTTCTGATGCTGGAGGTCATGCAGTGCGGCCTGAACTGGAACATGATGCTGCAAAAGCGCGAGGTATTCCGTCAGTGCTTCGCAGATTTCGACTTTGATAAGATCGCGGCCTTTCAGGCGGCGGACGTGGAGCGCATTCTGCATACACCGGGCATGATCCAATCTCCGCGCAAGGTGAACGCCGTGATCCAAAATGCCCGCTGCGTACAGGCCATCCGCCAGGAATACGGCAGCTTCAGCGATTACTTATGGGGCCTGTGCGGCGGCAAAACCATCTGCTGTGTCGGACATGAGTAGGGGCGCATGCCTGCGCAAAACGCGCTGTCGGTCCGGGTGAGTGCGGCGCTGAAAAAGCGCGGCATGAAATACCTCGGCCCGGTGACGGTTTATGCGCACCTGCAGGCCTGCGGCATCATCAACGATCATCTGTCCTCCTGTTCACGCTATGCCTGGATCAATGCACAGTATCCAACCTGTGTTCGGGAGCCGGAGGACGAAAAATAAGCTGCGTTTCGTTATGGACTTCCCAGCGCCAAAATGTTACAATCCTCTCGCATTGCGATAAAGAAATGCGGGAGGATTTTTTCATATGGCTTCAGTCCTGATTGCGGTGATCTACCTGGCGTTTATCAGCATGGGCCTGCCTGATGCGCTGCTGGGCGCAGCGTGGCCTTCCATTCAGGTCATGTGGAATGTCCCGGTGTCCTGGGCGGGTATCATTACATTCCTGATTTCATTGGGAACGGTGCTGTCCAGCGTGGCGAGCAACCGGCTCATTCAGCGTTTTGGCACGGGCTGGCTCACTGTGGGCTGTACGGCGCTGGTGACGCTGGCATTGTTCGGTTTTTCGCTGGCACAGAGCTTCTGGGTGCTGTGCGTGCTGGCCTTGCCGTATGGTCTGGGCGCGGGCAGCATCGACGCGGCGCTGAACAATTATGTGGCCCTGCACTATAAGTCCCGGCACATGAGTTGGATCCATTTCTTCTGGGGTCTGGGCGCGGCGGCAGGCCCGACCATCATGGGCTGGTGCCTGACCGGCGGCGCAACATGGAACAGCGGCTATCGTGTGGTGGGCCTTGTGCAGCTTGCTATGACGGCAGTGCTGCTGCTGACGCTGCCCCTGTGGAAAAAGAACCCCGCAGAGGAGCAGAAGGCTGAGGGCCGCAAGCCCGTGACAGAGCGGGAAGCCCTTCGTCTGCCCGGCGCGAAGGCGGTGCTGGGGGCCTTCTTCTGCTATTGTGCCATGGAGTCCACAACGGGCATGTGGGCCAGCAGCTATATGGTGGCAGTGCGCGGCATCGACGCACAGACGGCGGCAAGCTGGGCGGCTGTGTTCTATGTGGGCATCACGGCGGGGCGCTTCCTGTGCGGCTTTATTGCGGATAAGCTGGGCGACCGTGTGATGGTTCGTTTGGGCCAGGGCATGGCGGCGCTGGGCGCGGTGCTGATGCTTTTACCGCTGCCAAAGGAAGGTGCGTTCGCGGGACTGCTGCTGATCGGCCTGGGCTGTGCGCCTGTCTATCCCTGCATGCTGCACCAAACGCCCAAAAACTTCGGCGCGGATCATTCGCAGGCGCTGATGGGCCTGCAAATGGCTTGCGCGTATGTTGGCTCAACGCTGATGTCGCCGCTGTTCGGGGTGCTGGCGGGGGTTGTGAGCTTGGCGCTGTACCCGGTCTATCTGCTGCTGATTGCCGTGACCATGTTCCTTTTGATGGAGCGGGTGAACCGTATCGTCAGGGAGAAAAACTAAAAAGACGAATATTACCAATGTACTTCCATTGTTTTTTGAACTTTTTCCCTTGACAAATGCCGAAACGCAGGTATAATAAACACATCTTGAAAAGGGAGGAACGCATCATGAGCCGTATCGCCGCTGGTCGTATGATGATGATGGAGATGTGCATGTGCATGTCTTCTGTTTCGTCCTGCGCCTGTTGGTGATGGTACATGTGCCTTTGCAGGACGATCCAGATGCGGGTCGTCCTTTTTCTTTTCGGGAAAAATGAAAGGAGACTGGAAACGATGAAAAAGTTTGCTGCGATTCTTCTGACCCTGGCGCTGCTGCTGAGCCTCGGCGCTGCCTCTGCAGAGGCGCTGACCCCTGTGAAGGTCGGCGCGACGACCTCCCCTCATGCCGAGGTGCTGGAGCTGATTAAGGACGACATGGCGGCGCTGGGCTACGATTTGCAAATCGTGGAATTTACCGATTACAACCTGCCCAATGACGCGCTGGTCAATGGCGAGATTGACGCCAACTACTTCCAGCATATGCCCTTCCTGAATGCTTACAATGCCACCGTGGCGGAGGATAAGCAGCTGGTGGCGGCGATCCCCGTGCATTACGAGCCCTTCGGCATCTATGCTGGCAAGTGCAAGTCCCTGGAGGAGCTGCAGGACGGCGCGACCATCACCATCACCAACGATCCCAGCAATGAGACCCGCGCGCTGTTCCTGCTGAAGGACGCTGGTCTGATCACCCTGCCTGCGGATGCGACGGTGGAGGACAGCAGCCTGACCGTGCTGGACATTGTGGACAATCCCAAGCACCTGAACATTCTGGAGGTTGAGGCCAACACCCTGCCCAGCACCCTGGAGGATGCTGATCTGGCGGTTATCAACGGCAACTTCGCGCTGGCGGCGGGCCTGTCTCCTGCGGAGGACGCAATCTTCCTGGAGCCTACTGAGTCTGACTCCGGCAAGACCTACACCAACTATGTGGTCATCCGTCAGGATTCCGTGGACGCGCCCTGGGTGGAGGCACTGCGCTCCTGCCTGCAGAGCGAGAAGGTTCGCGAGTACATGCTGACCAATGAGAAGTATGCCGGCGGTGTGATCCCCGTATTCTGATCGTATCTCTCTATAAGGAAAGGCCCTTCATCGAAGCTGCTTCGGTGAAGGGCTGTTTTTATCCCAGACCCAGCAAATGCCCCAGCTGATAAACCAAGGCAGCAGCTATCCACGCAAGGACGGTCTGACCCAGAACGGCGAAGATGGCCCAACGGCGGCTTTCCAGCTCGCGCCGCATGGCGGCAAAGGCTGCGATGCAGGGCATGTATAGCAGCACAAATACCAGAAAGGAAGCTGCCGCAAGTTGGGAGGGGAATACCCCTTGCAGGGCCGTTGTCAGGGCGGTGCCTTGAACGTCCGCTCCTGTCAGAAGCACCAGTGTGCTGACCACGCTTTCCTTCGCCATCACGCCTGTCAGAATGGCGGCGGAAGCGGCCCGCGAGCCGAAGCCGCAGGGGGCAAACAGAGGCGCGATCCAGCCTGCCAGCGTTCCAAGCATGCTTTCCGCAAGGGTAGACGCGACGGTGAAGCGAAAGGTAAAGCGCTCCAAAAGCCACACAAGCATCGTTGCCAGGAAAATCACCGTAAATGCCCGCTGAAGGAAGTCGCTGGCCTTGTCCCGCAGCTGGCGCAGCACACTGCGGGGCGTGGGCAGGCGATAGCTGGGCAGCTCCATGAGGAAGGGAGCTGCATCACCGCGAAATACTGCCCGTTTGCAAAGCAGCCCTGCGCCGATGGCGATAAGGATACCCGTGAGGTACAAAACAGTCATGACGAGTACCTGATTGCCGCCAAAGAAAGCACGGGCAAACAGCGCGTACACAGGCACCTTTGCGCCGCAGGACATGAAGGGAGTCAACAGAATCGTGAAGCGGCGATCTCGCTGGCTGCTCATGCTCCGGGCGGACATGACGGCAGGCACTGTGCAGCCAAAGCCCATCATCATGGGAATAAAGCTGCGTCCGTTCAGGCCAAGCCTGCGCAGGGGCTTCTCCATCAGAAAGGCCGCACGGGCCATGTAGCCGCTGTCCTCCAGCACGGACAGGCACATGAACAGCATCACAATGGTGGGCAGAAAGCTCAGCACACTGCCTACGCCTGTGAGAATGCCATCAACGACCAGCTCCCGAAGCCAGGGAACCACCTGCGTGGCAGTCAGGGCGGCGCTGATTGCGCCGATGCCTGCATCCACCAGCAAGGAGAAGCTGTCGGCGATCCGGGAGCCGATGGGGCCGAAGGTGATCCAGAAGACCAGCAGCATGGCGCACAGAAAAAGCGGGATGGCAAGCACTGGGTGCAGCAATACCCGGTCAATGCGCTCCGGCAGCGTGACGGTTTGGCTCGGAGCATGCTTTTGAAAGACGGCTTGTGCCAGCAGCTTTTCAATGTAGGCGTAGCGGAGATTTGCCATGATGGCGGTGCGTTCCATGCCCTGTGTATGTTCGACATCTGCCAGCAGGTCATCCAGTCTGCGCAGCTCCTCGGGGCGCAGGGACAGCAAGGCTTGCAGGGGCGGATCGCCCTCAAAGAGCTTGACAGCAGCATAGGAAGCGCTGAGACCATGCGCCTGTGCCTGGGGGGCTATCAGACGTGCGATGGTCCGCAGGGTGGTCTGGACTGCACCGGAGCCAAGCTCCAGCGGCGGCAGCGCCTTTCCTTTGGCGGCAAGCGACACACTGAGGCGTACCAGCGCGTCCAGCCCTTCGCCGCTGCGGGCGCAGATAGCAAGGACAGGCACCCCAAGATCCCGCGCCAGCACATCAGGGCGGATCACATCACCGCGGGCGCGTACCTCATCCATCATGTTCAGCGCAATGACCATGGGCGTACCCAGCTGCCGAAGCTGCAAGGTCAGGTAGAGACTGCGTTCCAGATTGGTCGCATCTACAATATTGATGATAACGTCCGGGTGTTCCTGCGTGAGAAAGCTGCGGGTGATGACCTCCTCCATGGAAAAGGGACTCAGCGAATAAATACCCGGCAGGTCGACGAACTTGACCTCGCTGTGCACTTCACCGCGAAAAGGCTCGGTCAGGCTGCCGGTTTTCTGCTCCACCGTTACACCGGGCCAGTTGCCGACATGCTGGTTGGAGCCGGTCAGCCGATTGAACAGAGTGGTTTTACCGCTGTTCTGATTGCCTGCCAGGGCAAAGGTGTAGGATTTGCACATGCCATGGTTCCTCCGCAGGAGAGCAGGATACTTGCAGAATCAAGCTGTGACCAATACGTCGCAGGCTGCGTCCGGTGTGCGGAGATAGGCCTCGCACAGCACCTGTTCCGTTACTGTTCCCAGGGGATGCAGGGTACCGCTTTCCAGCACGGTAACGCTGATAAAGCGCCCTGTTGGCAGGGAAGGCAGCAGCTGGCGCAGGGGCGTGCGATCCAGCACGGTTAGCGATGCGCCGGGAAGCAGTCCGCGCGCTTCCAGCAGATTGCGGCGCTCCATCCATTGACGCAGCGTGTCCATGGCCTCGGTCGTGGTGCAGCGGCATGCAGCATACAGCAGAAAGCATCCCACCAGGCAAAGAGAAAGGTTGAAGGCGCCCAGTATAAACGCACCGACCACGCCGCCGCCGACCAGCAGCGCCCCCACAACCACGCCCACGATACGCATGACCCGCAGCTGCACCGCCAGCGGAAAACGCAGAGACAGCAGCAGTGCCAGCAGTCTGCCGCCATCCAGCGGAAGCGCGGGTAGCAGGTTGAGCAACAGCAACGTCAGGTTGCCGAAAAAGAGCCGCGCCCCCAGAAAGGGCGGGAGAAGTCCGCCTGCCGTGCCATACCAGCCCAACAGCGCCAGCAGCAGTGACATGCATGGCCCCGCCAGCAGCACGGCGGCTCGCTGGCTTGCGGAAAGCTGTGAGTCCTCCTCTACGCGAAGCATCAGCCCAAGGGGCGAAAGCTCGGCATACTGCGGGGGATGATGCAGCAGCACGGCGACAAGGCCATGGGCGCATTCATGCAGCGCAATGGAAAGAAAGCCAACGCCCAGCAGCAGGCCTTGCCCCTGCGCGATCAGATAAAGCCAGCAGCATAGGGTGGCCCCATGCAGCCAAACCTCGGTATGTCCGATTTTGCCAATTCGAAAGCGCATGGGTCACTCCTGCATCCAGGCGGTGGGGTCTACGCTGTAGCCATCTCTGCGAACCTCCAGCACAGCCTGCCCGGAGGGGGCGCACACGCCCAGCAGCTGCCCTGCGCGCACGGCATCCCCGGTGCTGACCAGGCTTTCGGACAGCCCGCCATAGCAGCATTCCAGCCCATCCGCGCGCCGAACGCGGATCATCAGCGCCTCGTCCTCCGCGTGGTACACGCCCATGACCTCACCGTCAATGGCGCACTGAACAGAAGTGTCCGTGCCTTGATAGGTCAGGTAAGGCTCCTGCTGGCTCCAGGCATGGACAACGCTTCCGCCCTGCAAGGGCTGTGCCAGTGTTTCCGCAGCGGTTTCGCCAAAGACAAGCGTGGCCTCCGGGAAAAGCGTACTGACAAAGGTCAGCTTGCCAAGCTGATCGTCCAGCAGTGTGTCCCCGGTAGCGGCGGCAAGCAGCGCATCTGACCAGTCAGCCTGTCCAACGCTGCCGGAGCGCACCGCGACTGCGCAGATGACCAGCGCTGCTGCCACACCGATGTTTTTCAAAAGCTCCTCGGCCCAGGAACGTTTGGGCTTTGTGCGCCACTGGATCTCCGGGACAGGGGAGGGGGGCTTGCGTTCCACGCGCTTCATTTCTCCAACGGTCGTTTGCGGCTTATCCTGCAAAGCGGATCACCTCGTTTCACCGCCAGCATACGCGCGGGGTGTGCCAAACATGCAGGCAAAACAAAAGATCCGCATTCCCGAAGGAACACGGATCTTTGTGATAAGCAGATGCTTACACGCGCTTGATCTCCTTGAGCTTGGCCGCCTTGCCCTGCAGGTTGCGCAGGTAGTACAGCTTCGCGCGACGGACCTTACCGCTGCGGATGATCTCCACATGATCGACACGGGGAGAATGCATCGGGAAAGTACGCTCAACGCCAATGCCGTAGGAAACGCGACGAACCGTGAAGGTCTCACGGATGCCGCCATTGCGCATGGCGATCACAACGCCCTCGAACGCCTGAAGACGCTCGCGGCTGCCTTCAACAACCTTGACCCACACACGCACGGTGTCGCCAATGCTGATCTTGGGCAGATCGGTACGGAGTTGCTTCTGCTCGATAGAACGGATAATTTCACTCATTGTAAGTGTTCCTCCTTCCCTCATAGACGTTCGTACACAGACGCAAAGCCCGGCAGCGGAACGCCCGTATGTCACAACGAGAAGTATACCACAAAATGCAGGGAAATTGCAAGGCTTTTTTCACAGGGAAAGGGAACTTTTTCCGAAAGAAAGGGAGCTGTCCGGCAAGGGACAGCTCTCGGAAAGATCACAGCAGCAGCAACCAGTTTTTACCGTCCCACACCAGCAGGCAGAAAAAGCAGCATGGAATCAATGGACAAAACCACCAGCGCTAAACCGCGAATGCGCATACACAACGCTCCTTCGAAGCGTCCAAGGGCGCTTCATAGACAGTCTATGCACGGGAACTGAGAAGGGTTCAGCGCTTCAGGTGGACCAGTCCCTCACGCACGGCGGTAAGCAGATCGTGCAAATCGGCAATGCGTTCCTGCATCTCCTGACCGAGATCGGTGTCCGCGACCATCTTGCGGTGCGTCCAGGTGGTGAAGATGTACGGCTGGGAATGGATGTCTCGATCCTCGCTCAATGCGTCCTCCAGATCCGTAAAGGACTGGTGAGACACGATACGCATGCCGTGGGAGTTGGAAATGAGCGTGTAGCCCGCAATGCCGGTGGTCTTCTGGTAAGCGCGGCAGAAGCCGCCGTCAATGACGATGCACTTGCCGCCTGCCTTGATGGGACTTTCCCCATGGGTCACGCGCACAGGCGTATGACCATTGATGATGCGGGACTGTGGGTCGGTTAGGTCAAACTCTGCCAGCAGCCGCGTGCAGGCTTCCTCCTGATTGGCGTAATGGTAATAGGGATCGCGCGGCTCCTTCCAGGCGGCTTCCTCCTGGGTGAAATAGCGCTGGAAGGTCTTGATCCTGCGCCCACACAGCGGGGAGTAGGCTGCACACCAAAGGTACCACATGGCGTCCACAGCCTTGGTATCCCCGGAGAAATAGGCGCGGCGGGCCAGTGCGTCCAGCGCATCCATCAGGCTGCGCCCAGAGCGCTTGACGCCCTCGATTTTTACAGGCCGGAACGCGCCTTCCTCCGTCATGGGAATGCAGCCGTGGAATAGCAGGTTTTGATTGCAGCAGCGGTACATCCGCCCTTGCTCATAGAGAAACTCCACCTGCCGCTGCAAGCGAAGGGACTGCCGGAAAGCCTCCACCAGCTCCTGCACCACGGCATTTTCCGCCTCGGAAAGTGCGTAAGCATCCTTTTCGCACAGGTGCAGCGGGGGAAGCTCCCGCAGGGGCCAAGTGCCTGCCTCATCGGTGAAGCAGTGCTGCTTCCAGTCGATCTTGTCCAGCAGTAGCCGTTCGTCCATGTCAAAATCGGGATTGCGGCGAATGAGCTGGCCCTCCAGCTTGAACATCATCAGTGTAATGGCGTGAAGCGCTGCCGCTTCAGGGGTAAGCTCGGGGTATGTCTTCTCGGCAAACAGCGTCAGCGGGCGCAGGGGAATGCCGTAGCCCCGTTCCAGAATATCCATGTTGTGGTAGCTCAGGCAATTCCGCACCACGGCGCAGCAGCAGACGGCAGACCCGGAGGCCGCGCCCATCCAGAGAATATCGTGATTGCCCCAGGTGATGTCCACCGAATGGTGCTGCTCCAGCAGCTCCAACACGCTGTCAGCCCGGGGGCCGCGGTCGAAAATATCGCCTACCACATGCAGACGATCCACTGCCAGCCGCTTGATGAGTGTGGAGACCTCCACAATAAAGTCATCGCCCTCGCCAATGTCAAGAATGGATTCCAGCAGCCGCTCATGGTAGGCTACCTGATTGTCATCCTCGTCGGCCTGCGCATGCAGCAGCTCGTCCAGCAGGAAGGCATAGGCTTCCGGCATGGCCTTGCGTACCTTATTGCGGGTGTATTTGGAGGAAAGCAGCTTGCTCAGGGCAATCAGATCGTGCAGCGTGCGCTGATACCAGGCACGGGTCAGTACACCCTGCTTCTTCAGCCGCTTCAGCTTTTCCGCCGGGTAGTAGATCAGCGTGCAAAGCTGGGAGATCTCCCGGCCCGTGCGTGTGCCGCTGAACAGCATGTTCACCTTTTCACGAATGACCCCGGAGCAGTTGTTCAGAATGTGGCAGAACGCTTCATATTCGCCGTGAATGTCGCTCATGAAATGCTCTGTGCCTTTCGGAAGGGCCAGAATGGCTTCCAAATGGACGATCTCAGAGCAGAGCGACTGCACCGTGGGATAGCCCTCAGCCAGAAGGGCCAGATATTTCAGCCGTTCAGGAGAACAGGTCATTGCGCACATGAAGTTTGCCTCCTTCCGTTAACCAGCCTGTTGGGCCTCTTTGGCAGCCTGTGCCGCAGCTTCGGCAGCGCTTACGGGCTTCGGCTCCTGATAAGAGGGGATCAGCGCATGCAGGCAGGCGCGAATATCGCCGCCCGTTTCCAGGCAGGCGCGCAGCTGGGCCAGCATTGCCTCCACCTGGGGCCAGGCGATCTGCTCGGGCTTGGCAATGAAGATTTTTTCCTTGCTGGTGGCGGTGGAATTCTCCTCGTCGCGCAGCAGCTCCTCATAGAGCTTTTCCCCGGGACGCAGGCCGGTATAGACGATCTCCACCGGCGGGCCGTAGGGGTCGGCGTAAAGCTGAATCATGCGTTCAGCCAGCTCGCGGATCTTTACGGGCTTGCCCATGTCCAGCACAAACAGCTCGCCGCCCTTGGCAATGGAGGCGGCTTGCAGCACCAGGCTTGCGGCCTCCGGGATGGTCATGAAATAGCGGATGATGTCCGGGTGCGTCAGCGTCACCGGGCCGCCCGCGCGGATCTGCCGCTCAAACAGCGGCACTACACTGCCGTTGGAACCCAGCACATTGCCGAAGCGTACAGCCGTGAACTGCGTCTTGCCCTGGGCCTGCAGGGCTTCGATGATGACCTCTGCCATGCGCTTGGTGGCGCCCATCACGTTGGTGGGGTTGACGGCCTTGTCCGTGGAGATCATGACAAAGCGCTTCACGCCGTGCGCCATGGCACATTGCGCCACATTCAGGGTGCCGAAAACGTTATTCAGCACGGCCTGCTCGGGGCTGTCCTCCATCAGCGGCACATGCTTGTGCGCTGCCGCGTGGATGACGATCTCCGGCTGGAATTCATCAAAGACCCGGTCCAGCGTGGCACGATCCCGAATGGAACCGACGCGCAGCTCCACGGTGTTTTTGACCAGCACGCCATATTTTTCCTGTAATTCAAAGAAAAGATCGTAGATATAGTTTTCGCTGATGTCGTAAAGCACCAGCTTGGCGGGGGTAAAGGACATGATCTGACGACACAGCTCGGAGCCAATGGAGCCGCCGCCGCCCGTCACCAGAATGCGGCGGCCTTCAAAGCAGGTCTGCGGCTCGGTCATATCCAAATGCTTTTCTGCACGGCCCAGAAGGTCGCCAATGTCCACCTCACGCATTTTGCCCCGGGCCGGGGTGCCGGAATTTGTATCCCACAGGGTGGAAAACATGCGCACATGGCAGCCTGTCGCCATGCACTGATGCACCAGCTCGGAAAGGTCGCCGTTGGGGGTGGCAATGGCGATGATGATCTCGTCAATGCGGTATTGCTTGACGTATTCCGCCACCTTGTCCGTTCCCATCAGGATGGGAACCCGGGCCAGCGTTGCGCCGCGCTTGGAGACATCATCGTCCACCACCAGCACGGCAGTGCAGTCGCCATGACGACCCGCCTGAAGCTCACGAATGACCTGTGCGCCTGCCCAGCCTGCGCCAACGACCATCACCCGGGTGCCGTGGCTGTGCCGCAGGGGCAGAAAGCCCGTGCCGCTTTGCATAATGCGCAGGCTGAAGCGGCTTGCGCCCACCAGCACAAACATGAGCAACCATTGCACCAGATAGACAGGCCGGGGCATCAAAAAGAGGTTCGGCTCGCGCTGGATGGTATAAGCCGCCAGTGAGACTAGATACGTCAGTACAGAGCCGATTAGGGAGCCAACGGCGATCTGGATCAGCGCGTCCGTTCCGGCATAGCGCATCAGGCTGCGATACAGCCCCACCGCATAAAAAGCCCCCACGGTAAACAGCACCAGCATGGGCGCGGAACGCCATACATGCAGGATGTGCGCGGCAGGTGCGTCCATGTCGTAATAAATTTGCAGGGCAAACATCAGGGTCACCACGGCAAGCACCGCGTCCAGCAACATCAGGGAAAGTGTGTGCCAGACGGCTGCATGCGCCTTGGGCTTCGAAACATTCATCAGGCGTTTCCTCCGGGTCATTGATCCAGCCAATTGTAACACGTTTCGCCTGGTTTTTCAAATCGCAGCGCAAAGCTTGTGCCGGAAAAAGACGTGGGGGAAAGATTACCAGTTAGTCGTTTTTACCGATTGACAGCGGGTGCAGAATGCTATATAGTCTAAGTGACATGGACAGAGAACGAAAAGCAGAGATTTTTTGTGATGAAATGAATATGAATCAGGAAAAAGGAGGACCCAACGAACATGGATGGAAGGAAAAACTGCACGGCGCTGAAGGAGCGCATGTTCCGCCTGACCCACTGTGATTGGCAGGGGCAGGTGCATTTTACCGAAGGAAACGTACTTCATTTACAGCTTACGGGCGACACCCTGACGGTGGAAGCGCCTGATCTGTCCGGCATAGCGCGCGGCTGTTTCCTGGCAGCCTGTGCGCTGCGGGAGGGTAAGCCTGTCCCTGCGCTGGATCAGACGCGGCACATTGCTTCCTGCGGCGCTATGCTGGATATGTCCCGTGGCGGCGTGATGACCGTGGCAGCTGTGAAAGGCATGATCGATGCCCATGCCGCCCTGGGCCTGAACCTGATGATGCTTTACACCGAGGACACCTATACCGTCCCGGAGGCCCCCTATCTGGGCTACCTGCGGGGCCGCTATACGGAAGCGGAGCTTCGCGAGTTGGATGACTATGCTGCATCCTCCGGGGTGGAGCTGGTTCCCTGTGTGCAGACGCTGGCGCACCTGGAGCAGTTCCTGCAGTGGGAGGTCAATGGCGAGATCAAGGACAACGATATTTGCCTGCTGATCGATGAGCCGAAAACCTATGCGTGGATTCGCGAAGCGCTGACAGCACTGCGGCGCTGCTTCCGTTCCGACCACATTCATATCGGTATGGATGAGGCCCACGGTGTAGGTCTGGGGCGGTATTATCAGCTGCATGGCCCGACCAACCGCTTTGAGCTGCTGACGCGCCACCTGAACCGCGTAGTGGATATTTGCAAGGAATTGGGCTTCAAGCCCATTATGTGGAGCGATATGTTCTATCGCCTTGGCTCCAAGCACAACGATTATTATGATACTGAAGCTGTTGTGCCTGCCGAGACGGTAGCGCAAATTCCCGATGTGGCGCTGTGCTACTGGGACTACTACCATATGGATGAAGCCTTTTACACAGGCATGCTGGAGGGCCATCAGCGCATGGGCAAGGAGGTTGTCTTTGCCGGCGGCATCTGGACATGGTCGGGCCTGCTGCCCCATGTGCGCCGAACGGATGCGACCAGCTATCCTGCGCTCCGTGCCTGCCTGAAAACCGGCGTTCAGACGGTGCTGGCAACCATGTGGGGCGATGACGGCAGCGAAACAGACCAGCGCCTGGCGTTGAGCCAGCTGCCCATCTTCTCCGAGCATGTGTGGCAGGGAGAAGCCTGCACGCCGGAAGCCGTCGCGCTGCTGGGCGAGGAGCTGACGGGCCTGCCGCGGGAGTGCTATGAAGCCATGGGCGCATTCTATGTGGATGCATCAGATCAGCGCCCCGGCAAGGGCTTCTTCTATTGCGACCTGCTGTATCCACTGACAGAAGGCCTGTGGAAGCTGACAGGCTACCGCCAGGGCCTGGTCAAAGGCTTGGAAATGCTGGAAAAGCATTTGGACGATCCGCGCTGTGAGTATGCGTGGCTTGCCATGCGCATTGCGCTGGAAAAGCTGGACTGGGTGCAGACACTTCGTCCTGCCTATGTGCGCGGAGACCGTGCGGCAGTGCTGACCATGGCAGAGGAAAAGCTGCCTGCTTTGCGTGACCTGTATCAGCACATGACCAACGTATGGCGCGACCAATGGGAGGACGGTCGCAAGCGCAACGGCTGGGAGACGATCTGCGCGCGGCTTGGCGCGGTCATGGCACGGCTGGACGATGCACAACGGGTGCTTGTCCGCTGGGGCAAGGGCGAGATTGCACAGGTAGAGGAGCTGGAAGAAACGCCCCTGTGTGCAAAACGGAGAGGATGCCAAATGTTTGATGCCCTGACCCTTCCGCAGTATCGCTAAGGCACGATGACAAAAAAGAGCTAAAGCGGCAGTCTTGCGTGGTCTTACCATTAGATTTTGCATTCATACACCGAAGCTGCTTACGTCAAATCTCAGCGACAAGGCGTTTCGGCGGCTGTATACGGTCAGCCTCCGGAATGCCATGGAGCGGAACCAAAGGAGAACCCGGTTGTGTCCCCCTGGGAAGGCTCCGATCCGAACGATGGCTGGGAGCGCTTATGGGGTCCGGGGGCCAGCCTTAGCTGCATGGAAAATTTGGCTGGCCCCCCGGGCGGCTTTGCCCACTTTGCCCGCGTGCAAAGTGGGACGTCCGTCCGCAGACGGACGAAATACTCTCTAGCTGGAACTCCAGCGCGGTTGTGTGCCGCCAAGCATATAAGAAAGCACCACAAAAAAGGAGGGAAGACCACACGCTGCGGTCTTCCCTTCTCTTTTCCTTGCTTACTCCAATTCAAACGCACCCGTATAAAGCCGATAATACGTTCCCTTCTTGGCAATCAGCTCCTCATGATTGCCGCGTTCAATAATGCGACCGTGATCCAGCACCATAATCACATCGGAGTTCTGTACCGTGGACAGTCGGTGGGCAATGACAAAGACCGTGCGGCCCTTCATCAGGTTGTCCATGCCCTTCTGCACCAGCAGCTCCGTGCGCGTGTCAATGGAGGAGGTCGCCTCATCCAGGATCATGACGGGCGGGTCTGCCACAGCAGCACGGGCGATGGAGATCAGCTGACGTTGGCCTTGACTCAGACCGCTGCCGTCACCCTCCAGCACTGTGTTGTAGCCGTCAGGCAGCATCTCGATAAAGCCATCGGCATGCACCAGCTTCGCGGCGGCAATGCACTCCTCGTCCGTAGCGTCCAGCCGACCATAGCGGATGTTTTCCATCACCGTGCCGGTGAACAGGTTCACATCCTGAAGCACCACGCCCAGACTGCGGCGCAGGGACGGCTTTTGAATCTTGTTGATGTTGATGCCGTCGTAGCGGATCTTGCCGTCCGCAATGTCGTAGAAGCGGTTGATCAGGTTGGTGATGGTCGTTTTGCCTGCGCCCGTCGCGCCTACAAAGGCAACCTTCTGACCCGGCTCTGCCCAAACGGTCACATCGTGCAGCACTTCCTTGCCCGGCACGTAGGAGAAGTCCACATTCGCCAGACGAACGTCGCCCTGCAATTCGGTCAGGGTCACGCTGCCATCCTGATGGGGATGCCGCCATGCCCAATGGCCCGTCTTTTCGGCGGTCTCCGTCATGTTGCCCTGCGCATCCTTGCAAACGTTGACCAGGGTCACATAGCCCTCGTCTTCCTCGCTCTTTTCATCCATCAGTTCAAAGATACGCTCAGCGCCCGCCATAGCCATGACGATGCTGTTCAGCTGCTGGCTCACCTGGGAAATGGGCTGGATGAAGTTGCGGCTCAGTTGCAGGAAGGCCGCGATACCGCCCAGCGTCAGCGCGCCCGTACCTGCCAGCGAAACGTTTGTCACACCGCTGATCGCCATTGCGCCGCCAACGATTGCCAGAATAGCGTACATCAGGTGGCCCAGGTTGTTGTTGATGGGGCCGAGAATGTTGGCGTAGGAGTTCGCGCGGGTGGCGTTTTCACACAGCTCGTCGTTGCGGCGGACGAACTCCTTCATGCTCTTTTCTTCATGGCAGAAGACCTTCACGACCTTCTGACCGTTCATCATTTCCTCAATGTAGCCGTTCAGGCTGCCCAGGGACTGCTGCTGCGCAATAAAGTATTTGCCGGAGCTTCCCGCCAGCTTTGCCGTAAAGAGCAGCACCAGGAAGGTGCAGAGGATGACGACCAGCGTCAGCCATACGCTGATGGACAGCATGGTGCAGAACACTGCAATGACCGAGATCACCGAGGAAAACACCTGCGGAATGCTCTGGGAGATCATCTGGCGCAGGGTGTCCGTGTCGTTGGTGAAGTGGCTCATGATGTCGCCATGGGTATGACTGTCAAAATAGCGGATGGGCAGGGTCTGCATGTGCGCAAACATATCATCGCGGATGGCCTTCAGCGTTCCCTGCGCAATGACCGCCATGACGCGCGTATACACAAGCGTAGCCAGCACGCCCGCCAGATAAATGCAGCCCATCTGGACCAGCACATGGGCCAGTCCACTGAAATCGGGGTTATCCACCAGAAGCAGCGGCGCAATGTAGCTATCGATCAGCGTTTGCAGAAAGCGGGAGGCAACAACAGATGCAACCGAGCTGACAATAATGGCGACAGCAACGGCGACAAACGGCAGCTTGTACTTGCTGACGTATTCCATCAGCCGCTTGACCGTGTTTTTATTGATCTTCTTCAAAGGACGACCACCCATGGGCTGACCGCGCATGGGGCCGCGAGGCTTATTCATCATCGTGCAGTCCTCCCTTCTGCTGGGTGCTGTAAACTTCCTGATAAATGGGGCTGGTGCGCAGCAGCTCCTCGTGCGTGCCGACGGCGGAGATCGCACCGTTGTCCATGACGATGATCATGTCCGCCTCCTGTACAGAGGAAACGCGCTGGGCAATGATCAGCTTGGTGGTGTCGGGCAGCTCATCGCGCATGGCCTTGCGGATCAGAGCATCGGTGCGGGTGTCCACGGCGCTGGTGGAGTCGTCCATAATCAGCACACGGGGCTTCTTCAGCAGCGCGCGGGCGATACAGAGACGCTGCTTCTGACCGCCGGAAACGTTGGTGCCGCCCTGCTCGATGTAGGTGTCGTACTTATCCGGGAAGCCCTGGATGAATTCGTCTGCCTGCGCCAGTTTGCACACGCGCTCCATCTCTTCATCTGTGGCGTTTTCGTTGCCCCAGCGCAGGTTGTCCTTGATGGTGCCGGAGAACAGCACGTTCTTTTGCAGCACCACAGAGACCTGATTGCGCAGCGCCTCCAGGTTGTAGTCCCGCACATCCTGACCGCCGACCCGGAGCGACCCCTCGGTCACATCGTACAGGCGGGGGATCAGATTCACCAGCGTGGACTTGGCGCTGCCGGTGCCGCCCAGAATACCCACCGTTGCACCGGAGGGAATATGCAGGTCAATGTCCTTCAGGCTCAGATGTTCCTTAGAGTCGGAATAGCTGAAGCTCACATGGTCGAAGTCAATGCTGCCGTCCTTTACGGTCTCAATATCCTTCTCGCCGTTATGCAGGTCGCTGCGCTCGTCCAGCACCTCAACGATACGCTGACCGCTGGCACGGGACATGGTGAGCATCACGAAAATCATGGACAGCATCATCAGGCTCATCAGAATCTGCATGACGTAGGTCAGCATGCTCATCAGCTCACCCGTGGAGAAGCCCGTGACAGGATCGCCGCCCGTGGTGACGATCAGCCGCGCGCCCAACCAGGAAATAAGGATCATGCAGGCGTACATGCAGAACTGCATCAGCGGAGAGTTCAGGGACAGGATCTTTTCAGCCTTGGAGAAGTCCTTGAAAATACGGTCCGAAATGTCATCGAACTTCTTGATCTCGTGGTCCTCACGCACAAAGCTCTTGACCACGCGGATGCCATACAGGTTTTCCTGCACCACTGCGTTCAGCTTATCATAGGTGCGGAAAATGCGGTTGAACAGGGGATGGACGTTCTTGATAATGAGATAGAGGCCGATGGCCAGCACAGGCAGCACTGCCAGGAAGACCCAGGCTACCCGCGATTCAATGGAGAACGTCATAAACAGGGCGAAAAAGAGCATCACAGGCGCACGGAAGGCCATGCGCGTCATCATCTGAAAGGCGTTCTGCACGTTGCTCACATCCGTGGTCAGACGGGTGACCAGGCTGGCGGTGGAGAACTTATCAATGCTCTTAAAGTTAAAGGTCTGAATATTGCTGAACATGTCGTGGCGCAGGTTGCGCGCAAAGCCCGCCGAGGAAACAGCGGCGGTGCGTCCTGCCATGGCGCCGAAAAACAGGCTCAGGCAGGCCGCGCCTACCAGCAGCAGACCCCAATAAATGATCTGCTGCATGTCCTGCTGGTTCACGCCATAGTCCACCAGCTTCGCCATGATCATAGGAATGAGACATTCCATGGCGACTTCCAGCACCATCAGCAGCGGCGTGATGATGGTGGTGAATTTGAATTCGCGGATGCTGCCCGCGAGGCGTTTGATCATAACGTCTTTTCCTCCTTCAGCCTTATGGCTCATCTATCGATAGGAAAGACTGCTCAATGAAAGAGCAGTCTTTCCGAAACGATCAGGGATTTTCGCTTGCAGTCTCCGGGGCGGGGGAGAGGGTGGACTGCTGCATCAGGCGGTTGAATTCCTCGCCTGTCAGCACTTCCTTTTCATACAGCTCCTTCGCCAAGTAGTCCAGCTGGCTGCGATGCTCCGTCAGCAGGGCGACAGCTCGCTCATACTGGGTCTTTACCAGCGCGATGACCTTGCGGTCAATCTCCTCCGCCAGGGCGTTAGAGCAGCTCAGGGAGGTGTCACCGCCCAGGTAAGCATTCTGAACGGTCTCCAGCGCTACCATGCCGATGTCATCGCTCATGCCGAAGCGGCTGATCATGGCACGGGCCAGCTTGGTGGCCTGCTCAATGTCGTTGGACGCGCCCGAGGTGGCGGAGTTGAAGGCCAGCATTTCCGCAGCCCGACCAGCGGTCAGGGTGCAGATCTTGTTTTCCAGCTCTTCCTTGGTCATCAGCACATGCTCGTCCTCGTCCACCTGCATGGTGTAGCCCAGCGCGCCCGAGGTGCGGGGAACGATGGTGATCTTTGTCACCGGCGCGGAAGCCTTTTGCAGGGTCGCCACCATGGCGTGACCGACCTCGTGATAGCTGACGACGGCCTTTTCCTTTTCGTTCAGTACCTTGTTCTTGCGCTTGAAGCCTGCCATGACCGTTTCAATGCTTTCTTCCAGGTCTTCCTGGGTCACGCGGTCACGGCCCATGCGCACAGCGCGCAGCGCCGCTTCATTGATGAGGTTTGCCAGGTCTGCGCCGGAAGCGCCGGAGGCGGCTCGGGCAATGGCGCGGAAGTCCACATGATCCGCCAGCTTGACCTTCTTGGCATGCACCTTCAAAATGGCTTCGCGGCCCGTCAGGTCGGGCAGCTCTACCGGGATGCGGCGGTCAAAGCGTCCGGGACGCAGCAGCGCGGGGTCCAGACTGTCGGGGCGGTTGCACGCGCCCAGAATGACAACGCCCTTGGAAGCGTCGAAGCCGTCCATTTCCGTCAGCAGCTGGTTCAGCGTCTGCTCACGTTCATCGTTGCCCGTCACGCCCTGCGCGTCACGCTTTTTGCCAACGGTATCGATTTCATCAATGAACACGATGCAGGGCGCTTTTTCGCTGGCCTGCTTGAACAGATCGCGAACCTTCGCCGCGCCCATGCCTACGAACATCTCCACAAATTCAGAACCCGAAATGGAGAAGAACGGCACATTCGCTTCACCTGCCACGGCCTTTGCCAGCAGCGTTTTGCCTGTGCCGGGAGGGCCGACCAGCAGCGCGCCCTTCGGCATGCTTGCGCCGATCTGCTGATATTTGCCGGGGTTGTGCAGGAAGTCTACGATCTCCTGCAGGGCTTCCTTGGCCTCGTCCTCGCCTGCCACATCGGCAAACTTCACGCCGCCGTCTGCCTTGACGTAGACCTTGGCGTTGCTCTTGCCAAAGGACATGAAGTTGCCGCCCATGCCGTTTTTACGCATGCGCCGCATCAGCAGCGCGGCAACGCCCCAGAAAAGCAGCAGCGGGAACACCAGGTTCACCAGCAGCAGCGTCCAAATGGAGGTCTCCTTGGGACGCACCTGCGAGAAGGTCGCGCCTGCCGCGTAGAGACGATCCACCAGCTGTGCGTCGTTCATGGCGACGGTGTAGTAAACGTGATTGCCGCTGCCTGTGGTGGCGATCCAGTCAGGCAGGCGATTGGTGTTTGCGGAGGAGCGGCGGGTGTAGTAGATCACGTCGGATTCTACCTGCACCGTGTCCACGTTCTTGGCGTTCAGATCCTCCAAAAACTGATTGTAGGTCACTTCGGTCTGCTGGTTGCGCGTGTTGAAGAACTGATTGTAGATCAGCGCGTTCAGCAGCATGACCGCGACCATGGCGATCAGGCAGCCGATAATGACTTTCTTACGCTTTTGTTCATCCATGTTGCGCTGGGACACCTTCCTTCATTGAATGTGGGGGCGTTGGTTCATCCTCTAAAGAGGGATGCTCGGAAATATTCTGATACAATTGCACCAGCAATTGCCGCAGCCGACGCAGGTCTTCATCCGTCAGCCCCTTGCATAGCTGCTGCTCCAGGGCAACGCGGTGCGCGTTGGCATCCTGCAAAATGTGCATGCCGTCGTCTGTGATACAGATGTCCTTGCGGCGGCGATCCTGCGTGCTGGGTACTATATGGATCAGTCCCTTTGCTTCAAGCCGCTGGATCAGGCCGACCACCGTGGGGTGGGAAACCTCAAAGTGCGTTTCAATATCCCGCTGACAGCAGGTGTGATTGGGCTGATGCAACAGAAAAACCAGCACGCGCATCTGACTGACGGTCACGGGTTTGAGGTTCTGATCGGCGTTGCGGGTAATGGCAAGGTGGAGCTGCTTCAAAAGGAAGCCAATATCCATCTCATCCCCGCTCATAGCGTCAACTCCTTCCGTATATGTAGCATGCTACGATTATAAACACCTCCCAGCTGTTTGTCAACGACCCATTCCAACAATTCGTAATTCGTTCACAAATAGCCAAGGAAGCAGGGAATACTACCTATTATAAAAAGCCGCACCCGAAAAGCGGATGCGGCCCTGAAAAATCGCTTATTGCAGCGTGATGCGCGGCGCGGGCAGCGCAGCGTCTGATGTGCTGCTGAGCAGCAATGTGTCCGGCAAAGCATCCATGGACAGCATGAACGTCAGGGAACACTGCGGCAACTGCTCCAGCTGAACTGTGCCGGAAAGGTTCATGCCATCCTGGATCAGCGCCCCGGAAGCGTCATAGCAGTGCAGCGTATAAAGCAGGTCAGAAGCCGTGTCCAGCGCCTCCATATCTTCGGAATGGAAGTTTTCCGGGAAGCTTCCGCGGATGGTGACATAGGCCCCGGTAACATACAGCTCCGCATGAACGTTTGTGATCGTCAGCTCGCCAAGCATTGCGTTTCCCTGCGGATGATATTCCTTTTCCGCCAGCCGGGGCGTAACGGACAGGGTAAGCTCCTCCTGAACTGTCCAGCTTTCTACCTCATCACCTGTTTCCGGGTCGATGCGGCTCAGGGACAGGTACAGCGGCGCGGGCAGCGCAGCTTCCACTGCATCGGGGACTAATTCCACCATATTTAAGTAGATGAGACGGCCTGCATCCTCCTGAAGCACATCTTCCATGGCGTTGCCTGTGGCATAGGGGGCGGAAATGTCAAGCAGCGCACGGGGCATATAAAGGGGAAGATCAAGCTGCTTTGCAGCGTCCAGCCAGGTAGCGTCCTCGGAAAGCTGATGCTTTGCTGCAAATGCCGGACTGCGGTCTGCAACCGTCTCCCACGGGTCCATGGCAAACAATGCGGCACTGCCGTCAGTAAGCTGCACGGAAGCAGCACTGAAGGCGGTATAAGGGTCGGCTAAAAGCTCGGTAAAGGAGAAGGTCGCCGGGCCGACTTCATAGCACTGCGGCTCCGCAGCGCTGAGCAGCTCCTGCGCAGCCTGCGGAACAGTGACGTTATACCCTTCGTTCAGAAAGCGAACCCAGCCAAGCTGCTGCGCGGCAAATGCGCCGACAGCCAACAGCACAAGCACCAGCGCCGCAATAAGAGCCGTGCGGAAGGGCGCGCGATGTACAGGCTTTTCAGCTTCCTGCACAGAATGTGCTGCCTGCATCAGTGCGTCCTTGCAGTCCTGCGGCATGGGCGGAAAGGCTTTTTTCAAATCGAGAGGTTCCTGCGTGGGCTTCATTCGACCGTCAACTCCTTTCTCAGCGCGGCCTTTGCGCGGTGAATACGCCCACGCACCGTGGGCAGCGGAATGCGAAGTGATTGGGCGATCTCTGCATAGCTCATGCCTTCGGCATAGCATAAGACCAGGGGAAGCCGCAGCTTTTCCGGCAGCGCGGAGAGCGCCAGCGCCAAGGTAGGGTCCGGCGGCGGCAGGGTTGGCTGTGGAACGCTGGCAAGGGGAATGGTGCGGCTGCGCTTCTTGCCCAGATCATAACAGGTGTTGATGAGAATGCGCGTGATCCAGGTGCGGAAGTATCGCTCCTCCCGCAGAGTGCCGCGCTTCTCCCATGCCTTGAGCGCTGTTTCCTGCAAAGCGTCCCGGCATGCGTCATCGTTATGCAGAATGGTAAAGGCTACGCGGTACATCAGCTCGCTGTGCGCTTCGATCTCCTGCACGAAGTATTCCTTATCCATCATGAACGTAACCTCCTGATCCCGGTACACCTGATTAGACGCAGCAGGGAGGAAAATCATCACGCTGCAAATGAAAAAATTTCCGCAGGCGTAATGAGCCTGCGGAAGAAAATAAGCGACTAGAATAAACTTCGGTCTGTTTACTGCGCAGTCACGGTCAGCGGCATTTGCGCGGAGAGCTTGCTGCCGTCTGTTGTGGTCGCAGTAATGATCGTTTCACCGGGAGTGTGTGCTGTAATAAGGCCGATCTCATTGACGCTCGCCACCTGCGGATCGGAGCTGTGCCAGGCAACACGGCGATTTTCTGCGGTCAGCGGCAGACAGCTTACGGTGGGCAGGAAGGTCTCGCCCACGGTCATCGTATCCTTGGTGGACACAAAGCTGATGGAGGACACAAACTGCGTAATGTGAACGAAACAGACGGCGGTCTGATCGTGCAGCTGTGCGGTCAGCGTCAGTGTGCCGGGAAGAAGCGCCTTGAAGCCATAGGGCGTTTGCTCCATCAGCTCCACACGGCTGAGGGTCCAGGCAACGCCGGGAACTGCAAATTGCTCAGGCGTATAGGTCACGCCCACGGAAAGCTCAATGGTTGGCGGCAGCGCCAGTTGTACAGGCGTTGTCACAAGCACAGATACCTGCGCCGTCACATCGGAATCATCCGCTGCGGATGCCGTAACGGTAGCTTCGCCTTCGGCAAGGGCGGTCACAGTGCCATCCTCTGCCACGTCTACAATTCCCGCCGGCTCACAATGCCAAGTCAGCGCGGAAGAAACGGCATCCGCAGGCGCTACCACCGGAGACAGGCTCCAGGTATCGCCCACCCAGAGTGCTTCGGTCGGGGCGTTCAGCGTGATTGCAGATACGGGGGAGCCGACCAGCACCAGGCAGTTCGCCTGCATATCCGGCAGGGAAGCACTTGTCAACGTGATGGTCGCAGTGCCGAGGGCATGGGCAGTGACAACACCGTCTGCATTCACCGAAGCAACCGCTTCATTGGAAGAATGCCACACGGGGTCTGCCAGTATGAGTTTGCTGGGCGTTACGGCAGCTTTTAAGGTTTTGGATTCGCCCAGCTCCAGTCGAAGAGTTTCCGGCAGCGAGAAGCCTGTTACGGTTTCTTTCACCGTAAGGATCATGGACGTTTCCCGATTTTCACCCGAGGCGGGACGGGCATAAATGCGAATGCGACCCGGCGCAAGAGCGGTCACCAGACCGTCCTCGTCCACCGTTGCCACCTTTTCATTGGTGGAGGAATAGAGCACGTCTACAGGCTCATCTTTTTCATTGGTGGCGGCAAGCTGCATGGTTTGTCCCGCGGTCAGTTCCCTGGCAGGCGCAGAAAGCTTGATGCGGCGGATGCTGCCGTAAACCGTCAGGGGATATTCCCATGTCTGCGTACCCAGCGTCACCTTCAGGGTGGTCGTTCCCTGCTTGTAGGCGCGAATGCGCGTCCCGCGGATGACCTTGGCAATGCTGTCGTCTTCCACCTCAAAGGTCAGCCCCTTGGCGCTGGCGTTGCGGGGAACAAGCCCCACCGTGAACGTGGTAGAGGTATTCTCCAGCATGCCCACGCGGGTCAGCGGCTTACCTGTCATACGGGCAGAGGTATACAGCTCCAGATCCTCCGCAGGTGTATATACATCAACGTATAGATAGACGCGGGTGCGCGTTCCGTTGCGCAGATAATACCATGCACTGATGATTTCCGAGCCGGGCTTCAATGCAGTGGCAGTGCCGTCCTCGTTGATCTGCACCAGCTTATTGCGGGCGGTGTAGCTGATCTCACCCTCACTGCCCTCCGGGTCGCGCTGCGGGACGATGGAAAATGTCTCGCCTACAGCGGCACGGATACGGTTTTGCGTATAGTAGACCCTGCGCAGCGGTTCAGCGGCGGCAGGCAGGGCCATGGTCAAAAGCAGCACCAGCGTCATCAGCAGCAACAGCACACGATGCTTCAAGCACATTCCTCCTTATTATGGAGCAGACAACGCAGCATGCTTTGTGCTGCGGCGCTGCTTAATCCTTCAGGCTGCCGAGAATGCGAATGATGCAGCCGAGCGACTTGTTCAGCTCCTTCAGCTCGCTGCGGGAAAAGTCCCCAGACCAGTCGTCCACCTGTTCCACCAGCGTCATGCGGATGGCGGAGAGCTTTTCCACGCCGTCGGGGCAGATGCGGATATTGACCACGCGGCGATCCTTCTCGTCCCGCTGGCGCTCCACCAGGCCATCATGGATCAGTCGATCTACCAGGGGCGTAATGTTCGGCTTGGCGATGCCCAGCCGCTTGGAGATTTCGCTGACGGAAAGCGAGCCGTTATCATGCAGCAGCGCAAGAACCTGCACATGCGAAAGCGGGATATGGTAATCCCGCTGAATGGTGTCAAGATGAAGCACACGCTTGCGGAAAATGGGAAGCGCGTCGAAAAGGTTCTGGGCAATGCTGTCCACCAGGACAGCGTCGATCGTGTTTTTCTTCGGCATGGTCAACCCCCGCTAATTCTGTGAAAAATAAGCATCCTTTATTTATTATATCCAATCCGGAAAGACGATTCAAGGCGCGCAGCAGCCTGTCAGGGCGGAAAATCAAACCATTTTCGGAAAAAACAATACGATTACGGTAAAAAGAAAGCTGGAGCCTGCTTTGCAGTCAATACGAATTTACATTTGGTGTGATTTACATTTCAGAAAAAATCCTGTACAATAGCATATCATAGAGCTAAACGAAGGAGGACGGAGCTGATGCCGAATCTCTCGCAGGTAGTGGCGGCAATGCCGCAGCTCACGGATGTGCTTGTGTATGCCGCAATCGCGGTTGTGACGCTTACGGGCCTTTTCAAGTGCCTGATCCCCTTGTGGAAAAATACGGGCGCGCTGCGCCGCGCGGTGCGGCGGCTGCAAAACGCGGCGGGCAGCAAGCGCGAAACGCCCGTGTGGCAGGAAACACGTTTCATGGGCAAGGGCCTGACGGGCGCGTGGCAGCGCTTTCTGCAAAATGCCGAGCAGCTGGATCGCCGCGGCCTGCCGTGCAGCGTGGAGGACTATATCAACGACGAGACCATCATCAACGGTCCCGGCAACGCGCAGCTGGCAGAGCTGATTCCGGGGCTGTTGACCTCGCTGGGTATTCTGGGTACCTTTATGGGCCTGACCCGCGGCATGCAGGGACTGGATTTTTCGGATTCCGAGACGCTGATGGCGGCGATCCCGACGCTGCTCAGCGGTATGAAGTACGCCTTTGAAACCTCGGTGGCGGGCATTGTCTGCTCCCTTGCGTTCAGCATGCTCAACCGTATTGCGGTCGGCTCCGGGTACAAGGCCATTGATGATTTTGTGGAGAGCTTTACTGCCCTGGCGATGCAGCGCCCCCTGGACAATGATGTGCAGCTGATCTGCCAGAATCAGGACCGCAACGCGCTGATCTCTGCGGCGGCGGACGGGCTGGCGACTCAGATGGCAGGCAGCATCGAGGTGGCGATCACCCGTGCCATGCACCCGGTGGCGCAGTCCATGGATAACTTCCTGATGGGCGCGACCCGGGCGCAGGTGGACGGCGTGAGCCGCATTGTGAACGCCTTTGTGCAGGACATGAACGCCTCGCTGAATCATCAGTTTCTGGAACTGGGCGAGACCATGACGCAGATCAACCAGCACCAGCAGATGACGCTGGAGCGTGTGGAGCAGTCGCTGCAAAGCGCCGAGACCATCGTCACGGACGTGGGGCGGCTGCATCAGGTGTCGGGCGAGATCATGTCCCACTTCGAGCAGTATGTGAAGGAGCTGGGCGATGCGCGCCGCCGGGACGAGCAGTTTGAGCAGCGCTCCGGCGATCTGCTGGAGAAGATGCATGCCGCCTGCAATGAGCAGAGCCAGTATATGACGTGCCTGAAGGGCTGGCAGAGCGAGCTGGAAAGCAGCCTGACGCGGTTTACGCAGGCGGGGCAGGAGCAGCTTGCAGCCATGCGCGGCGGAAACACCCAGCTTGCGGACAGCTTGCAGAACGCTTCCGCGCAGATCGCAAAGAATGCCAGCGAGCTTTCCGGCAGCTATGCCGGGTTTGTGCAGAATGTGGTGGAGGGTCTCAGCCGCGCCCTTGGCATGTTTGACGAGAACATGCACAGTCTGGTGACTGCCTTGGGTGAGCAGGTGGAAAAGGCGGGCGGCAACGGTACCAGTGGTGAAACGGCGAAGCAGCTGAATCAGATGCAGCAGATGATGTCCGCCATGACCGAGGCCATGCAGCGTGTCGCGGCAAGCCTGGACAAGACCGCGAAGGGGGCGTGACCATGACGCGCCAGAAGGGACGCAGAGGCCGCGCGGCCCGCGGCAACACGGGCAGCAGCTGGATCAGCTATTCGGACATGATGTGTTCGCTGCTGCTGATGTTCGTGCTGGTGCTGTGCTACAGCCTGCAGCAGTATTTCACGACGCTGGAGACCAAGACGGCGGAGCTGGAACGCCAGCAGGCCGTGGTGGCTCAGCAGCAGGTCACGCTGGATGAACAGACGGCTACGCTGGCAAGACAGCAGACGACGCTGGACGAGCAGACGGCGCGGCTGAACAGTCAAAGCGCAGAGCTGGCGGACAAGCAGGCGGCGCTGGAAGCCGCGCAGGCTGATTTAGAAACGGCGCGGGCGAACTTGGCTCAGCAGCAGACGGATTTGGAGAATGCCAACGCCACCCTTGCCACCCGCGAATCGGAGCTGGAAACCTTGCAGGGACAGCTGGCTCAGCAGCAGATCACCCTGGATGCACAGGCACAGGTGGTCGCCAGCCAGCGCCAGGCACTGGAGGAGCAGACGGCAAAGATCGACAATTTGGTGGGCGTTCGCACGCAGATCGTTTCGGAATTGAGCAGTGCGCTGGCGGCCTCCGGCCTGAAGGCAACGGTGGATCCCACCAGCGGCGACATTACGCTGGACAGTACGGTGTTTTTTGAAACGGCTTCCTCCACGATCAAGGCGGATGGTCAGGAGATGCTGAATCAGTTTATTCCAGTGTACCTGAGCGTGCTGCTGCAGGATAAGTACAAGGATTATTTGGGACAGATCATCATCGAGGGCCATACGGATACCTCCGGCAGCTATGTGATGAATCTGGAGCTGAGCCAGAACCGCGCCCTGAGCGTGGCGAAATACTGCCTGCAGATGAGCGGCCTGACGGAAGCGCAGCGCGCCATGCTGCGGGAAATTCTGACGGCGCAGGGACGAAGCTATTCCGACCCGGTGTATAACGCGGACGGCTCGGTCAACATGGACAAGTCCCGCCGGGTGGAGTTTAAGTTCAGCCTGCGTGATGCGGAAATGATCGATGAGATGAACCGCCTGCTGAACGGAAATAACTAAAGCTTTCGGCACACGGACGATAATGGGGGAAGCAGATTCGTGAAGGTTGCAGCAATCTTGATGGTGATCGTCCTTGTGGCGAGCATCGGCGGCGTGGGGTATCTGTATCTGACGGCGAACGTGACGGTGGTCGCGGTGGGCGTGACCGCTACGGAAGCGACGGCCCAGCAGGCTGCCTTTGAGCAGTACAGAGATGCACTTGCCGCAGGGAGTGCGACAGGCACTATATTCCAGACGGACGCGAAGCTCGGCGATGCGGAGAACTACCAGTTCTTTACCTACACGGTGCGCCTGCGGAACAACAGCATGCTGCTCTGCGATATGGTGGAGATGCAGGTCACGCCCCGGGATGGAGACGTGCTGCAATCGCCAGGAAATCGTTCCTTGGTGCTGGCGGCACGTTCTACAGGCGACATCAGTGCAACGGTGCTTTCAGACATCAAAAGCAACGGTGTGCGGGAAGTCATTCTCACCTATTATGTGTGGGGAATTCCATTTACTGTAAAAACTACATGCAGTTAAACAGCTCAAACAGCGCGTCCTTTTGCAGGATGCGCTGCTTGTTTGCAGGATTTTACAGGAAATTGTTATTCGATGGCAGGAAAGCGAATTGCGCCCGTCGAACTGAAAAAGACGGTACGTCAAAAAAGTAACGACAAATTTCTAACGATCTTATGCTTGGAGGGTACAGCGTGCGTAAATTTGACACGAATGTGCAGGAATTGAAATATAAGGTTTTGAAGGAAGTCGCGCGGTTGAGCCGGGAGGACCGCCTGGCAGAGGGTATTCCCAGCATCCCCGAAACCATTATCCCCGGGCCGAAGCCGACCACGCGGTGCTGCATTTATAAGGAACGCGCCATCGTCAATGAGCGGGTAAAGATGGCTCTGGGTGGTCATGCGGAGACTCCCGGCGAGGTGGAGGTGCTGCCCATTGCCTGTGACGAATGCCCCGTGAGTGAGATCACTGTAAGCGACGCCTGCCGCGGCTGTATTGCGCACCGCTGCGCCAATGCCTGTCCCAGGGGTGCGATCTCCTTTGTGAACCGCGGCGCGCACACGCAGGCCAGCATCGACCACAACAAGTGCATCACCTGCGGCAAGTGCGTGGCGGCCTGTCCGTACAGCGCCATCAATAAGAATGTCCGTCCCTGCGAACGCGCCTGCAAGCCCGGGGCGATCAAGATGGATGAAAACCGCAAGGCGCACATCAATTATGAAAAGTGCGTCAGCTGCGGCGCATGCGTGTACCAGTGCCCCTTCGGCGCAATCGTGGACAAGAGCTACATCACGCAGGTCATCCGCATGTTCAAGGAATCCAAGACGCAGGGCTATCCGCTGTATGCGGTGATTGCGCCCTCCATTTCCGGTCAGTTTGGCGAAGTGACCACGGGCCAGGTGGTGGCAGGCATGAAGCAGATGGGCTTCACCACGGTCATCGAGGCCGCGCTTGGTGCGGACCTGGTGGCCTATCAGGAGGGCAAGGAGCTTGTGGAGAAGGGCTTCCTGACCAGCTCCTGCTGCCCGGCGTTTGTTTCTTACATTCAGAAAAATTTCCCCACGCTGGTGCCGCATATTTCGCATAACCTGTCGCCCATGGCGATGATCTCCAAGATGATCAAGCGCGCGCATCCCGACAGCAAGATCGTATTTGTCGGTCCCTGCGTTGCCAAGAAGGGCGAGATCAAGCAGGAGCATGTCCGTCCGCTGGTGGATGCGACTATTACCTTTGAGGAATTGCAGGCGCTGCTGGATGCCTACGAGGTGGACCTGCCCAGCATGGAGGACGATGTGCTGAATAACGCCTCGTACTTTGGGCGTATCTTTGCCCGCAGCGGTGGTCTAAAGGACGCGGTAGAGGAAACGCTGAAGGAGCTGGAAATCCCTGCAGAGCAGTTCCAGCTGAACGCCGTTTCCTGCTCGGGTCTGGAGGAATGCAAGCTGGCGTTGCTGAAGGCCAGCAAGGGCCTGCTGAAGGAGAATTTCATCGAGGGCATGGCATGTGAACAGGGCTGCATCGGCGGCCCCGGCTGCCTGACCCATGGCCCCAAGGAAAAGGCCGATGTGGATAAGTATGGCCGTCTGGCGCTGGAAAAGAAGATCAAGGATGCGGTGGTCATCTTTGACGTACTGGGCGGAGAGAAATAAAACTGTGCATGACAGAGGGGGCTGCGGCAGACCGCGGGCCTTCTCGTCGCAATAGAGAACAATCAGAAACGAAGGAGGTTTCGCTATGGTAAAGGTCAGTATTTGTGTGGGGTCCGCATGCCACATGAAGGGGGCCTATGCAACGACGCAGATGTTTCAGGAGGCGCTGGAAAAGGCTGGGATCGCTGACAAGGTAGACCTGAGCGCCAGCTTTTGCATGGGCGAGTGCAAGGACGGCCCCTGTGTACGGGTGGACGGCGTGAAGTTCCACCACATTGATCAGGATCAGGTGGAGAACCTTGTAGCTGAGGAGATTTTGCCCCGCGCCAATGCATGAGGGAGGTGGCAGACGTGAGCATCATTCAACTCAGGGAAGCCAACTGCAAAAACTGCTACAAGTGCATCCGCAACTGCGATGTGAAGTCCATCTCCTTTCAGAACGATCAGGCGCAGATCATTGACGAGGATTGTGTGCTGTGCGGCAAATGTACGCTGATTTGTCCGCAGAATGCCAAGCAGATTCACAGCGATGTGCAGAAAGTTCGCAGCATGATCGACCGGGGCGAAAAGGTGTATGTCAGCCTTGCACCGTCCTTTGTGACGGGCTTTCCGAAGGGAAATTTCGCCACGGTAGTGAAGGCGCTGCGCCGTCTGGGCTTTGCGGGCGTGGAGGAGACCGCCATCGCCGCCACCCGCGTGTCCGAGCGCTATGCCGAAATTCTGGAAAAGGGTGAGGTGCCGAATCTCATTACCACCTGTTGCCCGACCATCAATATGCTGGTGGAAAAGTATTTTCCCGAACTGATCGGTCAGCTTGCCTCAGTGCCGTCGCCTGCGGTGGCACATTGCCGCATGCTGCGCGAGGTCTATGGCCCGGACTGCAAGGTGGTGTTCATTGGCCCGTGCATTTCCAAAAAGCACGAGGCGGAGGTCAGCGGCGCCATGGATGCAGTGCTGCTGTTTGACGAAGTGATGGCGTGGCTGCACAAGGAAAGCATCCCCATGGATGGGGAGGAGGACGAGGAAGCCCGGGAAATGCATCATACCCTCAGCCGTGTGTATCCCGTCCCCGGCGGCATTCTGAAAACGATTCTGCTGGAAAAGCGTGCCAAATATAAAGCCGTGGCGGTGGATGGGCTGAATCGCTGCATCCAAACGCTGAAGGATATTCGGGATAACCACATCACCGGTTATGTGCTGGAAATGAGCAGCTGTGTGGATTCTTGTGTGGGCGGCCCCGGCATGCACGAGCATCGGGTGCCGTTCCTGCTGAGCAAGAGCGCGGTGTATGATTTCTCGCGCCGTCATCCCGAAACGCCGATGCCGCGCACAGAGAAAGCTGCGCAGGTGGACATGCGCCACACCTATGAGACCGATGTGACGCAGCATAAGATGCCTACGGAGGAGGAAATTTGGTCGATCCTGCGCTCCATCGGCAAGCGGACAGAGGCAGACCTGCTCAATTGCAGCGCCTGCGGCTACAACACCTGCCGGGAGAAGGCCATTGCAGTGTTCCAGGGCAAGGCCAATCTGCGCATGTGCCTGCCGTACATGCGGGAACGCGCGGAGTCCATGTCCAACATCATTCTGGACAACACGCCCAACGGACTGATTCTGACAGATGCAGACTTCCGCATGATGCAGTTCAACCAGGCGGCGGCGCGGCTACTGAACCTGGATAACAGCTGCATCGGCATGGAGATTGACGCATTCCTGAACATGGACGAGCTGGGGAAGATTCGCGAAACGGGCGAGGCCGTCATGAGTCAGCGCTGCAAAACGGCGATTTACGATGTGCTGGTGGAGCAAAGCGTGGTGCCTGTGCCGGATCATGAGTATTTGTTCCTGCTCAAGGACATTTCTGCCGAGGAAGAAAACATGAAGGCCATGGCGAAAATGCGGCAGGAGACCATTGAGACTGCGCAGCAGGTCATTGATAAGCAGATGCGCGTGGCGCAGGAGATCGCCAGCCTGCTGGGCGAGACCACCGGCGAGACAAAGGCTGCGCTGCTGAAGCTGAAGGCCTCTGTCGCTCAGGAGGCTGCGCCATGAGCTTTTTCATTGAGACAAGCTGGGGCAGCAAGCTGAAATGGGGCGAGGAGCTTTGCGGCGACAAGGTGGAGTTAGTGAAAAAGCCGGAGGGCGTGCTGCTGGTGCTTTCGGACGGGCTTGGCTCCGGCGTGAAGGCGAACATTTTGGCAGGCCTGACCAGCAAGATCATTTCCACCATGGTCAGTGCGGGGACGGACATGAAGGACGTGGTGGAGACCATTGCGTCCACGCTGCCGGTGTGCAAGGTGCGCGAGGTCGCCTATTCCACCTTCACCATGATGCAGGTGGACGAGGATGGCAACGCTTATTTCGTGGAGTTTGATAACCCGACCATCGTGCTGCTGCGCGGAGGAAAGCGGGTGTTCATTCCATGGATCGAGCAGAATATTTCCGGCAAGCAGGTGCGGGAGGCGCACCTGAAGCTGAAACTGGGAGACATAGCCGTCACATTTTCAGATGGCGTTATCCATGCGGGGGTTGGGCAACTGTTGAACATGGGCTGGCAGCATGAAAATGTGGTGCAATTTCTGGAAAAGGAATGGCAGCCGGAGGATACGGCCTACGACGTGCAGCATCGGCTGCTGAGCGAGTGCGGCGAGCTGTACCAGGGACACTTTGGCGACGATACGACCGTGGCGGCGCTGCGCATTTGCGTGCCGAATCCCTGCTGCGTGATGGTTGGCCCACCGGTGCATCCCGAGGATGACGAGGAAGTGGTGGGCGAGCTGCTGGCCTGCCCCGGCATGAAGGTGATCTGCGGCGGTACGACCAGCCAGATTGTCAGCAAGCGGCTGGGAAAAGAACTGAAGATCATGCTGCAATACATTTCCCCGGATGTACCGCCCATTGCCACCATGGAGGGCATTGATTTGGTGACCGAGGGCGTTGTGACGCTGGGCAAAACGCTGGAGATCCTGGAGCAGTATGTGGAGACGAAGGATCCCGAGCTGCTGATGGAAAAGAAGGATGGCGCGCATCTGCTGGCGGAAATGCTGGCGCTGAAATGCACGTCTGTGAAGTTCATCGTAGGCCGTGCGCTGAATCCCGCGCACCAGAATCCTGATATGCCGATTTCCCTGTCGATCAAGCTGCGGCTGGTGAAGGACATTTCTGAGTGCCTGAAGCGACTGGGTAAGCCCACGGAATTGAAGTACTGCTGAACAGAGCGTCTCGTTCTCCTGCGGGAGGGTGAGACGCTTTTTGTTGTAAATGGACGGCGGTCTTTCCATGGGAATAGGAAATAGACTACGGTATGCTTCTGGATGGCATCGACCGAAGGGAAGCCGGAAATTGTTACAACTCCGGGGACTATGGCCAGGAAAAGGAACTTGTCTCCTGCGGACGGGCATGCTATAATCTTGTCGGAATGTGTGGAAGGTCATGCTCGGCGGCTGGCTGGCAGGCGTTCGGCACAGAAAATCTTCGATATGGAGAGTAAATTTGAACGTTACACAAAGTTGTCAAAATCTTCATTCTTTTGTTACAACTTTGATGGAACGAATCGGGAAGGAACATCGTTTGAATGGATGAGCAACGCATGAAGGCCCCTTCGGGGGACAATCACGCGGGCGACATGGCGTATTTCGAAAGGATGTATGAGCAATACGCCACGGATGTGCTTCGCGTGAGCTATTTCTACCTGGGAGACAGGCAGAAGGCGGAGGACGTTTGCCAGGACGTTTTTGTTCGGCTGATCACCAATGCCCCTGTGCTTCCCGAGGGGAAGGAGAAGGCCTGGCTGCTCAAGGTTGCGCTGAACCGCTGCCGTGATTTGTGGCGGGGTGCATGGGTCAAGCGGGTCATTCTGGGCAGCCCGGCCTTCGAGCTGGTCCCTGCGCCGGATGAGATCGGCAAGCTGACAGATCAGCAGGAGCTGATGAGCGCCATTCATCAGCTGCCAAGCAGCTTCCGCGAGGTGATCCTGTTGCACTATTATCAGGGGTATGGCATAACGGAGATTGCGGAGATGATGGACTTGCCGGAGGGAACGATTTCCAGCCGCTTATCGCGCGGCAGAAAAAAACTGGAATCTATTTTGAAGGGAGGGGATGCCCGGTGAAGCATTTGGAACAGCTGCCTGAGGTTGTGGAACAGGGGCTTGGCGGTTTAACTGCCGGGCAGAACCTGAAATATCGTATTGAACGCGCAGCGCGGGAAGGCAAAAAGGAACGCCGCGCAGTGGTGCCGGCTTGGGTCCCGGCGGTGTGCTGTGCGCTGGTGCTGGCAGTGGGCGTGATCTTCGCCCTGCCGCAGCTGACGGGACAGCCGCAAAATGCGGATGACGCGGGCGTAGTGCTGCTCAGCCAGCGGGCCGGCGATGCAACGGACGCGCCCATGATGCGTGGCGATCTGCCTGCAGGATCGGTGCAATTGTCCAGCACGGGCAGCACCCCCAGCTATCGCAGCATTTGGGCGAAGTCCTCGGGCGGCAGCTTCCCCATGGTGGGCGTGAATGGACGCTATTACCGCATGCTGGCGAATCCTTCATCCATTGGCGATGAGCTGCTGGGCGGTTCGCTGGGTACGGTGGCGGAATATACCACGGAGCCTGCGCTGTCCGGCACGGACGTGGTGATGAGCAACACAGTCAGCCAGGGCGAGACGATCTATGCCATCAGCGGCATGGACGGAACGCTGGTGGCGGCAAACGTGGATGGCAAGTACCGTGTGTTCCAGCGGGTGAGCTTTAACGGCAACTCCGTGAAGGGCAGCGAGGATTTGAGCGATACATTGCAGATCAGCGGTCATGTGCTGGCGGTTGAACTGAGCGATGTGGGAACCATCACGGATCAAAGCACGGCGGAGAGCCTGGTCAAAACCCTGCTGAACAATGCTTCTTTCTCCAGCAGCGGCACGGTGAAGGGTGAGCAGTCCCTGCTGATTCAGCTGGACAACGGCCTGACGGTGCAGATGGCAGTGAAGGACGATAAGTTGAGCGCCTGCGGTACCTGGAGCTGCCCGGAATTCATCGAGGCTTTCCAGGCGGCAATGCAGTAACAAAAAGAAAACGGGGTATCTTCCAACGCTGAGAAGATACCCCGTTTCTTCATGCAGTAAAATGCGCCGACAGCGGAAAGCCATCGGCGCATTGGTTATTCTACGGTGTACTCATCCGGGTGCTCATCGGGCTGGGCGGACTCCTCAGAGGTTTCGGAGGTTTCGGAGGTTTCGGAGGTTTCGGAGGTTTCGGAGGCTTCGGAAGCCTCAACCTGCGGTTCATCCTCGGAAACTTCAGAGAAATCGTCCGCTTCCTCTGCGGGCAAATCGTCCGCTTCTTCCGCAGGCAGTTCGTCAGGCTCCTCCACGGGCAAATCATCAGGCTGTGCATCCTCTTCAGGAATGACCAGTGTCGGTACATCCTCGGGCTGCGCTGGCTTTGCGGCTTCCGGCTGCTTTTCAGCAGGTTTGTCGGTCTTCTTGCCGCTCAGGCTATTGGCCATGGAGGAGATCGCATTGCCAATGGAAGTGCCGACAGATTTCAGCGTGCTGCCGATGGTGTCAAGCGCCGCATCCGCCTTTTTGTTGATGTCGGCTTTCTTTGCAGCGGCTTCCGCTTGCTGCACAGCCTCATCAATCTTTTGTGCGGCTTCATCTACGGGTGCTTCCGCATCCTGCGCGGGAGCGTCCGCCTTGGCGGTATCTGCCGTGTTCACACCAGCCAGATGCTCGGTGCGCAGCGCGTTCAGCTCCTTGTCCACACGGCTCAGCTCTTCCAGCTTCTTTGCCAGCTCCTCGGGAAAGCTTTCACCTTTCTGCCACAGGGCGTAAGCCTGCGCACCGAAGTCTGAGAGGATCTCCCGGCGGCGGTTGACCAGATTCATTTCGTTGACCTTGTAGCGGGTGTTGTCCGCGATGCTGCTGGCGGTGTTGCCGATGGCCTCCATGCTTTTCATCCAGGCCTTTTTCATCTTATCGCTAAATTCTGCCATATTCATCCATCCTTTCCAAATGTGGCTGCCGGTTTGCGGCAAACTGCGGCGCGGATCGCCGCGGTATGTAAGTTAGGTAGACCGTCCTTACATGGAAAGCATTTCTTGCAGCGTGGGGGAAAATCCTGCCATTCTCATGAAAGATTCATCAGGAATTAACAAATTACCAATACAGCAGCAGCGCACCGGGCAGAATGGCAAAATCAGCCTCGTCCATGGTGAAGATCTCGCCATCCACGTTCAGGCGCATGCTGGGAGAACGCAGCGCGATCTCACGGCAGCGTACATGCTTGGCAATGGGCAGCGTCAGCAGCTTTCCGCCCATCAGCGCGGGCAGGTAGCGGGGGATGCGGCGGCGTGGCACATCATCCACCACCAGCAGATCAAGCAGTCCATCGCCCGGCTCTGCTGCAGGACAGATGGGGATGCCGCCGCCAATGTACCGTCCGTTGGCAATGGTGCAGACCAGCACGTCCTTCTCCATGGACTGACCATCCACCTGCAGGCACACATGCACAGGGTGGTAATGGAAAATCGCGCGGATCAGGCCGATCATGTAGGGCAGCAGTCCGCGAAAGTGCTTCTTGGCGCTCTCAGCGTTGTCCAGCACCATCACGTCAAAGCCTGTGCCGCACACGTTCAGGAACATGCGGTCGTTCAGGCGGCCGATGTCCACGGGGCGGGGCTTGTGTGTCAGGATAAAGTCCAGCGCCGCCATGGGGTCCTTGGGTGTGCCGGTCGTCTTGATAAAATCATTGCCCGTGCCTGCCGGAATCATACCCAGCGGCTTTTGGGTGTGCAGCAGCCCGCAGGCAACTTCATAAGCGGTGCCGTCGCCGCCAACGGAAAGCACGGCTTCGCAGTCGCTGCGCTGGGCGGCAGCCTGTGCCAGCTCGGTGGCATGACCGGGATGCTCGGTAAAAATCAGTTCGTGGGAAACGCCGCGCTTTTGCAGCGCTGCTTCAAGCTGTGCTGCGACCTTCTGCGCATAGCCGGTACCGGCGGTGGGATTTACAATCAGGGTCAGCATGTCCTAAACCTCTTCTCATGCAGTGAAATCGGGACAATAAAACTAGTATGCGACAGATGCGGCCCATTTGTCAATCATTTTTCCCGCAGCTTCGACACGGTGCGCTTGACACTGCCTTATAAAAGGCATATAATCCAGGCAAGATGACACGCACGGCAGGAGGCAAAGCATGGAGCTGAAGCAGGGCGTTTACCGCCATTTTAAGGGGAAGCTGTATCGCCTGATCGGCGTTGCGCACCACTCCGAGACCATGGAGAAGCTGGTGGTGTATCAGGCCCTGTATGGGGAGCGGGGACTCTGGGTGCGTCCTGCGTCCATGTGGCTGGAAACGGTGGAGCGGGACGGCAAAGCGTTTCAGCGCTTTACCTACCTTGCGGAGGATGAGGACACGGCCCGCGCACTGCTGAGGCAGCGCGGCGAGGATTGACAAATTTCTTCCGGGGGGCTTGTCTTTTTCCTGCCAATGTGTTATGATGAACAAGCTGATTTCGAGGAGGTTTTGCCCGATGAGTGTACTGTCTGTGATATTTTCGGTGGTCATTGTTCTGGCTGCGCTGGTCATGATTGTTACGGTGCTGCTGCAGCAGGGTAACGTGAGCGGCATGGGCGCTATTTCCGGACAACTGGATAACTACTTCAGCAAGAACAAGGCCAAGACCGTTGAGGCCAAGCTGGCGCTTATCACCAAGATCAGCGCGGCGGTTTTCGTGGTGCTGTCCCTGCTGCTGCTGGTGGTCAACAAGTAAACAAGCTCGCCTGACCGGGTGCGAACGGACCCGGAATGAAAAAGCGGAGAGCTTCCAATGGTGAAGCCCTTCGCTTTTTTATATGTCCCGTGCGAAAAAGAGCCGCTGATGTCGTGTTCTTTTACTGGCGTAAATGGGAAAAATATGCTATAATCAAAACAGATGCCGCTTACAGCGCGCAGTGGGATGCTGGCGCGATATTCCACAGCATGGGTCGGTCCGATTCGGTCGCTCCACAGGATAACGCGCGGCATTTTTTGTATGAATTGTCCCGGCGGGTCGCCTGCGCACGCCGGAAAGGACGAAGGAGGAAAAGGCGCTGATGTTTACGCCGAGGGTTCGCAATCCGCAGACAGACCTGCTGGTCAAGGCGGTGCTGTCGCTTCAGAATGAGGAAGAAGCCTATCGCTTTTTTGAGGATGTCAGTACCATTGCCGAGTTCAAAAGCATGGCCCAGCGGCTGGAGGTGGCGGTGCTTTTGCATCAGGGCGTGACCTATCAGGAGATCGTCAAGCGCACCGGCGCATCCTCCACGACGATCAGCCGGGTCAACCGCGCGCTGCTTTATGGCGCGGAGGGATACCAGCAGGTGCTGGAGCAGCTAAAAGAAACGGGCGAGCTTCCCGAAAAGCCCGACGCGGAATAAAAACGCATGGGCGCTGCAGCATGCAGGCCCCGGCATTGGATGCTGTGCCACAAGCGTGATGGAGAGAAGGAGACACAACGATGGATTTGAGCATGTTGAACCCGGAGCAACGTCTGGCAGCAGAGACCCTGGAGGGGCCGGTGCTGATCCTTGCGGGCGCTGGCAGCGGCAAAACACGCGCCCTGACATATCGCGTGGCAAATTTGATGGAGCATGGGGTGCAGCCCTGGTCGATCCTGGCGCTGACCTTTACCAATAAAGCGGCGAAGGAAATGAAGGAGCGCATCACCCAGCTGGTGGGCGAGCGGGCCGAAAGCGCGTGGATCTCCACCTTCCACTCCACCTGTGCGCGTATTCTGCGGCGGGATATTGAGAAGCTGGGATATACCCGCTCCTTCACGATCTATGACGATGACGATCAGAACGCTGTGATTAAGGAGATCCTCAAGCGGCAGAACATTGATGAGAAGTTCCTGCCGCCCCGGGAGATCCGCGCGAAAATTTCTGATGCAAAAAATAAGCTGATGGGGCCTGACGAGTGGTTTGCCAAGTCAGACCGGGATTTCCGCAGCCAGACGATGCACGATGTTTTCGTCGCCTATGAGCAGCGCCTGAAGGCGGCGAACGCGCTGGACTTTGACGATTTGCTGACGAAGACGCTGGAGCTGCTGGCAGATCATCCGCCTGTGCTGGAAAGCTATCGGGATCGTTTTCACTATGTGATGGTGGATGAATATCAGGACACGAACTATGCGCAGTATATGCTGGTGAAGCTGCTGACGGACAAGAGCCGCAACCTGTGCGTGGTGGGCGACGACGACCAGTCCATCTACGGCTGGCGCGGCGCGGATATTCGCAACATCCTGGACTTTGAAAAGGACTACCCGGATGCAAAGGTCATCAAGCTGGAACAGAACTATCGCTCCACGGCGAACATTCTGGACGCAGCGAATCAGGTGATCGCTCATAACGCGGGCCGAAAGGAAAAGGCGCTGTGGACGGAGCAGGGCGCGGGTGAGACTATCAAGCTGTTCTGCGCGGGCGACGAGCGCGAAGAAGCTGCCTGGGTGGCAGACCGCATGAAGAAGCTGAATCGGCACGGGGAAAGCTATGGCGATATGGCGATCCTCTACCGCACGAACGCCCAGAGCCGTGTGCTGGAAGAAATGCTCATGCGCTCCGGCATTCCGTACCGTGTGTTCGGCGGTCAGCGCTTCTATGACCGCAAGGAGGTTCGGGATGTGATCGCTTATTTGCGGGTGATCGCCAATCCCACGGATGACGTTTCGCTGCGCCGCATCATCAACGTACCCAAGCGGGCCATCGGCGATGCGACCATTGCGGAGCTGGTGGCACATGCGCAGGCCCAGCAGATGCCCTTGTTCAGCGCTTTGTCCGATCTGCCGGGAAGCCTGTCCTCCCGTCCGCGCAAGTGCGTCACGGACTTCTTCACCATGATGACGACCTTCATGGCGATGAAGGAGGAGCTGCCGCTGGATCAGTTTGTGAACCAGCTTGTGGAGCAGACTGGTCTGCTTGCACAGTATGAGAAGGAGGACTCGGACGAGGCCCGCAGCCGTGTGGAGAACATCAAGGAATTCCTGGGCGCAGTGACCGAGTTCGCCAAACAAACAGAGAACGCCACGCTGGAGGACTATTTGGAGAATGTTGCCCTGGTCACAGAGCTTGATCAGGCGGAGGAGGATAAGCAGTACGTCACCATGATGACGCTGCACAGCGCCAAGGGATTGGAATTCCCCAATGTGTTCATTACGGGCATGGAGGAGGGCATCTTCCCCTCGGGCCGCAGCCTGATGGATGAAACACGCATGGAGGAGGAACGTCGTCTGTGCTATGTGGGCATTACGCGCGCTCAGAAGCGCCTGTTCCTGTCCCGCGCCAGCCAGCGCATGCTGTATAATCAGGTGAACCATAACGCGCCGAGCCGCTTCCTGTCGGAGATCCCGGAACGGCTTTTGGAGGACGAGTGGGAAGCGAAGCGGAAGCAGACCTTCCGGGATACGCCCCAGCCTCAGCCGCGGAGCTACACCAGCGGCTACGGCCTGAAATCTACCCCGTCGGTGAGCCAGCTGGGACAGCCCCGACTGACCCTAGGCGGCAATATGTTGGATATTCCCGGTGTGCAGAAGGGCTTCACGCCCTCCAAGGCGCGGCAGAACAGCTCCTCTGCGCTGCAAAACCTGTTCAAGCCCGGGGACCATGTGATCCATAAAAAGTTTGGCGAGGGCAGCGTGGTGGAGCTGAAGGGAACCGGCGCAGATGCACGGATCGCCATTGAGTTTACTGCTTATGGCGTGAAGGAATTTGCACTGTCCATTGCGCCCATTGTAAAATCCGAGGAGGAGTGACCATGGAACCTGCCGCACGAATGCGGGAACTGGTGGATCGCCTGAATGAAACGTCCCAGGCGTATTACACCAGGGGAGACTCGCCCCTGTCGGATATGCAGTGGGATGCGCTGTATGATGAGCTGACCCAGCTGGAAAAGACCACGGGCGTGGTGCTGCCGGATTCGCCTACTCATCGGGTGGGCGGCGAGCCGTTGAAGGGCTTTGAACAGCATCGACACATCACCCGCCTGTGGAGCATGGACAAGGTGCAGTCCATCAGCGCCCTGGAGGACTGGGTGCGCCGCACGGAAAAGCTGGCGGGCCGCAGCGACCTGCAATACTATGTGGAATATAAATTTGACGGCCTGACGTTGAACCTGACCTATCAGGACGGCTTGCTGGTGCAGGCGGCGACCCGCGGCAACGGCGAGGTAGGCGAGGCCATTCTGCCCCAGGCGCGGACGGTGCGCAACGTGCCCTTCACCATTCCATACAAGGGAATTTTGGAGGTGCAGGGCGAGTGCATCATGCGCCTGAGCGTGCTGGAGGAATATAATAAGACTGCAAAGGAGCCGCTGAAGAATGCCCGCAATGCTGCGGCAGGCGCTTTGCGCAATCTGGACCCGGCGGTGACGGCTTCCCGGAAGCTGGACGCATTTTTCTATCAGATCGGCACCATCGAAAATCCACCCTATGACAGTCAGCCGGGGATGCTGGACTTTCTGCGGCAGAACGGCTTCCCGGTCAGCCCTTATCTTGGCGAGCCGAAGAACGGCGAGGAGTTGATCGCCTGCATCCGCCACATTGAGGAGATTCGCAATACGCTGGATTTCTTGATCGATGGCGTGGTGGTGAAGGTGGGAGACTTTGCACTGCGCAGCCAGATGGGCTTTACGGACAAGTTCCCGCGCTGGGCTGTGGCTTACAAATTCGAGGCTGAGGAAAGCGTCACCACGCTGAAAAAGGTGACCTGGGAGCTGGGACGTACAGGGAAGCTAACGCCCCTGGCACACTTGGAGCCTGTGGATTTTTATGGCGTGACGGTTCGCAAAGCTACCCTGAACAACTGGGGCGACATTCAGCGCAAGCAGGTCGCCATTGGCGCACCGGTGTGGATCCGACGCAGCAACGATGTGATCCCTGAGATCATGGGCCGTGTGGGGGAGCCGCAGCCGGGAGAAAAGCCCATTGAAAAGCCGACCCATTGCCCGGCCTGCGGTCATCTGCTGGAGGAACGCGGCGCGCACATCTTCTGCATGAACCGCGTGAGCTGCCGTCCCCAGGCGGTGGCCCGGCTGAGCCACTTTGCCAGCCGCAATGCCATGGACATCGAGGGCTTCTCGGAAAAGACGGCCGGGCAGGTCTACGACCAAATGAACGTCCGAGACCCTGCAGACCTGTACAGCCTGACCATGGAGCAGGCGCTGGCCCTGGAGGGCTTCAAGGAAAAGAAAGCAGGCAATCTGCTGGCGGCGCTGGAAAAAAGCAAGGACTGCCCGTTGGATGCATTCCTATTTGCGCTGGGTATTCCAAATGTAGGCCGCAAAACGGCACGCGATCTGGCGGCGGCCTTTGGTACGCTGGAAAAGGTGGAGCAGGCTACAGAGGCAGAGCTGACAGCCATCCCGGATGTTGGCGATGTGGTGGCGCAAAGCATCACGGAGTTCTTCTCCTTCCCGGAAAACATGGAGATGATTGTGCGCCTGCTGGCGGCGGGGGTGCGTCCCCGTGAAGCGCAAAAGCAGGAGGGCGGGATCCTGTCGGGCCTGACGGTTGTGGTGACGGGAACGCTGCCCACGCTGTCCCGAAACGATGCGGAGGAACTGATCCGTCAGCATGGCGGCAAAGCAGCTTCTTCTGTCAGCAAAAAGACGGCATTTGTGGTGGCAGGTGAAGCGGCAGGCAGCAAGCTGACCAAGGCACAGACGCTGGGGATTCCTGTGCTGGATGAAGCGGCGTTTCTGGAAAAACTGAAAGAAACAAAGGCATAAAAACAAGCCGCCCGGAGACTGAAAACGTTTCCGGGCGGCTTGCTGTTAAACAAAGAAGGTACAGGACAGCAAAAAGGACATGCACGGCTGCATGTCCTTTTTATGTAGGCAAATGGAAACAGCTTCATTCACAGCAAAGCTTATTGCTTTTTTTCGGCAGGTTTCCGCATGGTCAGGCTGATGCGGTTCTTGATCTTCTCGACTTCCAGCACCCAGACGGTCACCACATCGCCAACGCGAACGATCTCGCTGGGGTGATTTACCCGGCGCTGAGCCAGCTGGCTGATATGCACCAGACCGTCTCGATGCACGCCGATGTCCACAAACGCGCCAAAGTCCGTCACATTGCGCACGGTACCCTTCAGCTCCATGCCGGGAACAAGGTCGTCCATTTCTACCACATCGGTGCGCAGCAGGGGCGGGGGCAGCTCGTCACGGGGATCGCGGCCCGGCTTGCTCAATTCGCGTACCATGTCCTTCAGGGTTGGCTCGCCAATGTCCAGCTCCTTCGCTAGCTTGGCATAGCCCACCAGCTCGGCTTCCTTTTGCAGCATGCCTGTGGCGGCTTCAGCGGGGGTCAGGCCGAAACGTGCCAGCAGCGCCTTGGCGGCAGCGTAGCTTTCCGGGTGAACGCCTGTGTTCTCAATGGGGTCCTTGCCGCCGGGAATGCGCAGAAAGCCCGCGCACTGTTCAAAGGCCTTCGGCCCCAGCTTGGGGACCTTTTTCAGCGCTGCGCGGGAAGCAAATGCACCGTTTTCTTCCCGGTAAGCCACAATGTTCTTTGCCACTGTGGCGTTCACGCCTGCAACATGCGACAGCAAGGAGGGACTGGCAGTGTTTACATCCACACCAACGGCGTTTACGCAGTCCTCTACCACACCGGAAAGGGCTTCGTCCAGCTCAGCTTCCTTCAGGTCATGCTGATACTGACCTACGCCAATGGCCTTGGGGTCGATCTTGACCAGCTCAGCCAGCGGGTCCTGAAGACGGCGGGCGATGGACACCGCAGACCGCAGATTCACATCAAACTGCGGGAATTCCTCTGCCGCCAGCTTCGAGGCGGAATATACGGAAGCGCCTGCTTCGCTGACCACCATATAGCTGAGGCTCTTACCAAGATTCATGTCGCGCATGACATCCACGAAGAACTGCTCCGTTTCCCGGCTGGCGGTACCGTTGCCGATGGCGACGATCTCCACATGGTGCCTGCGGATGAGCGCTTCCAGCTTGGCCTTTGCAGCGGCGGCTTCGGCCTGTGATTTGGTCAGGTATACTACTGCCGTGTCCAGCACGCGCCCGGTTGCATCCACGACAGCCACCTTGCAGCCCATGCGATAGCCCGGGTCAAGGCCCATGGCAACCTTGCCCTTCACCGGGGGCTGCATCAGCAGGGGCTTCAGGTTTAGGGCAAACACGCGGATCGCAGCCTGCTGCGCCTTGTCAGTCAGGGCATTGCGAAGCTCGGTATCCAGCGAGGGAGCGATCAGGCGGTCATAAGCGTCTTCGCAGGCGGCAACGACATACTGCGTGGCAATGCTGCCGGTATGCGCCACATATTCCTGCTGAATGACGCGCTGCACCTGATTTTCATCCACCGCGAGGCCTACCTTGAGGAAGCCCTCCTTCTCACCGCGGTTCATGGCAAGCACACGGTGAGAAGGCATCAGGCGCAGCGGCTCCTGATAATCGTAATACATGCGGTAGACGCTGTCTTCCTCGCCTGCGGCCCGGGTCTGCACCTGGCAGGTTTGGTGATACAGGCTTTTCAGCTTGGCACGAACGCCTGCATCGTCGCTGATGCGCTCGGCCAGAATGTCCATTGCGCCTTGCAGGGCTTCGTCCGGGGTGTTTACACCCTTGTCAGGTGCGGTATAATCCCTGCATAGCTCCTCGGGGGTCTTGGCCTTGGTGAGCTGAAGCAGCAGCACATCCGCCAGCGGCTCCAGCCCCTTTTCCTTTGCGATCATGGCGCGGGTGCGGCGCTTGGGCTTGTAGGGGCGGTAAATGTCCTCCAACTGGCCCATGGTGGCGGCGTTATCCAGCGCGGCTTGCAGCTCCTCCGTCCATTTTTCCAGCTTTTTCAGGGAGGAAACGATCTCATCCCGGCGGGCCTGTACATTGCGAAGCTGGGTCAGTCGGTCGCTGAGGTCGCGCAGGGTGGTGTCATCCAGTGAACCATGAGCTTCCTTGCGGTAACGGGCGATAAAGGGCAGGGTATTGCCTGCATCCAGCAGGGAAATAACGGCCTCCACCTGCCAGGGGGCGAGCTTAAATTCTTGACAGAGCGTTTCGACCAGGGTCATGCAAGAACCTCCTCCAAATGACCTTCGCAGCCAGCCAACAGGCCGCTGGCAAAGGCAAACATCAAATTGAATCCGCCGCAGTCACCGTCCACATTCAGCACTTCTCCGGCAGCATAGAGCTGGGGGACCAGCAGGGACGCAAGCGTTTCTGGCGCAAAGTCCGCAGTATCAATGCCCCCGGCGGTGACCTGCGCACTCTCAAAGCCCTTTACGCCGAGAACAGGCAGGGCGAAGTCGGCTGCCAGCGCAGCAAGCGCGTCCAAATCGGCGGCAGTAAGCGAACGAATAGGGCGGGACAACGGCCCAACGCCAGCACAGCGAAGCAGCGCCGCGCCCAGCCGCGTAACGCACAGCCCCGTAAAAAGCTGTTCCAGGGGCGCGTCAGGCCATTGACGCTGGCGGCGGTGCAGCTCCTCCTGCAAATCGGCTTCCGTGGCACAACCCATGGCAAGCGCCAAATTCAGGTGGAGCTGTGCGTTTTTGCACTGCGCATAACGGGCCAACTGCATGATGCACACGCCGCTGAGACCATAATCCGTGAAAAGCGCTTCGCCTGCGGTACGGTGCAGCACGGCAGTACCCTTGGTGATCCAGGCTTCTGTTTTGATGCGAATGCCGGACAGACCGCGCAGGGGAGCCGGGTCTGTTTCGATCTGCGTCAGGGCGGGGAAGGGGCGGTTCAGACGATGGCCCAGTCCAGTCAGCAGCGCATAACAGGAGCCATCGCTGCCCAGTTTGGGCTGGGCCTTGCCGCCGCCGGTGACGATCACGCGATCAGCGGAAAGTATGCTGTCAGGCGTTTGCAGCAGAAAAACACTGCCTTCACGCTTCATGGCGGTCACAGGGGTGGATACGCGCACCTGAACGCCCTCGCGGACAAGCGCCAGACGAAGCGCGTCCAGCGCGGAGGCCGCCTGCCCGCTGACTGGGTATACGCGGCCCATATCCTCAATGCGAAGCCGCAGACCGATGGTTTCAAAGAAGCGGGTCAAAGCGTCCGTGCCGCAGGCTTGCAGGACGGCGGCAGCAAAGGCGCTTCCGCCGGGATAGGCGGGTGCGGACATGTTCATCAGGTTGCAGCGTCCGTTGCCGGTGGCAAGCAGCTTTTTCCCCACACGATCCATGCGCTCCAGAAGCAGCACGCGGTCGCCGTGACGCGCCGCAGCAAGGGACGCTGCCAGTCCTGCCGCTCCGCCGCCGATAATGGCAGTTGTTTTCATGAACGAATACTCCTTCTGTTTCCTTGGGAATGCAGAACGGATTTATTATAAACAAAAAGAAACAAAAAAGCAAACAATGCACAACAAGCAATCAAGGTAGTAATTCCATTCATCAGCCGTTAATTCATCTTCGCTCATATTGTTGGTTGCGCATGGAAAAGATACCTCCTTGTAAGATGAATGCCGGGAAAGAATGTTCTCATTACAGTAAATATATTTACTAATATCAAGCCTGTACGGGTGGGATGCTTATACTAACCGTGAGGTGGATAGCTTGAACTATACAAGACGTATGCGCGATCTGCGTGAAGATCATGATATGACGCAGCAACAGGTTGCCGACTATCTGCATACGTCGCAGACGATGTATGCAAGATATGAGCGGGGAGCCAATGAATTGCCCATAAGGCATCTGGTTGCGCTTGCGGATTTGTATCACGTTACAACAGATTATCTGCTTGGGCGGGAACCACAGCATGTACAGGATGATTAAAAACGGTTGGTTTGTTAAATTTATATCCATATCATTGGACCGCCGCCAATTGCACAAAAATGTTCCATGGTTTTTTCTGGACATCGCCCTTGCCTTTTCAATAAATCATGATATGATGAAAAAGCAGTAAGATACTGCCGGAAAATGAAACCTGCTGCAAGAAGAGGGAACCAAAGCGTAGCGGGCTTTTCTTTTTCTGAATGGTTAAACGCAGTTAACTTATTTTCTATAACCTGGAAGGAGATAACGGATGAAGGAATTTGAACAGTGGGAAGGCTTTGAGGGCCGTATCTGGAAGGAAGAAGTCAACATCCGGGATTTTATTCAGAAGAACTATCAGCCCTATGACGGCGATGCTTCTTTCCTGGCAGGCCCTACGGAAGCTACCGAGCGGCTGTGGCAGGTGGTGCAGGGGCTGCAAAAGGAGGAGCGCGCCAAGGGCGGCGTGCTGGACATGGAGACCCATGTGGTGTCCGGTCTGACGGCTTATGGCCCCGGCTACATCAGCGAGGAGCTGAAGGCTCAGGAAAAGGTTGTGGGCTTGCAGACGGACAAGCCGCTCAAGCGCGCATTTATGCCCTTCGGCGGTATCAAAATGGCGGAAAAGGCATGTGAGACCTACGGCTATGAATCCGACCCTAAGCTGCATAAGATCTTTACGGAATACTGCCGCACCCACAACCAGGGCGTGTTCGACGCTTATACGCCTGAAATGAAGAGGGCGCGTCATAATAAGATCATTACGGGCCTGCCGGACACCTATGGCCGCGGACGCATTGTGGGCGACTATCGCCGCGTAGCGCTGTACGGCATCGACTTCCTGATTGAAGAAAAGCAGAAGGATCTGGCGAACTGCGGCGATGGCACCATGACGGACAATATCATCCGTCAGCGCGAGGAAGTGTCCATGCAGATTGCAGCCCTGCAGGGCATGAAGAAGATGGCGGCGGTCTATGGCTATGACATTTCGCAGCCTGCCAAGAACGCCCACGAGGCGGTGCAGTGGCTCTACTTCGGCTATCTGGCAGCGATCAAGACGCAGAATGGCGCAGCCATGAGCGTGGGCCGCATTTCCACCTTCCTGGATATTTATCTGGAACGGGACATGGAAAAGGGCCTGCTGACGGAGGACGAAGCGCAGGAGCTGATCGACCACATGGTCATGAAGTTCCGCATGGTGAAGTTTGCCCGCATTCCCTCCTATAACCAGCTGTTCAGCGGTGACCCGGTGTGGGCGACGCTGGAGGTTGGCGGCACGGGCGTGGATGGACGCTCCATGGTGACGAAGACTGACTACCGCTTCCTGCACACGCTGGAAAACATGGGGCCGTCCCCGGAACCCAACCTGACAGTGCTGTATTCCAGCCGCCTGCCTGAGGCCTTCAAGAAGTATGCGGCGGAGATTTCCATCCGCACCAGCTCTGTGCAGTATGAGAATGACGACGTGATGAAGCCTGTATGGGGCGATGACTACTCCATCTGCTGCTGCGTGTCCGCAACGCAGACGGGCAAGGAAATGCAGTTCTTCGGTGCGCGGGCGAATCTGGCGAAGTGCCTGCTGTATGCCATCAATGGCGGTGTGGACGTGAAGAGCCGTGAGCAGGTCGGCCCGGCCTATGCACCGATCACGTCGGAGTATCTGACCTATGACGAGGTGATCCCGAAGTATGTTGCCATGATGGACTGGCTGGCGGGGCTGTATGTGAATACCCTCAACCTGATCCAGTACATGCACGACAAGTACTATTATGAAGCGGCAGAGATGGCGCTGATCGATACGGATGTGCGCCGTACCTTTGCCACAGGCATTGCGGGCTTCTCCCATGTGGTGGACTCCCTGAGCGCCATCAAGTATGCCAAGGTCAAGACGGTGCGCGACGAAACGGGCGTTGTGGTGGATTATATCACCGAAGGTGATTTCCCGCGCTACGGCAATGACGATGACCGTGCGGACGAGATCGGCTGCTGGCTGCTGAAGACCTTCCTGGAGATGATCAAGCGCCGCCACACCTACCGCGATTCCGAAGCGACCACCTCGATCTTGACCATTACCTCCAACGTGGTGTATGGCAAGGCGACGGGCGCGATGCCGGATGGACGCAAGGCAGGGGAACCGCTGGCCCCCGGCGCGAATCCCAGCTACGGCGCAGAGCAGAACGGTCTTCTGGCCTCGCTGAACTCTACGGCGAAGCTGCCTTATCACTGGGCGCTGGACGGCATCTCGAACACCCAGACCATCAACCCGGACGCGCTGGGTCACAGCGAGGCGGAACGCGCGGCGAATCTGGTGCAGGTCATGGACGGCTACTTTGACCAGGGCGCGCATCACCTGAATGTGAACGTGTTTGGCAAGGAAAAGCTGCTGGACGCCATGGAGCACCCGGAGAAGGAAGAATACGCTAACTTCACCATCCGCGTTTCGGGCTATGCGGTGAAGTTCATTGACCTGACCCGTGAGCAGCAGCTGGACGTGATCGCACGTACCTGCCACACGCACATGTAAGCCATGACAGAGGGACGCATTCATTCCCTGGAGACCTTTGGCCTGGTGGACGGCCCGGGCGTGCGCTTTGTTGTGTTCATGCAGGGATGCGCCATGCGGTGCCAATACTGCCACAATCCCGAAACCTGGTGCGGCGACAGTGCCGATACGCAGCGGTTTACGGCGCAGGCGCTGTTCGAGCGAATCTACCGCTATCGCCGCTACTGGGGAAAGGATGGAAAAAACGGCGGCGTGACGGTCAGCGGCGGCGAGCCGATGCTGCAAATGGACTTTGTGACGGAGCTTTTCACGATCGCACATGCCCATCGGGTGCATACGACCCTGGACACTGCGGGTCAGCCCTATCGGGATGACGCAGCGTTCCAGGCGGCGTTTGCACGGCTGATGGACGTGACGGATTTGGTGATGCTTGATCTGAAGATCATGGACAGCGAAAAGCATAAGCTGCTGACGGGACACGGCAACGAAAACATTCTTGCAATGGCACGTCGGCTGAGCGAGATGGGGAAGCCCATGTGGATCCGCCATGTGCTGGTGCCGGGCCTGACAGATGATGAAAGCGATCTGCGGGACATGGCGGCGTTCATCCGCAGCCTGCAAACGGTGATGCGGGTGGAGGTGCTGCCGTACCATACGCTGGGACTTGCCAAGTGGGTCAAGCTGGGCATGGACTATCCGCTGGACGGTGTGCGTACACCCACGGAAACGGAGGTACGTCAGGCCGAGGACATCCTGGGCGTAAAGGAATTCATGTGAGCTTTGCGCGGGAAAGGAACGATGCAGGCAGAAAATGCCGCCTTTCCCGCCGCTTTTCCATAAAAATGAAGGAAAAATGCTCTTCCTGTAATTGACAAGTCAACTCGGAACGCTTATAATTATTAAGTACGAGGATTTCCCGCGTTTTTTGGCGTGTCCTGCCGGAATACGCGGATTTTCCATGGGCTTTTGCCAGGACGGCTGGAAAGTCCAATCTTTGTCAAGGAGGTACATCCATGGCACTCAAAATGACCGTTGACGGCAATACCGCTGTCAGCCATGTCGCTTATGCATTCAGCGATGTGGCAGCCATTTACCCCATCACGCCTTCTTCGCCCATGGCGGAAGTCGCGGATGAGTGGTCTGCACAGAATCGTAAGAATCTGTTTGGTCAGACGGTAAAGATCGCCGAGATGCAGTCCGAGGCTGGTGCAGCTGGTGCTGTGCACGGCTCTCTGTCCGCTGGCGCACTGACCACCACCTTCACCGCTTCCCAGGGCCTGTTGCTGATGATCCCCAATATGTACAAGATCGCTGGTGAGCTGACTCCCGCGGTGTTCCATGTGAGCGCCCGTGCGCTGGCCTATCACGCGCTGTCCATCTTCGGCGACCACAGCGACGTTATGGCTTGCCGTCAGACCGGCTTTGCCATGCTGGCGAGCAACTCTGTGCAGGAAGCCTGCGACATGGCGCTGGTTGCGCACCTGTCTACGCTGAAGTCTTCCGTGCCTTTCCTGCACTTCTTCGACGGCTTCCGTACCAGCCACGAGATCCAGAAGATCGAAGCGCCTGAGTACGAGGAGATCGCCAAGCTGGTTCCCTGGGACAAGGTGGAGGAATTCCGCGCCCGTAGCCTGAATCCCGAACATCCTCATCAGGCCGGTACCGCTCAGAACCCCGACATTTACTTCCAGGGCCGTGAGGCTGGCAACAAGTTCTACCTGGCTGTGCCGGAAATCGTTGAGGAGACGATGGCGCAGGTGGGTGAGCTGACTGGCCGTCACTATCATCTGTTCGACTACGTTGGCGCGCCCGATGCCGATAAGGTCATTATCGCCATGGGCTCCGGCTGCGACGTGGCGGACGAGGCTGTGACCAAGATGGTCGAGATGGGCGAGAAGGTCGGCGTGATCAAGTGCCACCTGTATCGTCCCTTCTCTGTGAAGCACTTCATCGCTGCGATCCCCGCGACCTGCAAGAAGATCGCTGTGCTGGACCGCACCAAGGAATCTGGCTCCCTGGGCGAGCCGCTGTATCTGGATGTGTGCGCTGCGCTGGCTGAGGCTGGCCGCAAGGACATTCAGGTCGTTGGCGGACGCTATGGCCTGGGCTCCAAGGAGTTCACCCCCACCCATGTGAAGGCTGTCTTCGCGAACCTGGACGGCGAGATGAAGAACCACTTTACCGTGGGCATCAACGATGACGTGACTGGCACCAGCCTGCCCCTGGGTGAGCTGTTCAACGCCGCTCCCGCCGGTGCGATCTGCTGCAAGTTCTATGGTCTGGGTTCCGACGGTACCGTTGGCGCCAACAAGAACTCCATCAAGATCATCGGCGACCACACCGATATGTATGCGCAGGCCTACTTCGCCTACGACTCCAAGAAGTCCGGCGGTCTGACCGTTTCTCACCTGCGCTTTGGCAAGAAGCCCATCAAGTCTCCGTATCAGATTGATGCGGCTGACTTCGTGGCTTGCCACAACCCCGCTTATGTGACCATGTACGATATGGTGTCCTCCCTGAAGGACGGCGGCGTGTTCCTGCTGAACTGCCAGTGGAGCGCGGATGAGCTGGATGAGCATCTGCCTGCTTCCATGAAGCAGCTGCTGGCAAAGAAGCATGCCCGCTTCTACATCATCGATGCTATTGACCTGGCTGCGAAGGTAGGCATGGGCAACCGCATCAACACCATCATGCAGGCTGCCTTCTTCAAGCTGGCGGATGTGATCCCCTACGAGCAGGCGGACGAGTACATGAAGGCCTATGCGAAGAAGACCTACGGCAAGAAGGGCGACGCGGTGGTCCAGAAGAACTGGGATGCTATCGACATCGCTATCTCCGGCCTGCACGAGGTTCAGGTTCCCGCTGAATGGGCGAACGCCACCACCGGCGCTGTGGCCCAGAAGGTGAAGGGCACTACCGAATACTTCGACACCTTTGTGCACCCCATCCTGGCGCAGGAAGGCGACAAGCTGCCCGTCAGCGCGCTGGATCCTCGCGGCATGGTCCCCACCGGCACCACCAAGTTCGAGAAGCGCGGCATCGCCGTGAAGGTTCCCGCCTGGATTCCTGAAAACTGCGTCCAGTGCGGCAACTGTTCGCTGGTTTGCCCCCATGCCTGCATCCGTCCCATCTATGTGGAGGAAGGCACTGAGGTTCCCGCAAACTATGTGACCAAGAAGGCCACTGGTAAGGAATTTACCGGCATGCTGTACCGTATGCAGGTCAGCCCCCTGGACTGCACCGGCTGCGGCAACTGCGTGGAGGTTTGCCCCGCCAAGAACAAGGCTTTGGAGATGAAGCCTCTGGATACCCAGCGCGGCGAGGAAGAGAACTGGGAGTTTGCCATGACTGTGCCTGAGGTTGCGGATCGCATCACCAACAAGGCCAGCGTGAAGAACAGCCAGGCACTGAAGCCCCTGTTCGAGTTCTCCGGCGCTTGCGCGGGCTGCGGCGAGACCCCCTATGTGAAGCTGGTGACCCAGCTGTTCGGCGACCGCATGATCGTTGCGAACGCGACGGGCTGCTCTTCCATCTACGGTGGTTCCGCTCCCACCTGCCCCTACACCACCAACAACGAAGGCCATGGCCCCGCTTGGGCGAACAGCCTGTTCGAGGACAACGCCGAGTTCGGCTTTGGTATGAACCTGGCTGTGACCCAGCGCCGCAACAAGCTGGCTGACACCGTGAAGGCGCTGATCGCTGTGGACTACTGCGATGCGCCCATCAAGGAAGCCGGTCAGGAATGGCTGGACAACATGGATGACGCGGAAGGCTCCAAGGCTGCCGGCAAGAAGTTGGTTGCGGCCTGCAAGGATGCCATCTGCGAGGGCTGCGACTGCGACGCCTGCAAGCTGGCCCGCGAGGTTGTTGCCGGTGCTGATCTGCTGACCAAGAAGTCCATCTGGATCTTCGGCGGCGATGGCTGGGCATACGACATCGGATACGGCGGTGTGGATCATGTGTTGGCCCAGAATCAGGACGTCAACATTCTGGTGCTGGATACCGAGGTGTACTCCAACACCGGCGGACAGGCTTCCAAGTCTACGCCTACCGGCTCTGTGGCGAAGTTCGCTGC
>CAKTYE010000006.1 GCA_934631985.1 uncultured Clostridia bacterium | reverse complement strand
GGACTGAAATCGTGTAACCCGGCTTTGCCGGGTTCGCGGGTTGTCGATTTTGCAAAGCAAAATCGATTCCTTGCAGCTTGCGGCGATCCTCTGGTCGCCGCAAGCTGGAAAGCCTCTCTCGTCAAAGTGGCCGCAGCCACTTTGACGATATTCCGTAAAGAAGGTGTCATATGCCCAGCCCAATCCCACTGCCCGAGGGCGAGGTGGAACGGATCATCCGCCTGTCCCGCAACGCGGAATTTGCCCGCATCTATCTGGAACGCGGTATCCATGTCCCCACTTTTCCCGAACTGCTTGCCAGCTATTCCGGCATCCAGGACCCGCAGGCCCTGAAAGAAACCCTGTGTCAGCAGCTGCAGGGCATGTTCGGCGAACCTGCCCCCGCCTCCATCCGCCGCAAGGTGTCCGCCTGGTTCACCGGGAGCATCGCCCCGGAAAGCCGGGAGCAGCTTGTGCGCATTGTGTTTGCCCTGCACATGCGCGAGGAAGCGGCGCAGAACTTCCTCGCCTGCGCAGGCGGCGGTTGCCTGCACCAGCGCAACCCGGTGGAGCTGGCCTATCTCTACGCCCTGCGCAACGGATTGGGGTATCATGAAGCCCTGCGGTTGATCGGACGCATCCGCGCCATTGAAACGGGCAACGGCGGCAAAACCCACATGGTGGAAAATGAGTTTTCCTCCGTGCGTGGGGAGGAGGCCTTCGTCAGGTTTGTGACGGAGCATCGGCTGAACCTGGGCCGCATGCACAACACCGCCTACGCCTATTTTCAGGAGTACATGGACGTGCTGATCAAGCCCCCGGACGTGTTTGACGACGTGCCGGAACGCCCCTACAGCGTGCGGGAAATCGTGCAGATGTACCTGAACCTGCCCCGCTCGCTGGAGGGAAGCGTGCTGGCAAAGTCTCTGAAAAAGCACTGGCCCGATGAAAAGACCCTGTCGCAGATTGCCAACCGCCGACTGGATGTACCGCGTAAGGTGCTGATTCTGCTGTTTCTCATCACCGACGGCGCAGCCCCCGACCTCAGCATCAGCGACGACGCGCGGACACTGTTTGACGACCGCTACCGCCGGGTGAACAGCATGCTGGATGACTGCGGCTACAGCCAGCTGGACCCCCGCAACGTGTTCGACTGGCTGATGCTCTACTGCATGTACCACAACGATGAATCCGACAGCAACGAGCGGCTGCAGGCCGTGCTGAAGGAAACGGAGCAAAACGACGGCATTGGAGGGGATCCCGCATGAGCGAACAGCGCTGCTGCATCCATTGCATGACCGTGACCGACCAGGACCGCTGCCCGGCCTGCGGCGGCGAAACCGAACCGGCGAATCGTCCCCGGCTGGCAGCGCCCCTGCCCCCGGAGACCATTCTGAACAGGCGATACCTGCTGGGGGCCGCCCTGGGCGGCGGCGGCTTCGGCGTGACCTATCGGGCGCTGAAGCTGACTAGCCTGAAGCCCCGGCTGGGTACGGTGGTCGCCATCAAAGAATATTTTCCCCATAAATTCGCCCAGCGCATGCCGAATGATTACGTCTACGCCAAGGCGGACTGCAATGATATTTTTCTGGAATGGCGCTCAGCCTTTCTGCGAGAATACAATACCCTCAGCAAGCTGGGGCAGTGCGCCTCGGTGGTGCATGTGCTGGATACCTTCGAGGCTAACAACACGGCCTATCTGGTCATGGACTTCATTGACGGCGAGACCATTGAGAAGCGTGTGCGTACCCGTGGGCCGATGCCGCCCATGCAGCTGCTGGACCTGCTGCGTCCCTTTTTACAGGACATGATCGACCTGCATGAGCATCAGGTGCTGCACCGGGACATGAACCCCGCCAATATTATCATCAATAAGCAGAATGAGCTGGTGCTGATCGACTTTGGCAGCGCCCGCCCGAATAACCTCAGCGAGCCGAAGACCGTCTGCATCCGTCCGGGCTTTGCACCCCCGGAGCAGTATGTGTCCAAGCAGGAGCAGGAGGAACAGCGCTCCGGGCTGCGGCAGGGCCCCTGGACGGACGTATACGGCCTGTGCGGCACACTGTATTTCGCCCTGACCGGTGTGGAGCCGCCGGACGGAAAGCAGCGTCAGGCGCAGGACTCCCTGATCCCTTTGGAAAAGCTGTGTCCCAAGCTGCCGACCAGGGTGGCGCAGGCCATCATGGCGGGGCTTCAGCTGGATCCCACCCGCCGCCCCACCAACTTCACCATCCTGTCGGAAATGCTGTATGGCACAGCCTGCGCGGCGCAGCCCAAATCTGTGCCGCAGCCTGATCCTGTTGCACCTGCTGCGCTGCCGGAGCGGCTGCTTGCCGCCGAGCGCGCCGCGCAACTGCTGAGCTGGCTTGCGCCGCGGAAATACCGCCCCATCTGCCAGGAACTGGACGCCATCAAGCGGCTGGACAGCATGCCAAAGCAGCAGGAGGCCCTGACAGCGCTTTTGCAGCGCAGTGGAAAGCTCCTTGCGCGGCTTGCCGCGTGGTATGCCGCCTGATGGGTGGAATCCCACTGAAAAAGCCGCCTGCGCCCCGTGCTATAATGCACCCGGAATAAGCAAAGCGTACAACCGTATCTTCAAAAACTGATAGATCACTCCACTTATGGAGGAACGAAGGAGGCTATCCATCATGGAAATGAAGCAATGCAGTGCCGGTCACTTTTACGATGCGGAACGGTATCAGTCCTGCCCCTACTGCGGCACGGGCAGCGCACAGGTCAGCACCCAGCCCCATGTGCTTGCCGCGGGCGACCTGGGCGAGACCCAGCCCGCGCAGGCCACCGACCTTGGGGTCACCGTGCCGATCGCAGGCGGCGAGACCATGCCTCTGGACATGGTGCAGAAAATTCGCCCCGTGGTGGGCTGGCTGGTGTGCATCGAAGGCCCTGCCATGGGTCACTCCTATGAGATCCACAAGGAAAACAACTACCTGGGCCGCAGCGCGCAGATGGACATCTGCATCCCCGAGGACCCTGCCATCTCCCGGGACAGCCCCGTGGTGGTCACCTACGATGCAAATTCCCGCAGCTTCTTCTGCGGCTTCATGGGCGGACGCTCCATCGTGCGCCTGAACGGCATGCCCCTGTTGGCAACCTCGCCCCTGAAGCACGGGGATCGGCTGGAGCTGGGCAAGACCAAGCTGATGTTCGTCCCCCTGAGCGGCCCGGACTTTGACTGGAACTGGGCAGAGGAGTAAGGAGGAAGCGCTCATGATCGGTAAGCGACACGCGCTCCGCGCCCTGCTGCTGGGAACTGCGCTGCTTGCGCCCCGCGGCGTCCTGGCGGAGACGAGCCTTCCTACGCTTCTCCCGGAGACGACCTCTCTGCCTGCTACTTTCACCGACCTGCTTGCCCCCGGCGGCATGCAGCAGGCTACCTCGCTGCCCATCACGGATGTGACGGCGGTCCCGGCCGCAGCGCCCTTCACGGTGGACGCATGGCTGCTGGGGTTGATCGGCCTGTTGCTGGGCGCAGGCATAACGCTGCTCATTGTGCTGCTTACACGGAAGAAGCCGAAGCAGCAGACCGTATCCGCTGCCCCGGAGACCCTGACCCTCGCGCCGCCCCATGTTGCGCTGGTGGGCAACGTGCATCACATCGGCAGCCGTGCCAGCCAGCAGGACGCTTTCGGCGTATCTCCCCTGACGGAAGCCGCCAGCAAGGGCGTGCTTGCCGTGCTGGCGGACGGCATGGGCGGCATGAACAACAGCGGCGCACTTTCGCAGGCGCTGGTACGCGCCACGCTGGCGGCCTACAGCACGGCGCAGGGCAGCTCTGCCCAGGTGCTGACCGAGCTGTGCGGCAAAGCGCTGGCCCTGGCCCATCGGCAGTTTGCCGAGGCGGGGGCTGGCTCCACGCTGGTCATGGCGGAGGTGCGGGGCGAGTGGCTGGACTACGCAGCCATCGGCGACAGCCGCATTGCCCTGTGGCGCAGCGGTGCACTGCTGACGCTGAACCGGGATCATACCTTTGCCCGCCAGCTTCGTCAGCAGGCGTGCGCAGGCGTGGGCGACTGGCAGCAGGATAACCCCAACGCCACGGCGCTGACCAGCTATGTAGGCAAGGCGGGCGAGGTGCTGGTGGACTTTCCCACCGCCCCCATTCGTCTGCTGCATGGGGACAAGCTGCTGATGATGACCGACGGCGTATTCGGTACATTAGATGACACGCTGCTGGCCCGCCTGCTGGAAAACGACGCGGTGACCGCCGCCGAGGCCCTTGAAAAGCTGATCCTTGGGCAGAGCAAGCCCCATCAGGATAACTTTACCGCGCTGATCCTGGAGATCGCGTAAGGCAGCACAAACGTTCGGGAGGGGAAGAAAATGCCCTGGTATGTGATCCTGCTTCTTGCCGCGGCCTGCATTGGCGCAGGGGTGCTTCTTGGCCTGCACTTCAGCAAAACGCCGCGGCCTGCCCGCAGGGAAGACAACACGGATAAATTGAAAACGCGCCCCTTGCCCGATGTTCCCCTGCCAGACTCCCGGAAAGGCCCCATGGTGATCGTGGGCCTTTCCGGGGAATTGGCAGGCGCGGAAATTCCCGTGACCGCACGGCTGGTGTTGGGCCGCGACCCTGAACGATGCAGCGTGGTGTTTTCGCACCACGCTGCGGGCGTCAGCGCCATCCACTGCGCGGTGGAGCCTGCCATGCCCGGCTCGGTGCGGGTGACCGATCTGGGCGCGTCCTGCGGCACCTTTATCAACAGCGACCAGCTCGGCAGCGGCTTGAGCCGCACCCTGCGCGAGGGGGAGACCTTCAGCCTGGGCAGCGGCGGAGAGACCTTTGCCGTGCGCTTGAAAGCGTGACAAATCCGCCTGCCGCATGCGGGGAAAGGTAGAACGTGTGATGAAATACCAATATGCTGCCCTGACCAACATCGGTCGCCGGGATGTGAATGAGGATGCGCTGAACGTGCGCACCGGCTGCTACGGTATCTGCGCCGTGCTGGCAGACGGTCTGGGCGGTCAGGGGGCGGGGGACTGGGCCTCTGGCCTTGCGGTGAAGCAAGCCGTACAGGCGCTTTCCGGTGTATGGCCCGTGACAGACAAGCGCCTGGAAGCCAGCTTTCAGGCCGTGAACGCAGACATTCGCAGGCAGCAGCTTGCCTCCAACAACCGCATGATGACCACGCTGGCCTGCCTGCGCACTAATGGCGCAGGCGTTCATTTCGCGCATGTGGGCGATACGCGCATATACTGGTTCCGCGATGGGCGCATTCTTTACCAAAGCGAGGATCACAGTATGTCCCAGTGCATGGTCGCCAGCGGCGAAATCACCCCCGAGCAGGTGCGCGGACACAGCAGCCGCAATCTGCTGACCCGTGCCATGGGCTATCGGGACGACCTGCAGGTGACCACCTTCCACGGGCGCGCACAGCGCGGAGACCGCTTTCTGCTTTGCACAGACGGTTTCTGGGAGTGGGTGCTGGAGGGGGAAATGGCAAGCCTTGGCGGTCAGCAGCCGCAGATCTGGCTGGACGCGATGGAGAAGCTGCTGAGATCCCGCTACGACCAGGAAGCCGACAACTACTCCGCCATCGCCGTCATCGCCGAATAACTCGCCTTCGCCTTCCCCTCTGGGGAAGGTGCCGCCCGCAGGCGGCGGATGAGGTCAAGCCGCAGCACCCCAATCACCCTTAGAAGCTATCATACATAACCAAGCAACGAGACTGATGCAAAACACAGCAGTCTCGTTTTTCCATAGCTATCCTCGCTTCCAAACCATTCCCACTTAAAGCAAAGAAAGCGGAGGCCACATTCCCTATGGCCTCCGCTTCTTGCAATTTTCACGCCGTCTCTCGTGCGCGTCTCCCTCGCTCATCGCACCACGAAAACGCACTTCTCAGACCCCAGGCAGATCGGTTCACCCCAGCTGACCATCATGGGCATCTGTGGCTGGAGCTTCCCGCCATGCACCATGGTGCCATAGCTGGAGCCCTCGTCCGTCACCGTGACCACGCTGCCATTAAAGCGAATGGTGCAATGCTTACGGCTTACGCCGTTGTCGTCTATCACCACGCGGCATTGCTTCGCGTCGCGTCCGATTACGATGCTGCCCATCGTCAGCGGCACAGTCAGACCTTTGCTGTTGCCCTGCACGCACACCAGCTGATGGCTCTGCTGCACGGGCGCAGGCGCAGGCACGGGTACCGTGGCCTGACGGGCGACAGGCTTCCTGTTCTTATGAACGATCAGCAGCGTCACGCCTGCGATCAGTGCAAGGGCCAGCACCACGATCAGCACAATGAGCCACACCGGCGTTACGCTGGCAAACTGATAGGTGGCGTTGTATTCATTCATGGCGCGGATCAGCTCATCCTCCGCGATGGCGTAGTTGGCGTTTTCGCCGTTGACCGCCGTGAAGGTGTTCATGCCCACCACATAGCCGCGGTCGTCCACCAGCGCGCCGCCGGAGTTGCCGCCGCTCATGGGTGCGGAATGCTGCACCACGTTCGTGCCGTCGTGGCCGATGTTGATGCGGCTGACCGCGCCGGAGGTCACGGTGCATTTGGTGGAATCCAGCGACTGTTGATCGATCACCTGATCCGACGCGCCGGGATAGCCGATAACATGCACGGTATCCGTCTGCTTCAGCTGACCCAGCGGTGCAAAGGTCGCGGCCTTTTTCTTGGTCGTTGCCCTTTCTGCGCCGATGATCGCGATGTCGCGGCCCTGCTCCTGCTCCGTTTGATAGGTTCTGACCTTGAAGCAGCGGATCATATCATCCTTGCCATCCAGCACCACATATACCTCAACGCTGAACTGTGTCGCACTGAGGATGCTTGAAGCTACGGTTAAAACCATCTCTTCTTTTTCGGCCTCGCTTGCCGTCAAATAAGAGGTCTGCGTGGACAGGGCAGCGTCAGCACACGCGAGCGCCCACTCTTTTTGCTCATCTTCTGAAAAGGTCACAACATGGGTATTCGTCAGAAAGGTATCCACCGGTTCGTTGCCCTTGCCCAGCGCGATACCGCTGCCGATATACCCACCGATGTTCTCGTTATCAAGGCCCAGCGTCGAGCTGTTTGCAAAAACCTGGGTGTAAATGCGCACCACGGAATTTTGTGCCTCAACCACGCGGTTGTTATCCGCAAACGCACAGGCACACAGGCAGCACAGCACCATTGCCATCAGGAAAGCCGTCCATTTTTTCATCTTCATGACTCCTACGCTCCTTTTATGTGTTTCCTATCGCCCGCGTCGTTCGTGGAAAGCGATGTCCTTTTGACACGCATAGGATAGCATACGGCCCCAGGGAAATTTTCGAAAGGATTCCGTGTGTGCAGGGAAAGGGCTTTTGCCGTGTGGGTGAAAAGCTGCCTATGCGCATGGAAGAAGACGCTGGAAGAAAGGAAACGTTGGCATTATAGTAGCATAGAATCATGTCGTTTCTGTAACATAGTGAGACAGAATGATGACAATTTTGCAGGGAGAAGGAGAGGGATTGCAAGCAGCATGCTGTATCAGCATCTTGCCTTTTGCGCAGAGAAAGGTGAGCAGGAGGATATGCTTACAAGCTGCATCTTTCCCTGCATTGCATCAAGGCGCACCCTTGCCTCCTTCCGCAGAAGGAGGGGGACCGCCTGCCGCCAGGCAGTTGGTGGAGGATAAACTCACCCGCAGGCTGCCCCTATCGATAAATCTTCCCATCAAAAACTCCCCTCAGCACACAAGCATTAGCTTGTGCGCCAGGGGAGTTTTTTTCATTTAGTTTTTTCAATGAGCCCTTAGAACAAATCCGCAGCCTTTTCGATTGCCTCCTGCTGGGATTGCAGCAGGGCTTCGAACTTCGTGCGGTAGGACGCGGCGGCTTCCTTCAACGCTTCCACCTGGTGGGTCAGGCTGTCGCGCTCGCTTTGCAGGTTCTTCAGCTGCGCATCTGCCTCCTGCTGGGCCTTGGCACGAATCTCCTCGGCCTGCTTCTCGGCGTTGGCGATGGTCTCGGCCTTCACCTTCTGGGCCATCTCCAGGATCTCCTGCAGGGCGCTGGTCGCGTCGGGAGTCACCACGGGCTTGGCGGCGGCAACGGGCGCGGCGGGAGCCGCGGGACGCTTGGCCTGGGCGCTCATCAGCTGCTGCTGAAGGGCCTGAATCTGATCCTGCTGGGCAGCCATCTCGTCGCAGATGGCGTCGAGGAACTCGTCCACCTCCTGCTGGTCATATCCCTTGGGACGGATCTTGAATTCCTTGCTCTCGATCATTTCAATGGTAATCTGCATGATGTATCTGCTCCTTTCCAGCTGCGCCGAAGCGTCAGCGTTCATCGGGTCTTCCCGAATATTTCCAGAAGAATGGGCATGCGATCCTTGCGCGTGGGTGCGCCGACCTCCAACAGCCGAATGCGCCCAAAGCCGCGCACGGAAATCAGGTCGCCGGGGGCCAATTGCCGATCCGTGCGTTCCTCATCGCTGTGATTCACCTGCACCGCGCCCTGGCGAATCCATTCCACCGCCTTGGCCCGGGAGGTTTTCAAGCCGCTGGCCAGCACACTGTCCAGCCGCAGGGAGGCTACCGTATCCCGCAGCTCTATGCCCTTGGGCGGGGTCAGCGCCGGGGGCGTATCCAGCAGGCGCACCCTGACGGATGCGCTGCCCGCGCGGGTCAATTCCTGGGGAAGCCGCGCGCCCAACTCGGGAACCGCCCGCACATAGGCGCGGTCAGTCTCCAGCACCATGTCGCCCAGCAGGGCGCGCTCCATGCCCAGCGCCATAATGCTGCCCAGCAGCGCCCGGTGATCCACAGTCGCGAATTTCGCGTTCCAGCTGACCTCCAGCCATACGCCGGGAAAGACAGGCTCCAGGCCGTCCGGATAAAAGCAGCACTGCATCCGCTCTGCGCCCTCCCAGCCGCCGTCAAAGGCCGCCAGCACGCCGCTTTCCGCGGCGCAGCGCTTTGCAAGGCTTTGTTCCTCCTGGGTCAGAAAGCGGCTGCACAGGGGCGTCCAGAGCCTTCCTGCGCGTCGTGCCAGATCGTCCAGCCGCGCGCGGAGGGCTTCGTTTTCGTCACCCTTCACAGGATCACCTGCAGGCTCCCCAGCAGATAGCGCACCAGCTCCACCAGCAGCCAGGCCACCAGCGGGGACCAGTCAAGGATCTGCCAGCGGGGCGGGAGCTTTTCTGTCAGCACCCGGCGAATGGGGGTCAGCACAGGCTCGACCACCTTGCGCAAGCCCTCGGTCCAGCGGTTGGCGCTGGGACGAAGCCAGCTGAGCAGCACATAGACCACCAGCGCCACGTCAAACAGCCACAGCGCCAGATAAAGCAGGCGAAAAATCCAATCGAGAATCATGTATCCTCCTTACTGCGCGTAGGAGCTGCCGCCCCCAAACCCGCCGTAGGAACCAAAGGCGCTTGCACCGCCCTGATAAGCGGAGGTTTGCCCGAAGTCCTGGGCAGGGGCGTAGCTGCCGTAGCCCGCAGCCATCTGCTGGGGCTGCTCATAGCCGCCCTGACCATAGCTGCTCTGCGCATAGGCGTTGGGGCTGTAGGCAGTCTCCTCGCCATAGCTGCGGGAAGGCTCGTCCGCATAGCGGCCCGTGCGGCGGCGCGCGCCGTCCTCATTGCGGCGGTCGCTCATGCGCTTGATAAACACGTCTGCCAGCACTTGCACCGTGGGCGGCGAGATGAGGTAGGCGCGCTTGACAGTGGTGATCTTGGTGATGGAGCAGCCCAGGGTATAGGCCGCACCGGAGAGCATGTCGATGCAGCGGATGACCTCCGCCTCGTTGGGAATGCTCTCAGTGTTCACGATGACGCTTTCGCCGTTCTTCATGAACTCAATGATCCGATAGCAGGCCTGAAAGGACACCAGCTGGGTAATGCGCTCCACATGGACATAGGCGCGGCTGCCGTCCACATAATTGCCCGGCATAAAGCTGATGTTGTCGGGGGCCTGCTGCTGAGGCTGCGGTTGGGGCGCGGGCTGCGGCTGGGGCTGATTCCAAGCGGGAGCCTGCGCGTAATTCGGGAACTGCTGGGTATACCCTGTGCCTACCGGGGCATTCTGGAACTGCTGGGTGTAGCCCTGCTGCACGGGCGCGCTTTGAAACTGCTGAGTGTAGCCCGTGTTCATCGGCGCGTTCTGGAATTGCTGGGTATAGCCCTGCTGCATGGGAGGGTTCTGGAACTGCTGGGTGTACCCCTGCTGCATGGGTGCGCTTTGTCCCTCGGAGAAATCCGCCTGTGCGGCCTGCTGCGCCGCCTGACGCGCGGTTTCCTCCTTCAGGGCCTGCATCCGCTGGGTGCGCTCCTGACGGGCCGCGACCCCAGGATAGTAGCCGCTGGAGCCGCCGTTGCCCAGGTCTGAATAGGGCTTTTCCCTGGACGCAAAGATCTCCGCGCCCTTTTCACGAACCCAGTCCTTGGCCCGGTTCGACAAATCCTTCCAAGACATTTGTTTTCCTCCCATGTTTCCTTGTCTCAGCCCCGGGGGCCGAGCAGCGCGGAGCCGATGCGTACCATGGTCGCCCCGTGGGCCGCCGCCAGGTCATAATCCCCGGACATGCCCATCGAAAGCTCACGCATCTCCACGCCATCTATGCCTTCTGCCTGCACCTGCTCAAAAAGACGGCGCATGCCGGCAAACAGGCCGTCCAGCTGCTCTCTGTCCGTCAGGCGCGGCATCACCGCCATCAGGCCCTCCACATGAAGGCCGGGCAGCGTACGCACCTGACGCAGGAAGGGGATGACCTCCTCCGGGAGCATGCCGCCCTTCTGCGGCTCGCCCACGGGACTGACCTGCACCAGCACGGGCATGACGCGCCCATGCTTTTGTGCCTGCCGGTCGATCTCCATGGCTAAAGACAGCCTGTCCAGCGAATGAATCAAGCATACATCCTCTATTATATATTTAACCTTGTTCGATTGCAACTGTCCAATGAGATGAATTTGGAAAAAGTCCTTCAGGGCGGGCGATTTTTCGCGAATTTCCTGCACACGGTTTTCACCGATCTCCGTCAGGCCGAGGGCATGCAGGGGCAGGATCTCCTCGGCACTGTGGGTCTTGGTCACGGCAAGCACACGCGGCGCCGGATAGCGCCCCGCGGCGGCCTGCGCCATGTGCGCCTGTATATTTTGAAGCCGGGCGCGCAATTCCTCCTGCGTGAGGGGGTTCAAAAGCATCCCTCCTTGCTGCAAAAAAGCCTCGTCTGGGTCAGAACAGCCGCACGGTCATGCCCTCGGAAAGCAGACCCTGCTGAATGGCCTCCACATAAACATCGTCCCCATCCCGCAAAAGGATATTCACGGGGATGAAGCCCTGGCTGCTGCCGTTGATGATGACCAGGCCCTGCATGTCGTTCTGGGTATAAATGGCACGGGCAGGTACCTTCAGGCTGGTGATGTAATCGCCCACCTCGGCAGTGCAGGTGCGCATGTACAGCACCGATTCCACGGGAGCCTCCACGCGGAAGCGCACCAGCAGCTCGCCGCCGGAGCGGGTCGAGGACACCACCGTGGCATTCACATGGGTGTTCTCAAATTTTTCCAGCATCAGCTCATAGGTCTGCCCGTCCACGGGGGTCCAGTTGGAATTTTTCACCAGCAGCAGCACGCCCCACTGACCGTCCTGTATGGTGCGGTAAATGGTGGTCTTGCCCTTCTGCGAGGTGGAAAGCTCCGGCTTCTGTCCGTTGTACATCCTGCGCACCTCGGCGGGGGTGAAGCCCTCGAAGCTGCTCAGGGTCAGGCCGTATTCATAGCCGTCGGAGTAGAAGCTGACGATGCTGTCCTGGGTGGCAATATAGGATTTCGTCCAGCTGGCAATGCGCTGCATCTGCGCCTGCTCATCGTCATACAGGCGGCTGAGCCGCTGGTCGGTGTTGTACTTCTGCTTGAGGTACTGCTGGCGGGCGGTGATGGCGGCATTGAGCAGCCGCTCCTGATTCAGCATGTTGCCCGAGGTCCCGGCGATCATCTGGCGAATCTCCTTCGCCATCTCGATCACGTCGTTGTCCAGCCGTTCCTTCTTGGGGTCGGCGGCGGTGTCCTTGCTGATCAGCGTCTGCTGATAGTCCTTGATCTGGTCGCGATAATCCTGCAGGGCCGTATTCTCACGGGTGCTGTAGCCGGAGGAATATACCTGACAGATCTGCTCGGAACGGCGGACGACGCTGCCCTCCTCGGCGATATAATCCACGCTGGTGACGCCCTCTGCGTCATAAGGGGTCTCGTCCCGGACGATCACTGCGTCCCCGGAATAGCGTGCGCCCAGCGTACCCGCTTCAATGACTGCCGTGGTCGCGGCCGCAGGCACAAAGGTGGTATACAGATACCAGGCCAGAAAGCCCAGCGCCATGGCGATCAGCAGCATTTGAAAAAAGCTGAGCTTCTTCCGGCTCTTTTCCGGCGGCTTGGGGGGCGTCATTTGATACATGGGCTTTCACTCCTCTAAAATCAAGGGATCATAAACGTATCGTCTGCATTCGCAGGGCCGAAAGCCTGTCAGCCGTCATTTGGTCGGCAGCGGCCCTTCCTCCGCCTGACGCAGCCGCGCCAGCAGCCGCCGTTCCATGCGGCTGACCTGCATCTGGCTCACGCCCAAACGCTTGGCGGTGTCCCGCTGGCCCAGCCGATCAAAAAAGCGAAGCGTTAATAATTGCCGCTCGGTCGGGGTGATCTGGCTGAATACCCAGCGCAGCCAGTCCTGATCCTCCACGCGCTGGAAGCCCTGCTCCCTTTCCCCCAGAAACTTTTCCAGGGTGGCCCCGTCCTCCTCGTCCGTGACCAGGCTGTCCATGGACACCACCTCGGAGGAGCTTCGCGCATCCAGCAGGGCCAGCAGCGCTTCATCGCTCATGTCCATGGCATGGGCCAGCTCCCGCAGGGAGGGTTCCCGCTGAAGCTGCTGGGTCAGCTTTTCCCGCACACCTTGCAGCCTGTACAGCTGGGCGCGGTCATCCCGGCGCATGCGCATCAGGCTGCCCTTGTCCCGCAGGTAATTGCGTACCTCCCCGGCAATGGTCGGGGTGGCAAAGGTGGAGAATTTCAGTCCCCGCTCCGGCTCAAAGCGCTCGATGGCCTTCATCAGCGCCATGGCGGCAACCTGCTCCAGGTCCTCGACCTCCACGCCGCGGCCCTGAAACTTGCGGGCAATGGCACGGCTGAGGGGCAGATAAGCCTCCACCAGCGTCTCCAGCACAGCCGGATCGCGGGTAGCCGCATAGCTCTGCAGCAGCGGCGTTACGTTCGTTTCGTTCATGGGCCACCTCAACGGACGGCCCGCGGCACCGTCAGATCAATGCGCTCCACCAGCCCATCCGGGCGCAGGTGCAGCGTCACCTCGGGAATCAGCGTTTCCAGCACCGCCCGGGAAAGCTCCAAGTCCTCGGGCGCGGGAGCGTCGCCCTCCCTGGTCAGCGCCGCCGTCAGGGACACGCACAGCCGGGTAACCTCCAGCTGCGCCTCCAGGCGCAGTGTTGCGGCGGCGGCTCCCTGGTGCATCAGCAGGTCACAGGCTTCGTCCGCAGCCTGACGCAGATCGTCCAGGCCGTCCACATCCAGGTCGCCGACCAGCGCAATGCCGCCCAGCGCCGTGCGCATCACCGGCAGAAATTCCCGCTGTGCAGGCAGCATCAGCACGACCTTTTCCTCCACGCAAACACGCCTCCCGTTCCCTTGCTGATTCGTTATGATACCACATCTGCCACCATTTTTGCAAGCAGCAGCGCAAGCACGACAAGCAGCATACGGCGAATGAAGCCCGTTCCCTTTTTCAGCGTCATGGACGCGCCCAACAGATTGCCCGCAATGGCGCAGGCCGCCGCCGGAAGCCCCAGTGCAAACAGTACCTTGCCCGCCAGAAGCATCTCGGTGAGGGACGCGACGTTGCTTGCCAGATTGACCAACTTGGCAGTGCCGCTCGCCAGCACCGCGTCCAGCCCCAGGATCATGGTAAACATCAGGATAAGGAACGTTCCCGTTCCCGGCCCTACCAGTCCATCGTAAAAGCCCACCAGCAGCCCAATGCCAAAGGCCGTGGGCAGATAGAGCTTTTCTGGGACGCGGCAGGCATTGCCCAGCGACTTGTTTTTGCGCAGCACCACCACCGCCACCACCGGGATGGCGGCGATCATCATCACGCGAATGGTCTCCTCCGGGATGCGCTGAAGCACCGCCGTTCCCAGCCAACTGCCCGGGAACGCGCCCAGCGCCGCCAGCAGCGCGACAGGCAGCGCCACCTGCTTTCCTTTCAAAAACTGCCCGGAAGCCGCCAGCGTACCCAAGCAGGCAGACAGCTTGTTGGTTCCCGCCGCCAGCACCGGCGGAAGTCCCGCTAAATAATATGCCGGCAGGCTGATCAGCCCACCGCCGCCCGCTACGCTGTCAACAAAGCCCGCCAGGAAGCAGAGCGGACAGACAATTGCAAACATTTGCCAGGTTATGGGTATGGGCATGGTGTGACCTTCTTTCGTGGGGGGAGTAAAGGGATGCGGAGACGGAACCTCTCCGCCCCTTCGGGGCACCTCCCCTTGCAGGGGAGGATTGTGGTAATAATGTACGGAACAGCTTGGCTTCGCCTTTGCTGTATGATAAAGCCATTGCGTTTCCCTTAAACTAACTGCGGGGGAGCGGCCCATCTTCCCAGCCCTCTCCCCCACAATCCCCTTTTTTATTGAATAAACTCGTGATAAATAGCACGGATCGTGCTTTCAAAATCCTTGTCGTCCACACCTACAATGATCGAAAGCTCGCTGGAGCCCTGGTCGATCATGCGCACGTTGATGCCTGCCCGGGACATGGATGCAAACAGCCGCGCGGCGGTACCGCAGTTGTGTACCATGCCTCGACCAACCGTGGCGATCAGCGACATGTGGTCGTGAATGGTCAGCACATCCGGCTCCACCGCTTCCATAATGCGGCGCACGACCCGCTCCCGATGGGGCGCCAGCGCACCTTCCGCCACCACAATGCTCATGGTGTCAATGCCTGTGGGCAAATGCTCAAAGGAAATGCCCTCGTCCTCCAGCACGGACAGCACCTTGCGGACAAAGCCTACCTCGCTGTTCATCATGGCCTTTTCCACAAAAATGACGCTGAAGCCCTTGTGACCCGCAATGCCCGTAATGGTGGGCGTATCCGTCTCCTCGGGCATGTCCAGACTGATGAGCGTGCCGGGATGCTCCGGCATGTTCGTGTTGCGGATGTTGGTGGGAATGCCCGCCTTGTGTACGGGGAACATCGCATCCTCGTGCAGCACGGACGCACCCATGTAGCTAAGCTCCCGCAGTTCCTTGTAGGTGATGGAGCGAATCTCTGTGGGGTTGTCCACAATGCGGGGGTCGGCAGTCAGAAAGCCGGAAACATCCGTCCAGTTTTCATACATGTCCGCACCCACGGCCCGGGCCACAATGGCCCCGGTAATGTCGCTGCCGCCCCGGCTGAAGGTGTGAACAGCGCCATTGGGCAGGCTGCCGAAAAAGCCGGGAACGACCGTCGGCTCGCCGTCCGCCAGCGCCTCGGAAAGCGCCGCCTGGGTGCGCTCTGCGTCGAAGTGCCCCCGCATGTCAAAGAAAATGCCCAGCGCCGGGTCAAAAAACCGCCAGCCCAGATAATTCGCCAGCAGTAAGCCGCCCAGATATTCGCCGCGGCTGGCGCACCAGTCCGGCGTCGCGCCTGCGCCGATGCGCTCGTTGACATCGTCCAGCACCGCGCCCAGGTTGAGGGACAGCTCCAGCTCCTCGGCAATGTCCATGTACCGGGCGGCAATGCGGTCAAAGGTGTCCTGATAATCCTCGCCCCGGGCAGCCTCCTCCTGACAGCGGTAGAGCAGGTCGGTGACCTTCTCATCCTCCTTGAAGCGCCTTCCGGGCGCGGAGGGAACCACATAGCGCCGGGCGGGATCCATGCTGAGGATCTGCTTGACCTTGGCGAACTGCCCCGCGTCTGCCAGCGAGCTTCCGCCAAACTTGGTTACGATCTTTTTCACGGGAAGCACCTCCCACGTTTCATCAAGATAGTGCAGCGAAGTCCATGATACAAGGAGAACCTGCAAAAGTCAATTCCTCCCGGAAGCGTTCTCGCGTCACACGTCCGTGAACCTTGCCAGCTCCACCACGTCTTGATACGCCCCGTCCCGGAAGATCTCCGCCTTCAGCAGGCCCTCCTGCACAAAGCCGTTCTTCTCATAGCAGCGGATGGCGGCCTTGTTGAAGGCGAAAACGCTCACCTTCAGCTTGTGCAGGTTCATTTCCCGAAAGGCGAAGCGGCATAAAAGCTCCATGGCCTCTGTGCCGTAGCCCCGCCCGCGATAGGGCGTGCCGATCATGATGCCGATCTCGCCCAGACGGTTTTTCCAGTCCACGCGGATCAGCCCGCAGCGGCCCACTAGATCGCCGCCGCCGTCCTCCACCGCAAATTGGTACTCGCCCCGGGTGTAGCTGGTCTGCTGATCCAGCCAGCGGCGTTCATCCGCATAGGAGGCAGGCAGGGGCAGACCGGACAGCATGCCCTTCAGGGTCTCAAAATCATTGACAAAGGCGTGGTTTGCGTCCAGGTCACTTTGTTCGAACGCCCGCAGGCGCACAAGCCGTCCTTCAAGCATGGACGAGCCTCCTTTTCTGCGCCGCGGTGTGCGCGGTCGCTGGGTAGTATGGCTGAAAAACAGAGAAAGCATGAGGGGGGACGGAACCTCTCCGCCCCTTCGGGGCACCTCCCCTTTCAGGGGAGGCTTTGGGGCGAGGGCTGGTTGCTATGTCCCCTTTACCTTTTCGGCAGCAGCGGCGCCAGCGCCTGTAGGCGCTGGCTCAGCGTCGTATACCGCCGCAGAATGTGGTCATTCTGTACCATGGCATGAATGACCTCCTCCCGGCCTACCAGCACCACCAACTGCCGGGCGCGGGTCAGCGCTGTGTAAAATAAGTTCCGCGTCAGCAGCATGGGCGGGCCGCCGATCACCGGCATCACTACCACAGGAAACTCGCTGCCCTGACTCTTGTGTACCGACAGGCAATACGCCAGCTCCAAATTCTCCAATTGCGCGGAAGCGTACACCGCGTCCTTGTCCTCGTCAAAGCGCACGGTCAGGCTGTGTTCCTCCACATCTACCTCGGTGATGAAGCCCACGTCGCCGTTGAATACGCCCTCGCCATCCTCCCACCCGGCGGCAGTCTCCCGCTGCCAGGGCAAGTGATAGTCGTTCTTCATCTGGATCACCTTGTCCCCCAGACGGAAAATGTTCTCACCATAGGCCAGGGAGGGCTTGCTTGCGGCGGGGGGATTCAGCGCGGCTTGCAGCAGCCTATTCAGGGCGATGACGCCGCATTCCCCCTTCTTGGCGGGGGCAAGCACCTGAATGTTCTGCATGGCGAGACGAACGCGCTGCTCCGGGGGATAGTGCAAAAAATTCGGCAGCCGCTGGGTCACCAGCTGGGTGATGCTCTGGGCGGCAAGAGCGAACTGCTCCCGGCGCTCAAAGAAGAAGTCCGTGTTCTTCTCGTTCAGCAGGGGCATTTCGCCCTGATTCACCCGGTGCGCGTTGACCACAATGCGGCTCTGCTCCTCCTGACGGAAAATGTCCGTCAGGCGTACAGAGGGGATCACGCCGCTTTGCAGAATGTCCCCCAGCACATTGCCCGCACCAACGGAGGGAAGCTGATCCGCATCGCCCACCAGAATGAGCCGCGTTCCCGGCTCCAGCGCCCGCAGCAAGCCCCGCATCAGCATCAGGTCCACCATGGAGCATTCGTCCACAATGAGACAGTCCGCCTCGATGGGGTCCTCCTGATCCCGGCTGAAGCTCTCACCCTCGCCGCCGTAGCCCAGCAGGCGATGAATGGTCTGGGCCTCGCAGCCCGTGGCCTCGGTCATGCGCTTGGCGGCGCGGCCCGTGGGGGCGCACAGCGCTACCTCCCCATCCTTTGCCAGCAGGCTGATGATGCAGTTGATGATGGTGGTCTTGCCCGTGCCGGGGCCGCCCGTAATGACCAGCACTCCCTGCTCCAGCGCGGCGATGATGGCCTGCCGCTGCTTGGGGCTGAAGTGCATGTGACGGCTTTTCTCAAAGCGGTCGATGTCCCATTCCGCGCCAACGCTTTTCATGGGGGCCAGCGCGGCGACAAGCTCCATGAGCCGCTGAGCCACCTCTCGCTCCGCCGCGTCGTAGACGGGCAGATAGACGGTGGGTTCCTCTGCCGTGCCGCCCGCGATCAGCATGCGGCGCAGCAGCAGCGTCTGCAATTGCCGCTGCACCAGCGGGGCCTCCACGCGCAGCAGCTGGGCGCAGCGCTCCACCAGATAGCCCTGGGGCAGAAAGACGTGGCCTGCCGCCGCAGCCGCATCTTTCAGCAGATATTTCAGCGCGGCCTGCAAACGAAACTCGCTGTCCGGGGCGATGCCCAGCGCGGCGGCAATACGGTCGGCAGTGAGAAAGCCCACGCCGTCCAGATCCTCCACCAGCCGATAAGGGTTGGCGCGAATCACGTCCGCCGTGCGCTCGCCGTACAGCTTGCTGATTTTCGTGGACAGCTTGGCAGGAATGCCGTAGCTTTGCAGAAAGATCATGGCTTCACGGCTGGCCTGCTGCTCCTGAAAATTCTCGGCGATCTGCCGCCAGCGCTTGCGGCCCATGCCGGGAACCTCCTGCAAGCGCTCGGGATGCTCGGTCAGCACCTCCAGCGTTTCCATGCCGAAGTGGTTGACAATTTGCCTGGCGGTGGAGGGGCCAACGCCGTGGATCAGTCCGCTGCCCAGATACCGTTCGATGCCCAGCAGGCTGGTGGGCTTCTGGATCTGGCAGGAGACGCACTTCAGCTGCCGTCCGTATTGGGGATGCTCCGTCCATTCGCCGGAAAACACCACCTGCTCGCCGCTGCTCATGCGCGGCAGCACGCCCACCACGGTGGTCTGCTTTTTGCCGATGGTGACCTGCACCACGGAGTAGCCGTTGTCCTCGTTCCGATAGATGGTTTCCTGGACGGTGGCTTCCACCTGCTCCATGGCGCGTCCCCCCCTCTGCAAACAAAATCGCAGTTTATTATAGCACAGGAACAGGGGAAGCGCCACAGCGAAACAGCGCGGAACAAAAGAAGCGCATTGCTTCCGCAGGTCGCTGCGGGTATAATAAAGCTGAAAAAACACTTTGGAGCGCAAGGAAAAATGACCTGCGGGCGGTTCCCTCCGGCTTTGAACTGACTTATGTGCCGCTGGACGCGCCTGTAGAGAAGTCCTTTGAGGACATGCTTTTCGGCGCGTGGCTGGAAGCCCCCGTGGTCTACGGCGCGTTTGACGGTGCGCGGCTGTGCGGCTTTGCCGAAGGCTCCATGGATGCCTGGAACAACCGCTTCCGCATCAGCAACATCTGCATTGTCGCAGAGGAGGCCCGCCGTCAGGGCCTGGGTGCGCGGCTGATGGCCTGCATGCTGCGGGAGGCGCAGGACAGGGGCGCGCGGATGGTGGTGCTGGAAACGCAGACCTGCAATGAAAACGCCATTGCGTTTTACCGCGCTCAGGGCTTTGAGGTCATCGGCTTTGACCTGTATGCCTATTCCAACGCCGATCCTGCGCGGCATGAGGTGCGCCTGGAAATGGGCAAAAAGCTGACGGAGCGCTGATGTGTTCTCTTGATTTTTTTGGCATATCCTGTCGTATTTTGTTTGACAGTCCCGGAAAAGCGTGCTAGACTGATACGCATTTATAAGATGATTGGAGAAGACCATGAGCCAACGTATGCTCATTATCCTTTACACCGAGCCGCACGTTTTCAGTCTGCTGCTGCTGGGCATTCTGCTGATACGCTCCCTGAGCAAGCAGGATCAGCGGCTGGAGCTGCGCTATTTTCAGGGCATGATTGCCTGCCTGTGGGTCGAGCTGGCGCTGGCCTGGGCCGGTACCATGGCGTATATCGGTCACTGGCAGCTGCTGGAAAGCGCGGCCCCGCTGCTGGATGCAGGCTATCTGCTGGGGCTGGGCGGCGCGGGCTACTGCTGGCTGGCCTATACGGAAAGCATTTACGGCACGCCCCTGCGCAGCAGCAAACGGCGCAGGGCGTGCGCACTGCTCCCGCTGGCGCTGATGACGGTGCTGCTGACGGTCATACTTTGCACAGGCTTCCGCCTGTCGGACGGGCCGATGGCAACGGGCAGTCCGCTGGTGCTGCTGTGCAAAACGGGCAGCGACCGGCATCAGGCGCGGGTCTACCTTTTCTGCATCGGGATTGCGTCCAGTTACGTCATTTTCTCTGCCGTGAAGGGCATTTGGATGGCGACGCGCAAGGAGCGTTACGCAGACCGATCCCGGTATCTGCGGGCGGCCTCCTTCACCCTGCCGATGCTGCTTGCGGGTGTGCTGCAAATGTATGTGACGGAGGTTCCCATTTTCTGCCTGGGTGCGACGCTCACGGTGGTCATGGCCTACATCAATGCGGTGGAGCTTCAGGTGTCCATCGACCCGCTGACAGGGCTGAACAACCGAAGCTGCCTGCTGCAATATCTGGCGCGGAAGATGAAAAATCCCCAGCTGCCGCTGTACCTTGCCATGATCGACGTGGATGACTTCAAGCGCATCAACGACCAGTTTGGGCATGTGGAGGGGGACTATGCGCTGATGGAGATCGCGCACATCCTGAAGCAATTCAGCGCCAAACACAACTGCTTCTGCGCCCGCTACGGCGGGGACGAGTTTGCCCTGGTGTACGAGGGGCGGGACATGGATGGCTATGAGCTGTGCAAGGCGCTGTATCAGATGGTGGAGGAGGAGAACCGCCGCAGCGTTGGAAAGCGCCCGTACAATCTGCACCTCAGCGCCGGGTGCGCCCCCTATCACAAGGGTATCACGCTGATCCCGGATTTCATCGCCCAGGCGGATAAGCTGCTGTACATCGCGAAAAAGAACCATGCGTAAGCCCAGTCGAACGGTTGTATTTTCCATGTACCGTTTGCTGCGGCCCTTGCATTTTTTACGTCTTCTGTGCTATGATGCGTCTGTATGTTTCATAGAAGGAAGGCGTATTTTTTGACCAATGATGCAGCAGCGCAGCGCAGCCGCCGCATGCTGGAGGAGCCGCTGAACCGCGTGATCCCCCGTCTTGCGGTGCCAACGATCATTTCCATGCTCATCAGCTCGATTTATAATATGGCGGACACCTATTTCGTCAGTCAGCTGGGAACGTCGGCCTCGGGCGCGGTGGGCGTGATTTTCTCCGCCATGTCCATTATTCAGGCCATTGCCTTTATGTTCGGCATGGGCAGCGGCACCAACGTCAGCCAGGCCCTGGGCGCCAAGAATGAAAAGCTGGCAAGCCAGTTTGTGGCGACGGGCTTTTTCTCTGCCTTTGGCGCAGGCATCGTCATTGCGGTGCTGGGCAACCTGACCATCGACCCGCTGGTGCGCTTTTTGGGCGCGACGGACACCATCGCCCCCTATGCCCGGGATTATGCGGCATATATTTTCTACGGCGCACCCTTTATGATGTGTTCCCTTGCCATGAACAACCTGCTTCGCTTTGAGGGGCTGGCGACTTACGGCATGATCGGCATCACCAGCGGCGGCCTGCTGAACATTGTGCTGGACCCGCTGCTGATCTTCGGCATGAATCTGGGTACGGCGGGCGCTGCCATTGCAACAGCCATTTCGCAGGTGGTGAGCTTCTTCATTCTGCTGCTGATGACCAACCACCGCGCCAGCGCCATCTCCATTCAGTGGAAGAACTTCACGCCCACGCGCGCCATCTACAAGCGCATGCTCAGCAACGGCTTCCCCTCGCTGGGACGGCAGGGCATCGCCAGTGTGTCCACCATTCTGCTGAACACCACGGCGGGGGCCTGGGGCGACGCTGCCATTGCCGCCATGTCCATTGTCAGCCGCTACCTGATGTTCATCAATTCCTCCATCATTGGCTTTGGGCAGGGCTTTCAGCCGGTGTGCGGCTTCTGCTACGGCGCGGGAAAATACAGCCGCGTCCGCGATGCGTATCACTATTGCATCAAGGTGGGTACGGTGGTGCTGCTGGTGCTGGGCGTAATCTCCTTCATTTTTGCCGAACCTATTGTGACGCTGTTCCGCCGGGACGACCTGGAGGTCATCAGCATCGGCACTACAGCGCTGCGTTTGCAGCTCTGCTCGCTGCCCCTGTGGGCGTTCATTACCCTGAGCAACATGTGTACCCAGGCCATGGGCCTGGGCATGAAGGCCACGCTGATTTCCATTGCGCGGCAGGGCATTTTCCTGATTCCCGCGCTGCTGGTGCTGCCGCGCGTGTTCGGACTGCTGGGCCTGCAAATGGCTCAGCCCATTGCGGACGGCTGCACGGCGATCTTTGCCTGGGCCATTGTCGCGGGCATCATGCGGAACCTGAAAACCAAGCCGGATAAAGTGTAAAGGAGGAGTAAGCATATGCGCTGCCGTTGTAAAAAATGCCCCACCTATATGGTGCAGGCAGAAAGTGAGCATTTGGGCTGCGTCTGTCCAGAATGCGGCTACCGCTGCACAGACTGCCTGGGAACGAATACCGTGGTGCAGAAGGAGGATCTGGCCCGTCTGGCCTTTGATCCCCGCTTTACCCCCGAGGCCCTGGCCCGTGCGTTTGAGGATGAGGATGGAGACGGACAGGAAGATGAAGGTTTTGGGCGGGACCCGTGGTGAGGGGAAAAAGACGCTTTTTGATGATTTGGAGGCTCTCCTTGCGTGAAGGGGGGAGCTTTTTTCGTGGGAGATGCGTGGAAGGGAAACTTGACGGAACCTCTCCGCCCCTTCGGGGCACCTCCCCTTTCAGGGGAGGCTTTTGGTGCAGGGGAAGCATGTGGCTTTCAGTACATATAACTTTTGTTGCACACGCTAGCGCTAAGCGACAAGGCGTTCCGGCGGCTGTATACGGTTAGCCGCCGGAATGCCATGGAGCGGAACCGAAGGCGGCTCGGGTTGTGTCCCCCTGGGAAGGCGCCGATCCTGGCGATGGATGGAGGCGTTCATGGGGTCCGGGGGCCAGCCTTAGCTGCATGGAAAATTGGCTGACCCCCCCGGGCGGATTTGCCTACTTTGCCCGAGTGCAAAGTAGGTCATCCATCCGCAGACGGACGAAATCCTCTCTAGCAGCACATTTTAGCGCGGTTGTGCCGCCGGGACTATGTAATTGGCTGCGACTCTAGAAACTGTTCGATACCCCAACGGGAGCGTATATCTTCCACCAACTGCCTGGCGGCAGGCGGTCCTCCTCCTTCTGCGGAAGAAGGCAAGGGTGCGCCTCGATGCAATGCAGGGGGAGATGTAATTTGTAAGCATCTCCCCCTGCTCATCCACTTGCACTGTTAATGCCTTTTACGCATTATTCCCCTTCCAGCCGCGCCATAAAATCCCGCTTGTTCTGCTGCGTGGTCGTAGTCGGCCGTCCCAAATTCTCCCGCGCACCAATGGCGCACTTCACTTCAATAAACGTCAGCTCCTCCGCCTGCTGCGCTGCTGCAAGCGCCGCGTCCAGCGCGTCGAAGGTTGCAACAGAAACGGCTTGTGCATAGCCGCAGGCACGGGCCAGTGCGGGCAGATCAACGCTGCTCATGACCGTGGGCTGTCCGCCGACCGTCTCATGTGCGCCGTTGTTGATGACGATATGCACCAGCCTGCGGGGATGATATGCACCCATGACCGCCATTGCTCCCAGGTGCATCAGCGCGGCGCCGTCGCCGTCCAGCACCCAGATGCGTTCCTCGGGCTTTTGCAGCGCAATGCCCAGCGCAATGGAGGAGCTGTGGCCCATGGAGCCAACGGTGAGAAAATCCAGGCCGTGGCCTTCGCCGCGGGCTTCCCGCAGCTCAAACAGCTCCCGGCTGGCCTTGCCCGTGGTGGAAACAATCACGTCCTGTCCAGTGTACTGCAAAAGATGGCGAATAATGTCCTCCCGGCGCATGGTGTTGCTGTTGCGGTAAACGACCTTGCCGTCATAGGTCAGGGCGTTCTTGCGGACAATGAAGGCCACCTGTCCGCCCTTTGCCAGCACAGGACGGAAGCGCTCCATCTGCGCAGCAACCTCTGCTGTAGTGGTAGCTGCGCTGAGAACGAAGCTGGGTACCTCCATGGTATCCATCAGCTTTACTGTGACCTGTCCCTGAAACACATGCTGCGGCTCGTCATGCACACCGGGTTCGCCTCGCCAGCCGATGACAAAAATCGTTGGAATGGCATACACCTGCTCCTTCAGCAGGGAGGCCAGCGGGTTGATGATGTTCCCTTCCCCGGAATTCTGCATGTACACCAGCGGTATTTTCCCGGTCGCCAAATGGTAGCCCGCTGCCAGTGCGGCGCAGTTGCCCTCGTTGGCGGCAATGACATGATGCTTGCCATCTGTGCCGTAGGTCGCCATCAGGTAATTGCACAGCGCCTTGAGCTGAGAATCGGGAACGCCTGTGAAGAAGGTCGCCCCGGTCAGGCGAAGAAGCTCCTCAACTTGCATGGCTGCGATCCTCCTTATTCTTCAGGAATCAGGCGAATAATGTCCTTAAAGGGCATGCAGATGTCATCGCATTCCTTGGCGCGGTGGGTGGAAAGGATCAGCTCCGCTGCATGCTGCATGGCGGGGAAGCCCGTCCGGGTCAGCTGGTTGGCGTAAATGACGATGTTTACGCCCCGGGCCTTAAACTCCTCCTCGGTGACGGTGTTGAAGGAGGTCGGCACCACCACGATGGGCGTTGCCGTATCCTTGGCGCGGAAGCGCGCTACAAACTCGAAAATTTCATCCGGGTTTTTTTTGCGGCTGTGGATCATGATAGCGTCCGCGCCTGCGCCCACAAAGGCAAAGGCGCGTTCCAGTGCGTCCTCCATGCCCTTTTCCAGGATCAGGCTCTCGATCCGGGCGCAGATCATGAAGTCCCGGGTGCGCTGGGCGCGCTTGCCTGCACGAATCTTCTCGCAGAAATCGGGAATAGAGGCCTGTGTCTGCGCCACCTCTGTGCCGAACAGCGAGTTCTTCTTCAGCCCGGTCTTGTCCTCGATGATGACCATGGACACGCCCATGCGCTCCAGCGAGCGCACCGTGTAGACGAAATGCTCCGTCATGCCGCCGGTGTCGCCGTCAAAGATGATGGGCTTGGTGGTGACCTCGCAAACATCGTCAATGGTACGGAAGCGGGAGGTCATGTCCACCAGTTCAATGTCCGGCTTGCCCTTGGCGGTGGAGTCGCACAGCGAGCTGATCCACATAGCGTCAAACTGCCGCGCACCGCCCTTTTCCGGCACCACGGTGTTCTCGACGATCAGGCCTGTCAGGCCGCTGTGCGTTTCCAGCGCGGTGACCAGACCCTTCATGGCAAGCACCTTGCGCAGACGGCCCCGACGCGCGTCCGGCGTGGCAAGCTCCAGCTTGGCCCGCTTCTCAATTTCCGCATACTTGGGATCGGAGGCGTAGGGATATTCCACCAGCTGTCCGCCATAGGTGGCAAGAATTTCGCACACCTCGTCCCGGATGGGCTTCTGAATGCCGGTGACCCAGTTGTCCCCATGCACCACATAGGTGGGGTGGTATTTTTCCAGGTTTTCGCGATAGCTCAGCGTCTCCTGCTTCACGATCTTGGAAATGCCTGCGATGCTTTCGAAAAGCGCCTTGCGTTCCTCAAAGGGCAGCAGCGGATAGCGCTTGTAGGTCACAACTGCTTCATCGGACAACACGCCGACGATCACCTTGCCCAGCTTCTGCGCCTTACGCAGCAGAGCAATATGACCGCTGTGCAGCACATCGGTGGAAAAGCACATGTACACGGTGCGCTCCTCGATGCGGCGCAGCAGCTCCTTCACATGGGCGAGGTCCTCCGGGGTATCGACCTCGGTGCAAAGGCGGTCCTGCACATCAAAAGCGTCAATATGGCAGCGGTCCGTGACCTGGTTCAGCGCCACCTCGGCATAGCAATTCTGCTGACCATTCTCGCACAGGGCGCAGATCTGATCCAGCCAGATCTGCCAATCCGCGGCATTGAGCTTATACAGCGCCTGGGCTTCCATGGCGCTGTCGAAGAATTCGATGCCCACAGCCTTGACCTGTCCATCCTGCACCACGGCCTTGAAATCCTTCTGCGGCAGGGGCAGCGTGGAGGAGACTTTCATGCAGCTGTTGGGATGGGCCAGCAGATCGTCCAGCACGCTGGGTTCAAACACCAGGTCGCCATGCATCAGCAGCACGTCCTCGCCGCGCAGGGCTTCCCGGGCGCAGTAGATGGAATAGATGTAGTTTGTTTCCGCATAGCGGGGATTTTTAATGAACTGGATGTGCAGGGGCAAGTCCAGCTCCCGGCAGTAGTCCATCAACACCTGGTCAAAATAGCCGGTGGTGATGACGACCTCCTGAATGCCCGCCGCTGCCAGCAGCTGCAATTGACGGCTCAGGATGGTCTGGGTAGCGGAGACCTCCGTCATGCACTTGGGATGCTCAGAGGTCAGTACCCCCATGCGGTGGCCCAGCCCTGAATTTAGAATCAACGCTTTCATGGGTTGAATCGCTCCTTTATCTGATGCGCACGGAGCGCAGGAAAATCTTTCGCTGTAAGCATTTCGCCCTGACGCCGCCGTTTTCCTGCGAACAAAAAAGAGCGTCTTGCTGGGACGCTTCTCAATCGTTCAGGCATGCTCAAAGAACGGCGTACCGTCCTCGTTCACCAGCACGTCCATGTCGTTGAAGTGCAGCGGCACTGGCTTGGTGATGAGGTACTTCAAAATTTCATCCATGCGCACGCTCTCCTGGAACGTCACCAGCGAGAAACTCACGCCATGCTTGTGGGCGCGGCCCGTGCGTCCAATGCGGTGGAGGTAGTATTCGTTCTCATTGGGCAGATCGTAATTGATGACAGCCTCCACATCGTCCACGTCAATGCCGCGCGCAGCGACGTCTGTCGCCACCAGAATGGGGAATTTGCCGCGTTTGAAGTCTTGCATCACCACATTGCGCTGTTTTTGCGGAATATCACCGTGCAGGCACTCCACCTGATAGCCTTCCTTTTTCAGGCGGCTGGTCAGCTTGTCCGTCATGAACTTGGTGTTGCAGAAGATCATGATGCGCTGGTACACGTCCGCGTCCAGCAGATAGAGCAGGTGATCCATTTTCTTGTCCCGCTCGGTCTTGATGACATACTGCGTGATCTGCGGGCGATCCTTCTTGGTGGCTTCTACCACGATCTCCACGGGGTCATGCTGGAACTTCCAGGCAATGGTCATCACGTCCTGGCTCATGGTGGCGGAGAACATGACGAGCTGCCGCTGGCTGGGGACGGACTCAATGATGCGGGTCACGTCCTTGACAAAGCCCATGTTCAGCATTTCATCGGCCTCGTCCAGCACCATGGTATGCACGGCGTTCAGGCGCAGGTTGCCGCGGTTCAGGTGATCCAGCAGCCGCCCGGGGGTGGCGATGATGATCTGCGGATTGCGCTTCAGGGCGTTCAGCTGCTTGACGATGGGCTGACCGCCGTACAGCACGGCAATGCGCACCTCGGGGATGAACGCCGCCAGCTTGGTCAGCTCCTCGCCGATCTGCACCGCCAGCTCACGGGTGGGGCAAAGCACCACCTCCTGAATGCGCTTATCCTTCAGATCCATGTATTCCAGCATGGGGATGCCGAAGGCGCAGGTCTTGCCTGTGCCGGTGGGAGCGATCGCCATGATGTCCACGCCGCTCATCATCAGGGGGATGGTTTTCGCCTGGACGGTGGACGGCTCCTTGAAGCCCATTTTCTCAATGGCCTTCAGGACCTCCGTGCTGATGTCCATTTGGTCAAATCGTGTAATGCTTTCTTCTGACAAGGGAAACCTCCTATAAATCTAACAGTACGGGGGTGATGCGCCGGGGGAGGCAGCTTCTGTGCCAGAAGCTCCTCCCCCGGACCCTCTCCCGAAGAGCGGCTGGGGGGTGGCTTGCTTGTGGCGCTTTCCCAAACATGTGGGAACAATAAGCTGGAATGCGTTCAAGCTGCCTGTGTGAGCCTGCTTATTATGCTAAACGCTTATTCAATGCGCATATCTACAATCTCCCCCACATGGTCTTCGGGAGGGAGCGCGAGGGAGGTGCTTTTAGGGTAACGACGTGCCATGACGTGGTGCGATGACGAGGGGATTTTGTGCCAGCTGCGAAGTGCAAAAATCGAAGGTTTACTGGATGTAAATCGAGATTTTTGTACAAAGCAGATGGTGCAAAAGCGCCCGTCAGCGCTGCTACGGCATGGTGCGGCGTTACCCTAACACAGAAGCAGCCTCCCTCGCATCACCCTCACAAGCCTTCACTCATGGTATGCTCTAATTGCCTTTGACAGCTGGTCGGGGCAGGAGGTGTCGCCGCGGCAGATCACGCCCTCCAGGCGGTTGGCAACGTCCTCGGCTTTTTGGCCTTCCACCATGCGGGCGAGACCCTGAGTGTTGCCGGGGCAGCCGCGGGTAAAGGCACAGTGGGTGATGATGCCGTCCTTGATCTCCAGTTCAATCTGCGTGGAGCAGGTGCCGTGCGTCTTGTATACAAACATCGTGGGAAACTCCTTTCAAACCTGTATGCATAATCGGTTAGCATATTCGACAAAGACGGCGCTTTTCCTGCAAGCGGCGCAGTCCTGGGAGAATTTCCCCGGGAAACGCACCGCGGCGCGCCGCCGTCATAGGATGAGGTGAGAGGAGGGGGCGGGCATGGGCATTTGGATTGCCATGGGCGCAGCGGGGCGGCGTGACCCCAACGGACAGACGGATCATCCGCTGACCCGGGTGGATACGCTGGGCGCGGGGGGCCGCCTGTGCGTGGATAATGCCCAGCGCCTGTGCGCCTGGGGAACGCGCACCTTTCCATGCGCCCCCGATGTGACGGACGCGGCCTGCTGGCGCGGCTGCCCGCTGCTGCTTTCCGGGGAAAGCGACAGCATCACCCTCCACGCCCCGGACGGCATGCCCCTGTGGACGGCCCCCGCCGGGGTCGCCCCACGCCAGCTGTGCCTGCTTCCCGGCGGACGCTGCGCGGCGGTGGCCTGCGGACTGGCGGGCGAGGTGCGGCTGCTTCGCCTGCCTGCATTGACGCTGCTGCATGCCTGCCCCGTCCCCGGCGCAGCCTGCTGCCTGTGCTGGCATCAGGGAGCGCTGTATGCCGCCTGTGTCGCCGGTGAAGGAGAGATCCGCGGCCTGCTGTGCCGGGTGCCGTTCCATGCCCCGGCAGAGGTGCTTGCCGCCGTGCCGGGGCTGCCGGGGGCGCTGCTTTCTTTGCCGTCCGGGGCGCTGCTGCTGGGCGCAACGGAACGGCTCTACCGCTTCGAGGGCCAGCCCCTTCGTCTGACAACGGTGCAGGCGGGTTTCGGCCTGCCCCGGCGGATGCTGGTCATGCAGGAGCGCCTGCTGGTCGCCGATCCTGTGCAGGAGGCGCTGTTTACCCTATCCCCGGCCCTGCGGGCAAAGCCTGCCGCCCTGCTGCGTGGCAGCGTGATGGACATCTGCCCTGCATAAACTGCGCAGGAATGGGCTATCCTGAAGGGCAGAAAGGAGGGATGCGCAGCATGATGGATAAGATCGCGTTGCTGCTGGTCATCATCGGCGCGGTGAACTGGGCGCTGGTGGGCGTGTTCCAGTTCGATCTGGTGGCCTGGATCTTCGGCGGACAGGCAGCGGTGCTGAGCCGCATCGTCTATACGCTGGTGGGCATTGCGGGCGTGTGGTGCATTTCGCTGCTCTTTCGGGAGCATGCCATCGCCAAAACGTAAAAAATTTTTTTGGAACCCCGGACGCAGGTCTGCCGCGCTTTTGGCCCCGGCAGGGACATGCGTCCCTTTTTTTCTTCCAATTAAGGACGGCTAACCATGGCGTTGCGTTTGCTTATGCTGGCATTGCTTTTCCGGGCGATGACCGACTTTGAAAAAATATTGACATGGGGGAAGCGTTCGTGATACAGTAAATAGTGGACAGAAAGCGACTGTCAGAAAAAATACATAGGAGGATACAACGATGAAGAAGTTTCTCTCTCTTCTGCTGGTGCTGACGCTGGCGATCGTGCCGTTCACTGTGAGCAGCGCGGCGACGTTCACCGCGGGCGAGTATGAAGCGACTGCGACTGGCTTCGGCGGCGACGTGACCGTGAAGGTTACCGTTGACGAGAATGCCGTGACGGCGGTCGAGATCACCGGCGAAAATGAGACCCCCGCCCTGGGCGGCGCGGCCATCGAGGAGTACACCACCTCTCTGGTGGGCGTTTCCGATGCTGAGAGCGTGGACGTGCATTCCGGCGCGACCATCACCAGCAACGCCGTGAAGGAAGCGCTGGGCAAGGCTCTGGCGCAGGCTAAGGGCGAAGCCACCGAGAACACCGCGGAGCTGGCCTTCACTGCCGGCACCTACACTGGCGTGGCCAGCGGCTACAACGGTGACGTGGAGCTGAGTGTGACCTTCTCTGAGACCGCTGTGACCGACATTCAGCTGGTCTCTTCCAAGGAGACCCAGTATGTTGGCGATGTGGCCTTCGAGCCGATGTTCGCGGACATTCTTGCCGGCAACGGCACGGGTGTGGACACGGTTTCCGGCGCGACCTTCACCAGCGCGGCGATCCGCAACGCGGTGAACGCTGCTGCCGAGCAGGCCGGCTGCACCAACATGGACACCTTCAAGGCCAACAAGCCCGTGAAGGAAGCCCAGGCTCCCATCGAGGAGACCTATGACGTGGTTATCGTGGGTGCCGGCGGCGCCGGTATCGCGGCGGCTGCGCAGGCGGCTCAGGACGGCAACACCGTGCTGGTCATCGAGAAGAACGCCCAGGTCGGCGGCAACACGCTGGTCTCCGGCGGTCAGTACCAGAGCGTGATGCCCTACCTGGTGTGGGATCCCACCGATCCCGACGCCACCACGGGCGTTGGCTATGACGGCAACACCTACAACAAGGTTGTTGAGAGCATCGCCACCCTGGATGAGCTGAAGACCATCCTGAACTGGTCCGAGGAGCCCTTCGATGAGGAGTACTACAAGGATCACGAGTTTGTGGCGGGCGACATCGAGGAGCTGAGCAAGCACGGCGTGCATGCTGAGTACCTGCCCACCCTGCAGGCCCTGAAGTCCGAGATCCAGGCTTACCTGGACTGGGCGGAGCCCAAGGTTGAGGCTGGCGCTGGCGAGCTGACCCTGTTCTCCACCGTGAATCTGCACATCTTCCAGACCTACTACGGCGGCCTGCGTCCTTCTGCGGACATGAGCAGCTGGATCTACGGCGACTTCGACCTGGTGAAGCAGTTCATCGAGGGCGGTCAGGAGCTGAAGCAGTGGCTGGAAGCTCAGGGCTCTACCTTTGTGGAAGACACCCAGCCCACCCTGATCGGCGCGCTGTGGTATCGTGAGAACGAGTTCATCGGCGCGACCATCGACGGCGTGGATTATCCCGGCCGTTGGGGTACTTATTTCCAGGCTCCCATGAACACCCTGCTGAACACTGCTGAGACCGCTGCTTCCAACAAGATCATGCTGCGCACCACTGCGGAGGAGCTGATCGTGGAGGATGGCAAGGTGACCGGCGTGAAAGGCACCATGTACGATGGCACCCCCGTGACCGCGCATGCGTCCAAGGGTGTGATTCTGGCGACCGGCGGCTATGCTGCGAACCTGCAGATGGTCGTGGACAGCAATGTGTACTGGTCCAACGAGTATGTCTCCACTGCCACCAAGACCACCAACCGTTCTTCCTTGCAGGGCGACGGCATCACCATGGCGCAGGCTGCTGGTGCTGACGTGACTGGCATGGGCTTCACCCAGATGATGCCCATCAGCTGGGTGGACAACGGCAATCTGGCCTTCGGCGGCGGCAACTATGCTATCTACATCAATCCCACCACTGGCAAGCGCTTTGTGGACGAGACCTCTGAGCGTGATGTGCTGAGCCTGGCGGAGTTCCGCAACGGCATCGAGCACAACGGCACCAAGGGTGTGTTCATCGAGATTGCCAACGCCGAGGCGAAGATCCCCGGCCCGTACCTGTACGGCAATGAGGATGTTGAATGGCGTCAGTACGTCCGCACGGTGGACCAGCTGGCTGACCTGTTCACCAGCCTGGGCCTGCCCACCGACGCGGCGACTGTGCGCGAGACCATCGAGAGCTACGACAAGGCGATCATGGCCGGCGAGCAGCCCGAGGACGTGAAGAAGACCAACCCCAACCGTCTGATCGGCAATGCTGAGAAGGACGAGAACGGCAAGTATCTGCCCGACACCTACACCCTGGATGGTGTGGAGCTGCGCGTCCGCTTCATGGCGCCCTCTACCCACCACACCATGGGCGGTATCAAGGTTGACACCGAGCGCCATGCGCTGGACACCAACGGCAACATTATCCCCGGCCTGTATGCGGCTGGCGAGGTGACCGGCGGCATCCACGGCGGCAACCGTCTGGGCGGCAACGCCATCGTTGAGATTTATGTGTCCGGTCGTACCGCGGCTCAGGCCGTGACTGCGGACAACAAGTAATCGCAGCGCAAATATGCCCGGCCCCCCGTTGGAGAAATCCAACGGGGGGTGTTTTCGTAGGAGACGGAATCTTTCTGGCCCTTCGGGCCGCCTCCCCTTGCTGGGGAGGTTTTTGGGTGTGCAATATTGCGTTATTGCCTGCATGTTGCACAATGGTACTTTCCGTATAGGCTGCTTTTCAATGATCTTGCTTGTCGCTTACGACAGGCATATGCGGCAAAAAGGCACCTGCACCCCAAACGACATGCATTCCTAACCTCAGAGCCTCCCCTGAAAGGGCCGGTGTCCCGAAGGGCCGGAGAGGTTATCTCCGTTGAACTTGAACGTTTTGCGGAAGGTTGCATTGGCACTATGCAGAAATGCCGAGTTTGGTAAGCGTGTCAGCCTGCAGAAGCGGCGTTACCGGGCCTGTCTTGATCCAGATACTTTCCTGCGGATTCTTAAATGCTGTTGCCCTGGCTTTGTGTAACCTATGCTTGACACTTCTACACCACCCCCTCGATTTTTTGCCCCCCGCGCCCCCTTGACATTTCCCAGCGCGAAGGGTATACTGTAAAGGCTGTTTTGTAGTACAGAGGGGGACTGTCCCCCGATGGGACAGAACCCGCATCATACAACGATGTTCAAAGCAAAGGAGTGTTGACAATGTTCCGCACGTATCAGCCCAAGAAGCGTCAGCGCAGTAAGGTGCACGGCTTCCGCGCCCGTATGTCCACCAAGAACGGTCGTCGTGTGCTGGCCGCTCGCCGTCGTCGCGGCCGCAAGGAGCTGACTGTCTGATTCGCCCCTGTGCGATGAAGGGTCTACGCTTAGGATGAAGCCCGCCCCGTCCGAAGGGCGGGCTTTTCCTGCATTATGGGGATTCCGGGGATGCACGGCTGCGGCCTTGTCCCCGCCCAACGCGAGAGGATTTCAGCAAAACCATGGAGAGACGCTATCGGCTGCAAAAAAACAGGCAGTTCCAGTATGTGTATCATCGCGGAAGGAGCGTTGCCTGTAAGGATCTGGTCATGCTCTATGCCAAGGGCAGGGGGCTGCAGGTTGGTTTTTCCGTCAGCAAAAAGGTGGGCAACGCAGTGGTGCGCAACCGCACCAAGCGCCGCCTGCGCGAATGCTTTCGGCCCTATCTGGGGGATGTGAAAAACGGCCTGTACGTGATCGTAGCCAGACCTTCCGCCGCAGAGGCCACCTTCCAGTCCCTGGAAAAAAGCGTGCGGTATCTCATCCGCAAGCAGGGCGTGCTTAAGGAAGCGCCGCACAGCGACGCGGCAAAGCCTTGAGCCGGGAAGGGAATCGCGCCTGATGAAACGGTTTCTCCTGCGCTGCATCCGCTTTTATCAGCGGAATATCAGCCCCAGAAAGCAGCCCTGCTGCCGGTATATCCCCACCTGCTCGGCCTATGCCGTGACGGCGATCCAGCGCTACGGTGCGCTGAAGGGGGGCGCCATGGCAGTGTGGCGCATTCTGCGCTGCAATCCTTTCAGCAAGGGCGGGTACGATCCCGTGCCTGAAGATCCTCTTGTAACATTAAGGAGGGAATAAGCCCGCATGAACGAGTTCCTCAAAAGCATCCTGGATGGCATCAACATGGTCATCGGCAACTACGGGTGGTCCATCGTCGTTTTCTGTCTGCTGATCCGCCTGGTCATCTTCCCCTTTGACTACAAGAGCCGCGTCAGCATGCGCAAGACCACGAAGCTCCAGCCCCAGCTCAACGCACTGCAAAAGAAGTATGCCAACGACAAGGACACCCTGAACCGCAAAATGTCCGAGCTGTACAAGAAGGAGAAGATCAATCCTCTGTCCAGCTGCCTGCCTATGCTGCTGACCGCGCCCGTGCTGTTCGCGGTGTGGGCGGCCCTGCGTATGATGGCAAACGAGCAGATGGTGCAGCAGGTGTTCGACATTCTTCAGGGCAAGGAGCCTGTGATGGAAAGCTGGCTGTGGGTCAAGAACCTGTGGATGCCCGACAGCCCCTTCGCCGCGGCGTGGCCTGACCTGAACAGCCTGCGCACCGTGACTGCTGATGTTTGGCAGAGCGTCTATGACAAGCTGGTGGCCGGCGGCGCGACCCTGCCCGAGCTGACCTATGATTTCTCTGGCGCTAACCTGCAAAACACCATTCAGGCGATCTACGCCTACATGGAGACCCTGCCCGAGTATGCGGCGGCGACCTCCAACATGGCTGGCTGGCACTTCAACATCCTGCTGACCACGCTGGATCTGAAGACCATGTACAACGGCTTCTTCATCCTGCCCGTGCTGGCTGCTGTCACCCAGTATCTGATGACCGTGCTGCAGCCCACCCAGCCTGCCGCTGCCGACAATGCGCAGGCCCAGCAGGCGCAAAGCACCGGCAACTTTATGAAGTGGTTCTTCCCCATTTTCTCCCTGTTCATCTGCTCCAGCTACAACGCGGCCTTCTCCCTGTACTGGGTGATGGGCAACGTGATCGCCGCTGTGCAGAACGTGGGCATCAACTGGTATCTGGATAAGAAGGAAAAGCAGGAAGCGACCGTCGGGGAGGGTACTGTCAAATGAGGACCTATGAATCGAGTGCAAAGACGATCGAGGAAGCCATCAGTGCCGGGCTGGAAAAGCTGGGCGTATCCATCAGCGATGTGACCATTGATGTGCTGGAGGAGGGCAGTAAGGGCCTGTTCGGCCTGTTCGGCTCCCGCCAGGCGAAGGTTCGCCTGACCATGAAGGAGGACGAGCTGGATCCCTTGGATGAGCTGACGAAGCCCGCCGCTTCCAAGCCTGCCGCCGTAAAGCCCGCTGCGCCCAAGCCCGTGAAGCCTGTGGCTGCACCCAAGCCTGTCGCGCCCAAGGCGGAAGACCCCGCGAAGACGGAGGCCCCGAAGCCTGCGCCCAAGGCTCCCAAGGCGGATGGCCCCAAGCCCGCCCCCAAGGCACCGAAGGCTCCCAAGGCCGAGGCTCCGAAGCCCGCGCCCAAGCCTCTTGTGCAGCCCCTGGAAAAGCCCGTGGTCACCATGATCCCCGCAGATCAGGTGGAGGCGGACAGCGCTCCCGGACGCGCGCTGGCGTTCCTGAAGGAGCTGACCCATCTGATGGGCGTTGAGGTGAACATCGAGGTCGGCACCGATCCCGAGGGCAACGTGTTCGCCAACATGACCGGCGACACCCTGGGCATTCTGATCGGCCGCCGGGGCGAGACGCTGGATGCGCTGCAATACCTGACCAGCCTGAAGGTGAACCGTGGTCAGGAGGGCTACACCCGTGTGACGCTGGACACCGAGAACTACCGCGCCAAGCGTGAGGAAGCGCTGACCCGCCTTGCCAACCGCATGGCGAACCGCGCGGTCAAGACGGGCCGCAAGGTCAGCCTGGAGCCCATGAACCCCTACGAGCGCCGCATTCTGCACAGTGCGCTTCAGGGCAACGATCAGGTGGATACCCACAGCGAGGGCGAAGAACCCAACCGTCATGTGGTCATCACCCTGCGCAAGTAAAAAGCATACGTTCAGGGAGGCTGCTTCATGCTGAAGGGCCTCCCTTCTGTATACGCTCAGCAAGGGACAGCCCGAGGGCAACACCCGGACGGCGAAGCACCCGGAAAGGTGAAGGAGAGCCATGCGCATTCATTTGACGGACATTACCCCGGAAAACTGGGCCGAAGCCGCGCAGCTTCAGGTCTGGGAGCATCAAAAGCACCTTGCGCCCCCAGCGGTGGGGCTGCTGGCCCGGGCCTACGCCTGGCGCAAGCAGCGCGCCCGGGTGATCGCCATGGTGGCAGAGGAGCGTCTGGCAGGCCTGATGCTGGTGCGCGACGGCGCGGATTGCTATGAGCTGATCACCATGCTGGTGGATTGGCGGCAGCAGGGCAAGGGTGTGGCGCAGGCAGCCCTGACCCGGCTGATGAACGTGCTGCAACGGGAAGGCCGCTTCGCCTGCGTGACGGCAGCCGTGCCTGCGGAAAGCGAGGTCGCACGGCATGTGCTGGAAAAGGTCGGCTTCAGCGCAGCAGAGGGCGATGCGGAACGGATGACACGGGCACTGGGAGCAGCAGCGTGAAAAAATCATGTCGCTTTCGGCTGCTGCCTACAAGTGCTTTGCCCAAGCGATAAACAAAAAAGAGTAACCACAAGCAAAATCCCCCACCCAACGCAGCCAAGCTGCCTTTGGATGGGGGATTTTTTACAGCGCCCGGATATACACTTGGCAGGGATTTGTCTCGCTCCACAGCGTCGGGAAGCATTCCAGCGGCTGAAAGCCCAGGCTGCGGTAGAACGCATTCGTCCGGTCATAGGCAGGATAGCGTCCCTCCTGCACAGTCTTGACCTGTAGGAACTGATAGCCCGCTTCCCGCGCCCCGGCGCACAGCGCGTCAAACAGTGCCTTGCCAACACCGCAGCGGTGATAGTCGCGCTTTACGCCCATGACGGCGATTTCCGCAGTGACGGCGCTGGTGGGCTTCAGAGCAATGCAGCCGAGCAGCTCCTCCTCGTGCGCGGCGATCCAGACCTGCTGTTCGCGGCTGTCTGCAACATAGGTGGCGGTGCTTTCAGGAATGCCGAACCATGCGGGCAGATCGTGCAGCACCTCGGCAACGCAGGCGGCCTTTTGATCTGCATCAGTCACGGGGCGAACGGTATAGCCATAGGCCTCCAGCATGCCGTCCAGCCGGGCGTTGATCTCGGCCCGGGATTCAGGCGGGATGTGTCCGTAGCAGTAATAGGTGAAGTCCAGGCTGTCCAGCAGTGCGCGATAGGCGGTAATGCGGGCCGGGTTCGCCTTGCCGTGACCCTCATAGAAGTCCTCGCATTCCGCGTCGCCGCCGATCAGCACCCCCTCCGCAGGGATGTGGATCAGCATTGCATCCCGAGAATGCACAGAGTCCACCGGGTACAGGTGTACCTCCACCCCACCGGGACACAGCGTCAGCGGCTGGGCAATGCCGATGTCGGCAGGCTGCACCTGAATGATGGACAGATCGGCATATTCCTCGCGGATACAGCCGTTGCAGAAGGCAATGTCCTCCCCGGTGCGCTCCCGCGCGTCCATGGCCTCCCGCGTCCACACCCAGTGGGAGACCTTCTCCAGCTTGGCCTGCGTCTTTTCCGTAGCGATGCTTGCGCCGTGGATATAGGGCAGGCCGAAGGTATGATCCCAATGCCAGTGGGTGATGACCGTCAGCCGGGGAAGCGGCAGGCCGAGGGCCGTCAGCTCACTGTAAAACAGCCTGACGTGGGCCTCGGAATTGCCTGCGTCCACCGCAATGCCATAGCGGTCGCCGCGGATATAATACAGCAGGGGGCGATCCGTGACCTGCTCCCCGGGCAAATAGAAAATACGATTCGTCAGTTGAACGAGCTTCATCAGACATCCATCCTTTTACGCGAGCATGACCGAAGCGGCGGGCGGCACATCAAGCGCCACAGGCTCTCGCACGGTTCGAACGGGGCGCAGCAGCAGGAGCATCGTCAGGCTCAAAAGCAGCAGGGCAAACCCCAGCGAGCGCCAGAACCGTCCCTTTTTCTTCATTGCGAGCCTCCTTTGTGCAGCGGCTTCATTATACCCCGGGAGACGCAGGGCCGTCAACGCGGCGGTGAAAATTCGCCGCGCCCCGGCTTGCGCTTCCTCGGCGGTTGTCGTATACTGAGGACAAACCACGGGTGCTGATGGAGGAAAGAGCGTATGACGTTCAACGGAAAGCGCAAGGGACGCAGCGTCAAGAAGATCATCGGACTGATCTGCCTGGGGGCGCTGTGCGTGCTGATGGTGGTGCTGGGCGTTCGGGTATACCATTATGCGCAGCTAACGCAGGAGGAAGCCGCGACCACGCCCACGCCGGTACCCACGGCGGGCAACGCACTGGTGGTCACGCCGGACCCCAACGCTCCCACCCCGGAGCCTGTGCTGAAGAACGGCGCACAGGGTGAAGACGTGACGAACCTGCAATCCCGGCTGGCAACGCTGGGCTATTACGCCGGGGAGATTGACGGGCAGTTCGGCAACGGCACCCGGGAGGCGGTGCGGCTGTTCCAGGAGCAGAACGGACTGGACGCGGACGGCGTGGTGGGCAGTGAGACCCGCGCACTGCTGTTCTCCGCCAATGCGAAGGTGCGCACCTATACGCCTACCCCTGCCCCCACGCCTACCCCTGACCCCACCACGGCGGCGCAGGCCGAGCCATGGAACATAAACGGCATGCCGCTGCTGGTCAACAAGGAGCAGCCCCTGCCGGAGGGCTACGCCTGCGCAGAGCTGGTGAACATGACGAAATACTGCGACAGCAGTGTGGTGAAGATCAAGGCCAACGGCATCGAGGGGGAGCGGGTCGCGGTGGATGCGCTGATGGAGATGCTGCGCGCCGCCATCAGCGACGGCATCAGCAATTGGCAGATCAGCGCGGGCTGGCGGTCCGTGTCCTATCAGCAGCAGCTGTTGGATAAGAAGATTCAGGAATATCGAAATCAGGGCTTTTCCTCCTCCAAGGCGCGAAGCGCGGCGCTGAAGACCGTGGCGGAGCCGGGAACCAGCGAGCATCACACCGGGCTGGCCTTTGACATCACCGTGCCGGGGGTCAGCTTTAAGGGAACAAAGCAAGCCAACTGGCTGAACGAGCATTGCTGGGATTATGGCTTCATTCTGCGCTACACCGAGGACAAGGAAGCCATCACGGGCTACACCGCCGAGGCCTGGCACTTCCGCTATGTGGGCGTGGAGCATGCCCGCGTCATGCGGGACGAGGGCCTCTGTCTGGAGGAATATCTGCAAAAATACGGGGCGTAAAGCGCCTTGATACTGGAGGAGCAGAGCAACATGCGATATGGCGTTATCTGGCATCCAACCTCCCGCAACCTGGGGGACGATCTGCAAACGCTGGCGGCAAGCCGCCTGCTGCCCCGGGTGGACGTGACGCTGGACGGCGAGCGGCTGGACGAGCCGCCCCTGCCCCCGGGCGAGGACATTATCACCCTGCTGAGCGGCAACGTGATGCGCAGCCGCTTTCACTGGCCTCCCCATGCATCCCTGCGCCCGGTGTGCCTGGGGCTGCACGTTTCCCGGGAGGACGTGTGGGGCAGCCGCCTGGACGCGCTGGAGGGGCTGGGGCTGGACTATCTGCGCCGCCGCGGCCCCGTGGGCTGCCGGGATGAAGCCACCGCCGCGCTGCTCAGCGGACTGCATGTGGACAGCTATGTTTCCTGCTGCCTGACCCTGACGCTGGAGCGCCCCGCAGCCGTGGAGCGCCGCCAGCGCTACATTTGCTGCGTGGATATGCCGGAAAAGGCCGTGGAGAGCCTGCGCCGCTATGAAAAGGCGGAGCATATGGACATTCGCGAAATGAGCCACACCCTGCCCCCGGAGGCGGCGCAGGAGACGTATCAGGAGCGCATGGCCCGCGCGGAGGAGACGCTGCGCATGTATGCGGGCGCGTCCTGGGTGGTGACCCGGCGGCTGCACTGTGCGTTGGCCTGTCTGGCAATGGAGGTGCCGGTGCTGCTGCTGTACAACAGCGGATATGAGGATACGCGGCGTTTTTCTCCCATGGACGGGTTCTTCTCTGTGGCCTCGGTGGAGGATTTCACCGCGTCGGTGCAGCGCAACGGCTTCCCGACGCTGGCGGAGAATCCGGGGAAATATCTGGTCTGGCGGCGGCTGCTGCTGGAAAAGGCCGCAGCGGGCATCCAGCGGGCAGAGGAAGCCCCCGCCGTACCTGCCCCCACCCAGGCAGAGGTGAATGCCTGGCAGCGCCGGGTGATGAAGGAGCTGGCGCAGGCCTCGGCGGAAAAGATCGCGCGGCTGGAACGGGAGCAGTATGATCTGATCCATGACAAGTTCGGCCTGCTGCTGACCGAGGACAGCGTGAAGGCCCACATTCAGGACTGCCTGACCCAGCCGGGGCTGGAGGACGAGTTGCGCCGCTTCTCCCAGCGGAAGTACCTGCGTACCTTGCCGCTGTTCAAGCGTCCGGGCGCACGGCTGCGCTTCCGGCGCATGTGGCGCAGGGGAACCGTCCCGCCGGAGCTGGACGAGCAGGATGTGCTGAACCTCATCACGGGACAGCTTGCCCGCCTGGGCTGGCCCCTGGGCAAGCAGACAGAGCAGACCAAAGAGACGAAGCAATAAGGAGCGAGAAGACCCATGCAGCCTTCGGAAAAAAGCTATCAAAAGACGCTGACCGCCTGCTTTACGGGCTATATTGTACAGGCCATCGTCAACAATTTTGTGCCGCTGCTGTTTCTGACGTTTCAGCACCAGTACGGCATTCCCCTGTCTCAGATCACGCTGCTGGTGACGCTGAATTTCGGCTTACAGCTGCTGGTGGATCTGGCCTCGGTCAAGTTTGTAGACAAGATCGGCTACCGCGCGGCGGCGGTACTGGCCCATGCCATGGCGGTGCTGGGCTTCGGCCTGCTGACCTTTTTGCCGGAGCTTACGCCCACGCCCTTTGCTGGGCTGCTGATCTCCGTCATGATCTATGCCGTTGGCGGCGGCCTGCTGGAGGTGCTGATCAGCCCCATTGTGGAGGCTTGCCCCACCGAGCATAAGGAGCGCACCATGAGCATGCTGCACTCCTTTTACTGCTGGGGCCACATGGGCGTGGTGCTGATCTCCACGGCGTTTTTTGCGCTGTTTGGCGTGGGCAACTGGAAGATCATGGCGCTTTTATGGATGCTCCTGCCCCTGTGCAACCTGATCGCCTTTACGCGGGTTCCCATTGCACCGCTGCTGGCGGAGGGCGAGACCGGCATGAGCCTGAAGGAGCTGTGCAAACAGAAGCTCTTTTGGGTGCTGATGCTGCTGATGATGTGCGCCGGGGCCAGCGAGCAGGCGGTGAGCCAGTGGGCCTCCACCTTTGCCGAGCAGGGCTTGCAGGTCACTAAAACGCTGGGCGATCTGCTGGGCCCCACCAGCTTTGCGGCACTGATGGGCCTGTCCCGCGCGCTGTATGGCAAGTTTGGGGATCGCATGGATCTGGACAAGTTCATGGCGGGCAGCACAGTGCTGTGCATGGCCTCCTACCTGCTGATCGGTCTGACGCATCAGGCATGGCTGGGGCTGCTGGGCTGCGGCCTGTGCGGCTTTGCGGTGGGCATCATGTGGCCCGGCACGTTCAGCATGGCGGCAAAGGCCCTGCGGGGCGGCGGCACGGCGCTGTTTGCGCTGCTGGCCCTGGCAGGCGATCTGGGCTGCTCCGGCGGGCCGACGCTGGTGGGCTTTGTCACCGGCGCGCTGAACGACCAGCTTCGACTGGGCATTCTGGCGGGCATCGTATTCCCGGCGCTGCTGCTAGTGGGGCTGTTCACCTGCAAGCGGCTGATGAAAAAGACATAAGGCAATACCGCACAAATGAGTTGGTGCGGAGGCGAATGAATTTTTCGTCAGATGCAATGGCAGATTTTGAAGGTTTACTGGAGGTAAATCGAAAAATCTGCAAGCAGCAGATGGCGGAAAAGGCATCGCCTACGCTGCCAACGAATTGTGCGGTATTGCCTTAAGCAGAAAAAAGGCACGGGCAGCAGCTTCAACGGCTTCTGTCCGTGCTTTTTGTTCTCCGATTTTTACCTCAGCTGGCCTTCCCCGCCGCAGTCCAGAAACAGCTGCCGCAGCGCCGCGGCGGTCTCCGCAGGAAGCGCGATGGTGCCGCTAAGCAGCATCGTGTCCTCCTGGTTCAGGGTAAAGGCGACCGTTCCCGCCTTGTTCTTTGCCAGCGCCTTCATCAGGTCGAAGGTCTCCTGGGTCAGCGGGGCGTTGTAGTCCTCGTAATACATGCCGTCGTATTCGGAAACGTCGGGCCAAACGGAAAAGCGCCACGTCTCCTTCCCCACGGTCAGCGTCAGCTCCGTTGCACCGAAGGTCTCGTCTGCCAGTTCTGTGCCGATGACCAGCCGGGGCGCGACATAGCCCTCCTGCGCCAGCGCCACAAAGTCCAGGTAGGCCATGGCTTCGCAGTCCTCCCGATCCACCTGCACCTCGAAGGGCTGATCCGGGAAGCGATACACAATGTCCACGCCGTTCTGATCGTTGTAGACGAACATGTCATAGGCGGACAAAAGCGAGAAATCAAAGGGATCATCGCCCTCCTCCGCCAGCGCGGCAAGGGGCAGCAGCAGCACACAGCACAGCAGGGCAAGCAGCTTGCGCATACATCCTTCCTTTCTGACTGAAACAGCCAAGCGTATTGCTGCAAAAAGTATAGCATGCCGCATGCCGTGCAGACAAGGAAGCAATTGTAAATCTTTTTTGTGACCAACATTGACATTCTCATTTTTCACCGCTATGATGGAGGATGTATCAACAGGAAAAGAGGCAAAAAGCATGACACGAAAGCGACTGAGCTCAGAGGATCGCACACTGCTGGGGGCGATTTTTACCCTGGCCTGGCCCGCCATGCTGGAGCAGGCGCTGCAAACGGTCGTGCAGTATGCCGACTCCGCCATGGTGGGCCAGCTTGGCGCACAGGCGACGGCGACCGTCGGCCTGACGACCCCGGTGAACTGGCTGGTCAACGCGCCCATGTTCGCCATGGGCATCGGCTTTCTGGCCTGTATTTCCCGGGCGCTGGGCGCGAAGGACGAAAAAACGGCCCGTATTGCGGCGAGTCAGTCTATTTTTGCGATGCTGATCCTGGGCGTGGCGATCGGCCTTTTGACGGTAGGCCTCAGCCCCTATGTGCCGCTGTGGCTGAACGCAGCCCCGGAGATCCAGGACTCCGCCAGCCGCTATTTCGCCATTGTGTGCCTGCCCATGGTGTTCCGCTCCGCCAGCATTCTGTTTTCCTCCACGCTGCGCGCGGCGGGCGACACCCGCACCCCCATGCTGGTCAGCACGGGCATGAACCTGATCAACGTGGTGTTGAACTTCTTCCTCATCTTTGACGGCACGTCGGTGACGCTGCTGGGACAGACCTTCTGGCTGCCCCGGGCAGGGCTGGGCGTGGACGGCGCAGCCATTGCCACGGCAATTTCCTACGTTTTCGGCGGTCTGATGATGTTCCGCGCCCTGTGGCGCAACCCGCAGCTCACGCCCAAGGGGATGCCTCTGCGGTGGGATCGGCAGGTGATGGGCCAGTGCGCACGGATCGGCGTTCCAGTGGTGTTCAACCGCATTGGCGTGTGCCTGGGGCATGTGGTCTTTCTTTCCCAGGTGTCCTCGCTGGGTACAGCGGCGCTGGCGGCGCATTCCCTGGCCCTGACCACAGAGGAAGCGGTCTATCTGCCCGGCTATGGCATGCAAGCGGCAGCGTCCACCCTGGCGGGCAACGCCGTGGGCGAGCGCAATGAGCATAAGCTGATGCGTGTCAGCATGCTGATCTTGATCTCCGCCGTCGGCCTGATGACGCTGACGGGCGGGGTGCTGTTCTGCTTCCCCAGCGCCATGCTGTCCGTCTTTACGCCGGATCAGCAGGTGATCGCCATGGGGGCAAGCGTGCTGCGCATCATTGCGGTAACAGAGCCGATCTATGCGGCGGGCATCATCTGGGAGGGCGTGTTCAACGGCGTGGGCGATACCCGCGCACCCTTCATCATCTGCATGTTTACCACCTGGTGCGTGCGCATTCTGCTGACCGCCATTTGTGTGCATGTGCTGCATTTGGGGCTGACAGCGGTGTGGTGCTGCATGGCACTGGACAATGTGACCCGTGCGGTGCTGCTGGGCATCCGCTTCTTCCGCGGCAAATGGAAAAGGAAGCTGGAGCTTGCCGCATAAGCAGCACATCAAAACATGGAAAGCTGCCCGTCCAGATAGGATTCCTGCTGCACATTAGCGATCTGATCCTGCAGGTGAAGCGTCCCGATCAGCAGCGGCGACGCGGGGTCATGCCTGCGATAGTTTTCCAGCACGAGCTTGCGGTTCGCATTGGCATAGCAGTAGATGCAGCCGTGCGGACAGGTGTTGTACATGCCAATATCCGCCCCGAGCAGGCAATTGCACTGCATCCGGGGCGATTTTTTTGCCTTTGGCACGCGAAGCCGGCAGCCGATGGCAGCCTCCAGCACCTCCCGGGTCATGCAGCCGGAAACATCCGCGCCGTATTGCGCCAGCGCGCTGTTTTCACAGCAGGTGCGAATGGCAATGTGATACTGCCGCCCGATTCGGACAAAAGCTTCGATGAGCGCGGCCTGCTCCTCCAGGGTCACGGCGCGAACACCGGGGAAATTTTGCCGCGTTTTTTCATACAGGTCGATGAAGCTGACCACACAGGTATGGACAGCGTTTGAAAGCTGCTGCGCCATCCGTTCAAAGCTGCGCAGATGATAGTCCAGCGAATACTTCTCCGTAATGAAAACGGGGTCGTAGCGCCAGACCACGGCGGACGCGCCCAGCGCAGCGGAAAGCGCCCGCACGGACGCAAGCACCCGGGCCTTTTCCGGCACAAAGGGTTCAATGTCCCTGCCATAGGGCGTGACGGTGACAAACCAGAACTGCCGGAAGGCTTGCAGCGCAGAAAGCTTGTCCAGCATGGGCTGCGGGTTCTTGGTGCAGAAGCACAGCACATCCACCACCGAAGGCTCCAGCCGATAGCGCAGCACCTGCTCCGGGCGGTAGGGATTGCGGGTCATGACAAAGCCCGCCCGCAGGCGGTTCACCAGCCATTCGCTGTAATAGGCGGGAATATCCGTGCGGGAGCCGGTGTTCAGGATCATGGGCATGCGCTCCTTCCGTGGCAGAAAATACGCGAAGCTGCATCAAAACGGCTTCGCGCAGGAAAGACTCCGTATTCGCTTATTTCAGCAGATTGCCATCCTCGAAATAGTCGATGCGCATGGCGTGGCGCACCTCCGCCAGGGTCTTGGCAGCAGTGGCTTCCGCCCGCTTGCTGCCCTCCCGAAGCAGGTCGTACACATCGGGCAGATGCTGCTCCCACTGCTTGCGGCGCTCGCGGATGGGGCGCAGCTCCTCCTGCATGACGTTGTTCAGGAACTTCTTGACCTTCACATCGCCCAGGCCACCGCGCTGATAGTGGGCCTTCAGCTCGTCCAGGTTGGCGTATTCCGGCAGGAACTCCGCAAAATGCTCGGGACGGCTGAACGCATCCAGATAGATGAACACCGGGTTGCCCTCCACCTGACCGGGATCGCTGACCTTCAGGTGGTTGGGGTCGGTGAACATGGACATGACCTTGGTCTTGATGTCCTCGGGTTCCTCAGAAAGGTAGATGCAGTTGCCCAGGGACTTGCTCATCTTGGCCTTGCCGTCAATGCCGGGCAGGCGCAGACAGGCCTTGTTGCTGGGCAGGATGATCTTGGGGTCGGTGAGCGTTTCGCCATAGACGCTGTTGAACTTATGGACGATCTCGCTGCACTGCTCCAGCATGGGCATCTGATCCTCGCCCACAGGCACTGCCGTGGCGTGGAAGGCGGTGATGTCCGCCGCCTGGCTGATGGGATAGCAGAAGAAGCCCACAGGAATGCTGGCCTCGAAATTCCGCTGCTGGATCTCTGCCTTTACGGTGGGGTTCCGCTGCACGCGGGAGACCGTCACCAGATTCATGTAATAGAAGGTCAGCTCAGTCAGCTCCGGCACCATGGACTGAATGAAGATGGTGGACTTTTCAGGATCAATGCCCACTGCCAGATAGTCCAGCGCCACCTGCATGATATTCTGCCGCACCTTTTCAGGATGCTCCGCGTTATCCGTCAGCGCCTGCGCGTCGGCGATCATAATATAGATCTCATCAAACTTCCCGGAGTTTTGCAGCGCAACGCGCTCCTTCAGGGAGCCAACATAATGGCCCACATGCAGCCGTCCCGTGGGACGGTCGCCGGTCAAGATCACTTGCTTCATGGTCGATGCTTCCTTTCCTTGCCTGGCGCGGCAGCCCTCCCGAGGATACCGCCGCCGATGTTACCATTATAGGCGCGGAACGGGAGGCCGTCAACCGGAAAAGTTGTCTGCGAACGTTGATTGGTTTATCAGTGAATATACCTAGACTGGGCTGAAGGCATATGCTATAATAACAATAAGAAGTATCTGTCAAAGCTATAAGGAGACTTTTTCAATGGCCCTGAAGCAATTTCTTGCGTCCCTTTCAAAAAAAGAATCCACGGATGTATCCACCCAGGATCAGGCTGCTCAGACGGCGCTTGCCAGCGACGCTTTTCCCATTATTGTTACGCCAGAGCTGAATATGGAGCTGTATCAGAAAATTCCGCTGGCTCAGTGCGCTGCGCTGGGCGGTATGCTGGGGCAATTACCATCTGCGGCACGGACGCTTACGACAACTGTCACGAAAAAGGTTGCGCTGAAGGAAACGCTGTTCACGACCTGCTGCCCGAAGGGTGTAAAAGGGTTTCTTTGGATGGGGCCAAACGGGATAGATGGAAATATTATGCAGCAGCTTCCCAACAAACAATATCAAATCGTTCATCGTTTGAGATTTCAGCCTGTGGATAAGCTCGATATAACCCGGACGACGACAACAACCATGCCTGTCAATCCTGGCACCATCTTTATTGCGGCAACCCTGCTGATGGTTGTTCAAAAGGTGGAAGCCTTACAGAAGACGGCGGATGAAATTCTGGGGTTTCTGACGCTGGAAAAGCAGGCCCGTCAGCGCGGCAACCTGAACATGCTCGCAGATATGTTTGAGGAGTATAAGCAGAGCTTCACAAATGAGGCGCTATGGACACAAAAGCTCGGCACCGTTCAGGCCATTGAGCGCGAATCGCAGCAGGATATGATTTTCTATGCAACGCAGGTTGAAAAGGACCTGAAAGACCCGGCTGCGCTGCACTGCGAAGCAGCGTCGAACGAGCTGCTGCGGGACATAAAAGCAGACTTTGCGGAATATCAGCTTGCTTGCTACCTTTATGGCTTTTCACAGTTTATGGAGGTCATGCTGCAAAAAATGTTTGAGGAGGAGCATCTGCAATTTATCATCCAGAAAATGCAGGCGGCTGCAACACGATACAAGGAGCTGTATCAAAATTGCCGCACCCATCTGGCAAATTATCAGCGGTCCTCGTTGGAAAGCAAGGTGAAGGGAACGCTTGCAGGCGTTGCCAAGGGTGCGGGAAATTGGATTGCGTCCAAGCCGGTTTTAAGCCGGGGCCCTGTCGATGAAATGCTTTTGAATGCCAGTAGTGCCTTGGAGCAGTCGAAGCGAAATACCCTGACAGAAACCATTGCGGCGCTTGAACCGCTGGCAGAGGATCGTCTCTCCACGTTCACAAATTATTTGAAGCGCTTAAACCTTCTGTATAACAACCCGGAGGGCGTGATGACGGATGGGGAGAATCTCTATCTGCTGAAGGCTGCACAATGAGTTCTTTCCCCAACTGACAAGGACTTTCCCCCTTCCCTGTCGAAACATCTTTACCCATGGGAAGGGGGAATTTTTTCCAATGGCTGGCTATATGACCGTGGATCAGGTGCGGGATGCACTGCGTCCGCATCTGGGCTCGGACGTGGTGGAGCATACCACCCTGTGCGACGGTGCGCTGCGGGTGCTGCTGCGCTACGCCCCTTACCGCGATACCCTTGATATGCTTTCCAAGCGCGTGGAAAGCTACCTTTTCGACACGCTTTATGATTATTTGGGCGACAGCATGACGGTGCTGCTGGATAACGGGCAGTTAGTCCGCATCCACATGCGGGAGCTGCCCATGCTGGCGGACGAGGTGATGGGCGTGCTGTTCCGCAGCATGCAGGTGTATTCCATCACCTATGAGAAGCTGCGGGATTATGCCATGCGTTCCGGCTCGCTCTGCGCCATGCGCACCCTGCGGGAGCGCTTTGGCAGCTTTTTGTCCCCGGAGGAAAGAACGCTGATGGAGCGCATTTTGCAGGATCGCAGCGGCGAGGCATCTGCGTCCGGCGGCATCCCAGCAGGACGCGCATAAGCGGTGCGGGCGGCCTTGTCAAAATTTCCAGCGCGGTGAGCATTGACATCGCCGCGTTTTCTTCGTATACTACGCCCCGAAGCCCGGTATGTCCGGAATAAAGAAAGGAAACCTGCATGAAGAAATTCCTGTCCCTGCTGCTTGTATGGATGATGTTGACGCTGCCTGCCGCCGCCCTGGGCGAAACGGTGGTCACATCGTTTTATCCGATCTACCTTTTTGCCATGAACCTGACCCAGGGAATAGAAGGGCTGGAGGTGCAGAACCTGGCGGCTCCAACCACGGGCTGCCTGCATGACTATCAGCTGCAAACCAGCGACATGAAGACGCTGGCGCAGGCCGGGGTGTTCCTCATTAACGGCGCAGGCATGGAAAGCTACCTGCAAAACGTGTTTGAGGCATTCCCGAGCCTGCCCGTGGTGGATGCCTCTGAAGGTATTGCGCTGCTGGACGAGGATGCTGACGACCACGATCATGATGCAGAGGACGGTCACGATCATTCCGTCAATGCCCATGTATGGCTGGATGCTTCCAATGCCGTGACCATGGTAAATAACCTGAGCGCCGGATTGTGTGAAGCCTTCCCGAACAACGCTGAGGCCATCGAGGCCAACCGCGCAGCTTACACGGCGCGGCTTACTGCACTGGATGAGGAGCTTCGCACGGGGCTGGCTGATCTGCCCCATAAGGATGTCATCACCTTTCATGAGGCTTTCCCCTATTTCGCCGATGCCTACGGCCTGAACGTGGTGGGCGTGGTGAACCGTGAACCTGGCGATGCGCTCTCCCCTGCTCAGCTGGCAAAGCTGGTGCAGGTGGTACGTGAGCTGGGCGTTCCGCCGCTGTTTGTGGAGCCGCAGTATGATGACATGGCGGCCCGTACCCTGGCAGATGAGACAGGCGCACAGGTCTATACGCTGGACCCGGTGGTTACCGGACCAGTGGGTGACGCAGCGCTGACCTATTATGAGGAGGCCATGCGCACCAATATGCAGACGCTGCAAGTTGCGCTGCAATAAGGAAGGTAAGAAAAAACCCAAGCGCCGCAAGCTGGAAATGAGCTTGTGGCGCTTGGGTTTTTTAGCATATTGAGAGTGCATTTGTCTTCCTGGAGGTGCCTTGATGTGATGATGGGAAGATGCAGCGTACATCCTTCCATCCTTCGATTTTCATTTCTTGAAAAAATGAAAGTCGCAGCATTCCCCGCCGCAGCCCAGCGTTTGGGTGCGGGCAAAGCCGATCTTTCGCAGCCCGCCGTAGGTCACATTATCTGCGTCGCAAAATAAGCGGCACAACTCCGGGCAGCCGTGTTCCTCGCAGGCCGTGTGCCAAAGGCATTTGGTGATGGTCACGTCAAAGGAATCCCTGCTGCGCTTTTGCGTGCTTTCCCACGCATCGCTGCCGCGCATGATTTTCAGAAAGATTTTGCTGTACAGCTTGTAAAAGCCCGGGACGATCTCCATCTTCGCCGTGGAAGCATGCTTTTCTGCCGCAACCCTATTCAGCATGTAGGTGCGCATCGTCGCGTAGGCGTCTGCCTGTGAAGTGCAGTCCGTCAGCAGTGCTTTGTAGAGCGCAACGGAGGGGAAAATCGTCTGCGTAAGGGACTTCATCTGATTTTCCGTCTTGCCCTTTTCGCTGTCGATCAGCGCGTAGAGCGTTTGCTCCTGCTTGTGAAACAGCGCAGTCCCCTTTGCTTCGCCGAAGGTTTCCACTAAGAATGCCTGAATTTGCTTTTGACGCTTGATCTGCATCGTTTGTATACCTCTTTGCAGTCAAAAGGCGCGGCCCTCACATGCAGGACTGCGCCTTTTGCGTACTTATGCTTCTTCCTTCTCCACGCGGAAGGCGTAGATGGTGGTGGTGTCATACTTCTCCCCGGGACGCAGCAGCGTGGAGGGGAAATTCGCATGGTTAGGCGTGTCGGGGAAGCACTGGGTCTCCAGGCACAGTGCGCAGTGCGGGCCATAATGCGCGCCGCTCTTGCCGCCGGCAATGTCCGTGGTGTTGGCGGTGTAGAGCTGCACGCCGGGCAGATCGGTCAGGCACTCCATGGAGCGCCCGGAGCCGGGATCATACACGCAGGCAAACATGCCTATGGCACGGCCCTTGCGCAGCACATAATTGTGATCGTAGCCGTCCGGGCCGCGCATCTGTGGATGCTCTGCCGCCTGATCCAGGCCCTCGCCCAGGGTCAGGCCTTCCCGCAGGTCGAAGGGCGTGCCGACCACCGGCATGAAGCTGCCCGTGGGGATCAGCCCTGCGTCCGTGGGCGTGATGCAGTCGCTGTCGATGAACAGCACATGGTCGCGGATGGTGCCATGATCATGACCCGCCAGGTTGAAATAGCTGTGGTTGGTCAGGTTGCAGTGGGTGGCCTTGTCCGTGGTGGCCTCATAATGAATGATGAGGTCGCAGGCGTCCGTCCAGGTGTAGGTCACATCCACGGTGAGGGTGCCGGGGTAGTTTTCCTCGCCGTCGGGGCTGACCAGATGCAGCTTCACGCTGTCCTGTCCCTCACCGGGAAGGGCCTCGGCCTGCCACATTCTTGCACCGAAGCCTGTAAGGCCGCCGTGCAGATGGTTTTCGCCATTGTTCAGGGCCAGCTGATAGGTCACGCCATCAATGGTGAAGCGACCCTTGGCAATGCGGTTGCCGTAGCGGCCGATGGTTTCGCCCATGCTGCCATGGGGCTTCAAATACCCTGCCATATCGTCAAAGCCGGTCACCACATCCGCCAGCTTGCTCTCTCGGTCCGGGACGATCAGGTTGGTCAGAATGCCGCCGAAGTCAATAATTCTTGCTTCCGCGCCCTTCGCGTTGGTCAGGATGTATTGCGTCACCTGCTCGCCCTGGGCGTTCAGTCCAAAGGCCCGCGTTGTAATGCTCATGGGAATGCCCTCCTTTTTCATGGGGTCGATGGCTTTATTGTAGCCGACGGAAGGGGGAACGTCAATATGAAAGAAGCTGATGGACAAGGAAAGCACTCAAAAAGCAAGGGCAAGGCCGCATTTTTAGACTAGATTCGATTTGCAAAGGACAAGAAAAAGGGAGGACATTAGTCCTCCCCAAACACATGACAATTCGCTTTGCCGCTGGATTTGCACTGATATAGCGCATGGTCTGCATCCTCAAACAGCGTACCGGCAGGGGAGGGGCGATCCGAGAAGGCTGCGCCGGCGCTGATGGAGTCCTTCGGCAGGCCGTTTTCACCCTGTGCCAGGGTCTCGTTGATGCTGCGAATCTTTTCGAAAATGGTGTATTGCAGGTCGCTGGTTATTTCTACCATGATGACGGCAAACTCGTCGCCGCCAATGCGGAAGACATAATCAATGCTGCGGAATGCGGCGCTCAGCAGCGTCGCCACACGCTTCAGCACCTCATCGCCCTCTGCATGCCCGTAAACGTCGTTGACGGACTTGAAGCTGTCCACGTCCACCAGGATCAGCGCGAAAGGCGCATCGCCGCCCTCGTAAAGCTGCAATAGTTTATCGAAGGAGCCGCGATTCAGCAGGTCGGTCAGCGCGTCATGCTCGGCCTTGTGACAAATGAGCATATGCGCTTCCTCGTTTTCCTGATAGACCTGATTGTAGGTCTCCGCCATCACCTGAAGCTCGCCCGCACCTGCCACCGGCAGCAGCTTTCCATCCCGGATGCTCTGGTTGCACTGCGTCAGCGGACGCGCCACAAAATGATGGATGATGGTGCAGATGAACAGCAGCAGGGCCACCAAAACAAGCACACCCACCTCCAGCTTGCGATACATATCGGTAAACATAGAGGTGGCGTGACCCAGTTGATTCTTTGCCAGCGTGATCAGGCTGTCCATGCACTCGGACACCTGCGCGGTGATTGTGATGCGTGCCGACTGATAGTTGTCATCATAAACGAGCTGCTGAGCGCGAAGGAGCTTTTCCTGTGGTGCAAGCGCCGCGTCCGCCGGGGAAAGCGTGATACCCTGCAGCACCTCGGGCCAGGTGTCCGGCGCTTCCGCACGGGCCTCCAGCGTCAGCCGCATGGCCTGATATTCGGTCTGCATCAGCTCCTGAGAGCAGTCCAGCGCCGCCTTCAGCGCGTCAAAGGCATGCGTCCCGTCAAAGCCCTCTGCAAGGGCTGCCAGCGCGTTTTCACGGCGGCAGGTGACGGTGGCTTCCTCAAAGTAATTGTCCAGATATTTGCGCTCGCCGGTGGTGGTATAGAGCCGCACCTGCTCGGTGAGATAATCGGAACCATCCTGAAGATCCTGTGCGGCCTTTTCGCAGGTCAGGCATTTCTCGGAGGATGCCTCCAACACCTGAAGCTCATTGCCGCCAAGGTAGGATACAACAAAAAAGAAAGCCCCCACTACCACGGCGACGACCATGCACCAGACGCTCATGGTACGAATCTTCAGGCGCTTCATCTTACAGTACATCCCTTCCGCATGCTAACAAATTACATACAGACTGTCGCTAAAGTGGCTGCGGCCACTTTAGGGAGGAAGGCTTTCCAGATGTAGGCGACCAGAGGATCGCCTGCATCTGCAAGGAATCGATTTTGCAAAGAAAAATCGACAACCCGCGAACCCGGCAAAGCCGGGTTACACGAATGAAAAAGCAAACCTTGTCTCTGCGGACGGCAAATTACATATACCTGTGCCACAGGAGCTTTGCGGACAGTCACGCATGCTAACAAATTACATGCAACCTTTACTTACAAAGGATGTAACCAGTGTACGCGATGTTCCGACAAAATTCAAGACTTTTCGCTGCATTCACGGAAAAATCGTCATGTATGGTGCTTTTTTGACCGTTGAAATGGTAAAGCCTGCCATTCCACCTGCTCTCTGGGAAGCAGCGGAGACAGCGTCAGCCCTGCTGCTTCAGCAGCTCCCGTCCGACCTTGCCTGTGATATGCTCGGGGGTCAGCTCAATGACGGCGGTATCCTTGTATTCGCGTGCAACTTCATGCAGGGTGGCTTCAGGATAGCCGGGGTTATACTTTTCTCCCAGTGCCACCAGCAGGGCGTGGGTCACGTCGCTGGGCGACAGCAGCTTCGTTCGTCCGAAAACGATGACGCTGCGGTAGGCGGTGGTGTACTTTTCCGGGATGACCGTGGCCTCGTCCACCACGCAGAAGGAAGCCTTGTCGCCGTTTTGCAGCGCATCGATCTTATGTCCCACCTTGGCGCAGTGGAAATAGAGCTTGCCATCCTGCCAAAGGTAGTTCAGCGGCACGGTGTAGGGGTAGCCGTCATCCCCGGTCAGGGCCAGCACACCGTAAGCGCCTCGGGTCAGCACCGCTTCACATTCCTGCGCGGGAAGCTGCTGCTTGAATCGTCGCATGCTTCGAAACATGGTGCTATTCCTCCTAAGAAAACGCGAGGGAGCCAAACGCTCCCTCGCATGCTTGCAAATGCTTTACGCATCTTGATATCCGTTGGGATTTTGGGTTTGCCAGCGCCAGCTGTCGCGGCACATGTCATCCAGCGTCTTTTCCGCATGCCAGTGCAGCAGCTCCGCCGCCTTGGCAGGATCGGCATAGCAGGTGTCGATGTCGCCCGCGCGGCGGGGGGCGATCACATACGGCACATCCACATGATTCACGCGGGAGAAGGTGTGTACGATGTCCAGCACGCTGTAGCCCACGCCGGTGCCCAGGTTGATGATCTCGCAGCCCTCATGCTTGGCGGCGTAGTCGCAGGCCGCCACATGGCCCTTCGCCAGGTCTACCACATGGATGTAGTCCCGCACGCCGGTGCCGTCATGGGTGTTGTAATCATCACCGAAGACGTTCAGCTGCTTCAGCTGACCCGCCGCCACCTTGGCAATGTAGGGCATCAGGTTGTTCGGGATGCCGTTGGGGTTCTCGCCGATGCGTCCGCTCTCATGTGCGCCAATGGGGTTGAAGTAGCGCAGCAGCACCACGGACCAGGTGGGATCCGCATGCACAACGCCCTGCAGGATCTTCTCGATCATGTACTTTGTCCAGCCGTAGGGATTGGTGCAGCCCTTGCAGAACATGTCCTCCCGCAGCGGCACCTCGTCCGGCACGCCGTACACCGTGGCGGAAGAGGAGAACACCAGCCGCTTCACGTTGTGCGCACGCATGACCTCGCACAGGGTCAGGGTGGAGTCCAGGTTGTTGCGGTAGTATTCCAGCGGCTTCTGGACGCTTTCGCCCACGGCCTTCAGGCCCGCGAAATGCACCACCGCGTCGATCTCGTTTTCATCGAAAATGCGGGTCATGGCCGCCTTGTCGCAGCAATCGGCGTTGTAGGTGGGAATCTTCTTGCCGCACAGCTCCTCCACGCGGCGCATGGCCTCGGGCTGGCTGTTGACAAAGTTATCGACCACGATCACGTCGTGGCCCGCCGCAGACAATTCCACGCAGGTGTGGCTTCCGATAAAGCCAGCGCCGCCGGTCAGCAGAATCTTCATGAGAGATGTCCTCCTTCGCTTTCAGAAAAGGAAAAATTCCTTTCTCATCATACGACGTTCCACGCGCATGTCAAGGAAAAATCGTTGCTTTTTCAGCAAAATTTTCTGCAAAATTTTTACAGCGCCGCCGGGTAAGCACCCGCCGCATGCAGCTTGCGCAGCTCCTGCTGCACCACGGGCTTGTCTTGCGGGTTGGTCACGCCGAACCACACCGCGCGGGTGGACAGCACATCCACCTTCAGGCCCTGCTCGCGCATCAGCGCGTCCACCAGCTGGGGCAGGGGATATTCCTTCTTCATGGGATCGCCGGGGCCAGCCAGGAACGCCGCCAGCGCCGTCTCCGCCTGGGTGAAGAACCAGGGGGTGAAGCCCCAGAAGTTCATGGACACCAGCGCGTTCCGATCCAGCACAATGCCATCCTCGCTGCTCTCAAAGCTGCGGATAGTGCCGTCGGCGCAGGGCTTGATGCCGTAGGTTTCCGTGACCTTCACCAGGTGGTTGGAGGCGCTCTTTTCGCATACGCCGCGGGTCACATCGCCGTTTTCGGATACGGTGTTGCACAGGTAATACGCCACCATGGACGCATGCGCATCCCGAGTCGCCAGCTTGTCCAGCGATGCGGACATGGCAACGAAAGCGTCCTTGCCGTAGTAATCATCCGCGTTGATGACCGCGAAGGGTTCCTGAATAAGGTCCTTGGCGCACAGCACCGCATGCACCGTGCCATAGGGCTTGGTGCGGCCCTCGGGGGGCGTGAAGCCTGTGGGCAGGCTGTCGTATTCCTGGAAGGCGTAGTGCGCTTCCACCTTGGCGGCGATCTTATCGCCTACCTGCGCCCGGAAGGATGCCTCCATGCTGCGTTTGATGACGAAAACCACCTTGTTGAAGCCTGCTTCCATGGCGTCGTAAATGGAATACTCCATCAGAATTTCGCCGTTCGGACCCATATGATCCACCTGCTTGGTGCCGCCGCCGCCGTAGCGGGAGCCGAGGCCTGCCGCCATGATGAGCAAGGTTTTCTTCATTGTTCAATATCCTCCTTTGAATGGAAATTTATGAAAAAAGGGAATGTGCGGGATAAACAAGGGCGCGGATACTCTCAAAAAGCGTCTGTCCGTAGTCAGCCCTGCACCTGCCAGCTTCCCACTGTGGAGCTGGTGCCGCCGTCACAGTGCAGGACTTATACCTTGCCTTCTTCCGCAGAAGGCGGATGGTGGAAGATAAACTCCCCGTTGGAATATCCTGTACTTCGCATGAATCCGCCGTCTTACGCCGAAAGATCCTTATGTTCCTCTGTGTCCTCCTTCGGCGCAGCTGCAAAGCCCTCGGTGCTGTCCGACTTGAAAAACACCGTCAGGGTGCGGAAAAGCAGCTTCACGTCCAGCCAGATGGAAAAGCTCTCGATGTACATCAGGTCAAGCATTAGCTTGTCCTCGGGGGTGGTGTTGTACTTGCCTTCGATCTGCGCATAGCCGGTCAGACCGGCCTTCATCTTCTCCCGGTACACAAAGTCGGGATACTGCGCCTTGTACTTTTCCACGTTTTCTACCATTTCGGGACGCGGGCCGACCAGCGTCATGTCGCCGCGGAAAATGTTGACCAGCTGGGGCAGCTCGTCCAGACGGCAGCGCCGCAGCACCTGGCCCACCCGGGTAATGCGGGGATCGCCCTGCGTGGCGGACACCTGATGCGCCTGAGCGCAGGCATCCACGCGCATGGTGCGGAATTTGTAAATGGTGAAAATGCGTCCGCGAAGCGTTACCCGCTGCTGACGGAAGATCACCGGGCCGCCGTCCTCCAAATGAATGCACAGGGCGATGATCCCTAGCAGAGGGCTGAGAACCAGCAGCCCCAGCCCAGAGACAAGCAGATCGCCCAGCCGCTTCACCACCCGCTGATACAGCGTCATGTGGGACGCAGTGATCTCCAGAAAGGGCGCGTCGTCAAGGATGAGCTGCTTGCCGTTGCTGACCATGATGTCCTCCAGCGCGGCATAGCACAGCACATTTTTCTGCGCGGCGTAGCAGTCCCGCAGCAGATTGTTTCTGCAGGCGCCCGGGACGCTGCCCAGCACCACCGTCTCCACCCCGGCGAGCTTTTCCGGCAGGCTGGGGTCGTTGTACAGCGCCGCGTCCGCCACATGCCATTGCAGGCGGTAGACGTTCATTCTGCGCCGCAGCAGTGCTTCCTCCGCAGGTGAACCCAGCACGAGCAGGCACTCGCTGGGCGGCGTGATGCTGAAATACATGTTGCTGCCCAGCCGCACCCAGAAGATGATGACGATGACCTGCAGCAGCATGCACAGCAGCAGCAGTGGAAAGTCCGGGCCGAACAGCCGCAGATGGCTGTTGTTGTTGTCGTTGACGTTCATGATCTGCAATTGCAGATACGTCACCGTGTCCGTGGCGAGGATCGCCAGGGACATGGAGGAAATCACGGGCTTGCTTTTGCGCTTGCCCACGGCATAGCCGCCGTAGACGGCATTCATCACCAGAATCATGGTGCCAAAGGTCAGCGCGGTGGTTGCCAGCGTCCGGGAGGGATGCAGCAGATACCAGTTATGGATGGACATCAGGCCGAAGAAGAGGGCCGTCAGGCATCCATAGGTCAGAAGGCGGAAAAAGCTGAGCAGCAGGGTTGACCTGTGCCGCTTCAACCGCCGTAGCAGTCGCTCCATGACAGGCAGCCTTCCTTCCGTTACATGTAAAAACATGATACCATTCTGCGGGGGACATGTCAAGGAAGGGGAGAAAAAGACGATAAAATTTACATGATTATTCAATGCAATTGCATGAGCATGCGAGACGATTGATAAGGGGGGTGCATGGAATACTTGCGTTTTGCGTAAATATGAACCCTGCTGAGCTCTTAGTATACATTTTTTGCATCGCTTGATGCAGTAAGCGAAAAGAGAAATGCTGCGGTGCTGCAAAACGCTAGCTCTGTCATAGACAGTGTTCACGAATGCGTGTTAAGATACCCTCGCCCATTTGTAGCTCTGCGGTAGCAGAGGTGATCCGACGAAGAAATGGGTGCGTATAGGTTCCCTGCGTGTGGGGGGTATAAAATTCTACAGGATGCCGCGGGCCCAAAGACAGCACGTGACGTTCTGTAAATTTTTTTGCTCACAGCGCGAAAAGGCTTAATAAAAATAGGAATGGTTCTAAAATGACGCTACGCTGCTTTTGCGCTTCGCGGGGCCAATGCAAGCCTGGGGCGTGGATGCGCGGTTCGATGTGTGCCGAACGAATCGCGAGCCGACCAAGAGCGGCGTGATCGGTCTGCTGGCGGCGGCGCTGGGCCTGCGGCGGGACGCGCCGCTGGAGGCCGCGCTGACCCAGGAGCCGAGCCTGACCGCAGGCAGCGGACGGCAGGAAACGGAAACCGTGCGTATCGTGCTGGAGGATGCCGCAGGCCCGGCAAGAATGCGAGACGTGCCGATCAGCTTCAGCCCCTATCACCGGGAATATGGCTATCGCGCCGCACGGGAGACCTGGATGACACGCCCGGCGGAAAAAGAGCATGATCCCATGGGCGAATTGAGGTGAGCCGATGTATTTATCAAGAGTTGCGCTGGACATGACCCGGCGGGATACCATGCTGGCGCTGCAAAATCCTTCCATGCTGCACGGCGCGGTGGAGCAGTCCTTTGAGCCGCGGACGAGCCGCGCCCTCTGGCGGCTGGACACGCTGGGCGGGCAGTACTATCTGCTGCTGCTCAGCGCGGAAAGGCCGGAGTTGTCGCACCTTGTGGCGCAGTTCGGCACAGGGGAAGCGCCCGAGACCCGGGATTACACACCCCTGCTGGAACGCATGACCCCCGGCTCGGTCTGGCAGTTCCGCTTGCACGGAAATCCGACCTACAGCTCCTGCACGGAAAATGCGCGCGGCAAGGTGCATGCCTGTACGCTGATACGCAGGCCCGACAAGCTGCTGCCGGGAAAGCGGGAGCCGAAAACACAGACGGACTGGCTCATCCATCAGGGCGAGGTACACGGCTTTGCGGTGACGGAGGACACCTTTGGCATGAAACGCAACCAGTGGTACACCTTCACTAAAAAGACGGGGGAGCAGGTCAAGCTGCTGGGCGTGACCTACGAAGGCCTGCTGACCGTGACGGATGCAGCAAAGTTCCGCGAAGCGCTGACAGGCGGCATCGGACGCGGCAAGGCCTACGGGCTGGGGCTGCTGACAGTGGTGCGGCCCTGAAAGAAGGCTGTGACCATGGCAGATAGGACACACTTTTACCTGAACGAGCCGCAGACGCACCGCGCCCTGGCGGACTGCCGCCTGACTTACAGCGTGCTTGAGAAACTGAAAGCAATTCGCTGAGCGGCAATGCGGAAAGCGTTGGAATTGCTGGAAGGGATTAGTGGCTTCCCCGCACGAGCGGGGGTGATCCTGTGCGCTGGTTTGACACAAAGCCGCTGAACGAGTTTTCACCGCACGGCGGGGGTGATCCCTGGTTTGGATGAGTCGCCACAAAATCGCAGACGTTTTCCCCGCGTAGGCGGGGGTGATCCCGATTTCGAGGAGGTCTACTCGGACTGTACATGGCTTTCCCCGCGTGTGCGGGGGTAATCCCATCGACAAGCTTCCCCAATCCCCCACCCTTTTTTCGCAAATTTCCCTCATTTACAAACCCCGCCTCATACGGTACAATACACCCAGATACGTTTCACAATCGGGGGACATTCCCCAGGGAGGTAAATGAGATGAACGCCGAACGGTTTTCTCTGGAATGGCTGGCGGACCCGCGGGTCTTTGCGGTCAATCGCCTGCGTCCGTTTTCTGACCATGCCATCTTTGCCAGCACGGCGGAGGCGCATCAGAAGGCAAGCTCGCTGAAAAAGAGCCTGCGCGGCGCGTGGCGGCTGCGCTTTGCCCCGAACCCGGAGGCTGCGCCGCTGGATTTCTGGCGCGAGGGCTTCGACGACGCGGCCTTCGATACCGTGCAGGTGCCTGGGCATCTGGAATTGCAGGGCTACGGACGGGTGCAGTATGTCAACACCCAGTATCCCTGGGATGGCCTGGAGCAGTTGGCGATCGGTGAAACGCCCCGGGAGCATAACACCGTGGGCTGCTATGTAAAGCGTTTCAGCCTGACGGCAGCCGAGGCTGCCAGCCGCGTGGTGCTGACCATGGAGGGCGTGGAGGCCGCCGCTGCCATCTGGCTGAACGGAAAATTCGTGGGCTATGGCGAGGACTGCTTCACCTCGGCCCATTATGACGTGAGCGGTATTGCTCACGCCGGGGAAAACCGCTTGTGCGTGGCGTGCTTCCAGCGCTGCTCCGGAAGCTGGCTGAACGATCAGGACTTCTGGCGTTTTTCCGGCATTTTCCGGGATGTGACGCTGACCTTTGAGCCGAAGGCCCATGTGACGGACCTGTTTGTGCATACGCCCCTGAACGATGATTTTACCCAGGCCAGGCTGGAGCTGGAAGCGGAGCTGCGCCTGCCGGAAAGCGGCGCGGCGCTGACGGTGACCATGACGGCCCCGGACGGGCGGCAGGTGCTTCAGCATACCTGTCCTGCGCAGGCGCAGACGGCGCTGAACTTCCCGGTGGAACATCCGCTGCTGTGGAACGGTGAAACGCCGCACCTGTATACCCTGACCCTCACCCTGTCGGACGCGGCGGGCGCAGTGTACGAGGTCGCCGTGACAGAGGTGGGCTTCCGCCGGTTTGAGATCAAGGACAAGCTCATGCTGCTCAACGGCAAGCGCATTGTGTTCCATGGCGTGAACCGGCATGAATTCCATCGGGAGCGGGGGCGCGTATTGACCGAAGCGGATATGATGCAGGACATTACCCTTATGAAGCGCCACCACATCAATGCTGTGCGCACCTGCCACTATCCCAACGATTCCCGCTGGTACAGGCTGTGCGACCGCTACGGCATTTACCTGATTGACGAAACAAACCTTGAGACCCACGGCACCTGGGGCTATCCCGGTGCGGATAAGGTTGGCTATGCCGAGGCGCTGCCCGGCAATCATCCCGAGTGGCGTGATGCAGTGGTGGATCGCGGCCTGAACATGCTGGAGCGGGATAAGAACCACGCCAGCATCCTCATTTGGAGCTGCGGCAACGAGAGCTTCGGCGGCAAGGACTTGTTTGACCTTTCCGAGACGCTGCGCCATCGCGACCCCAGCCGGGTGATCCATTACGAGGGCATCACCTGGGATCAGCGGTATCCCGGCACCTCTGATGTGTACAGCCGCATGTACTGCAAGCCTGCGGAGATCGAGCAGTATCTGCAAAACGATCCGCAGAAGCCCTTCATCAACTGTGAATACATTCACGCCATGGGCAACTCCCTGGGCGGCATGCACCTGTACAGCGCCCTCGAGGATAAGTATCCCATGTATCAGGGCGGCTTTATCTGGGACTGGGTGGATCAGGGCCTGCGCATCAAGGCGCCCAACGGCAGCGAACGCATTGCCTATGGCGGGGACTTCGGCGAGCGGCCCACGGACTACAACTTTATCGGCAACGGCATTGTGCTGGCGGATCGCAGCCTTACGCCCAAAATGCAGGAGGTCAAATTCCTGTTCCAGCCTGCGAATTTGCAGCCCGATGAAACGGGTGTGACCATCCGCAACCGCCGTCTGTTTGAGTCGCTGGACGATCTCCTGCTGGCCTGGTCCACCGAGCTGAACGGCGAGGTGATGGACAGCGGCCTGGCGACGCTGCCGCACATTGCCCCGGACGAGACGGCGCATGTGGAGCTGCCGCTGGAAATTCCCGAGGATGAGGGCGATGTGACGCTTACCTGCCGCCTGGTCGCCAAGACGGACGGCACGTTCTTCCACCGGGAGGACGAGGTCGCCGTGGGCCAGACGCTGCTGCGTTCGGGGGACGCGCCCTTGCCCCAGGCACCCAGCGCCAGGGGACTGGTGCGCGGCAGCTTCAACGTGGGCATGCACAACGAAAAGCTGAGCGCACTGTTCACGCTGGCCCGCTGCGGCCTGACCTCCCTGAAAAACGCCGCAGGCAAGGAAATGCTGCTTCAGCCGCCAAAGCTGAGTCTGTTCCGCGCTCCCACCGACAACGATCAGGGCAACCGCGACAGCTGCCGCCAGGCCATCTGGCATGTGCTGAGCGAGCATGCCTTCACCGAAATTGAAAAGGTGGACGTGCAGGAGAAGCAGCTGACGCTGGTGGTACGCTACAGCCATCCGCTGCTGCCGGGCTGCGACCTGCATGTGACCTATGTCTGCGAGGAAGCGGACAGCGTGAAGGTGACGCTGGACTTCCCCGGAGCGCCGGGGCAGAGTGACCTGCCTGCTTTCGGCCTGTCCTTCCTGCTGGATGCTTCCCTGACGCATGTGGATTACTATGGCGTTGGCCCCATGGAGACCTATGCAGATCGCTGCTCCGGCGGTGTGCTGGGACGCTTCCATTATGAGGTGCAGGATAATCTGGTTCCCTACATGAAGCCGCAGGAATGCGGCAACCGCATGGGGGTGCGTACCCTGTCCGTTACGGACGATCAGGGCGCGGGCGTGGTGGTGGAGGCCATCGACACGCCGCTGGAGATCAGCGTGCTGCCCTGGACAGCCGAGCAGCTGGAGGCCGCCGGTCACTATGACGAGCTGCAGGCGCCCAGCCGCACTGTGCTGGATATTGCTCTGAAGCGCAAGGGCGTGGGCGGCGATGACAGCTGGGGTGCGCCCGTGCATCCGGAGTTTTGCATTCCTGCGGATCAGCCACTGAAGCTCAGCTTCCGGCTGAAGGTCAAGTAAAAAATAGCATCAAACGGGGCCGTGAGCGAGGCGTTCACGGCCCTTTTGATGTGGGTGTGCATGCGAAGCAGCCGCCATCTTTTCCCGGGTGTTCCCTTTTGGCCCCGACTGTGCTAGAATAAATGCGTTTTCGCAGTTGGAATGCGAAGCATGGAGGAAGATATGCGGATTCTTGTAGTAGGCGATGGCAAGGTGGGCTACACCCTGGCGGAGCAGCTGACCCGTGAAGGACACGACGTGGTCATTATCGACCGCAGCGAGGAGGTTTTGCAGCGCAGCCAGGATACGCTGGACGTGCTGTGTGTACGGGGCAACGGCGCGAATGCCAAGACGCTGATTGACGCAGGGGTGGACAAGGCGGATTTCCTGATTGCCACCACCGCCAGCGATGAAACGAACATGCTGTGCTGCCTGCTGGGCAAGCGGCTGGGGGCGCGCTATACCATGGCGCGCATCCGCGACCCGGAATACAACGAGAGCATCGCCCTGCTGCAAAAGGAGATTGCCATCGACAACACCATCAACCCGGAGCGGGCCACGGCGCTGGAGATCAGCCGCCTGCTGCGTTTCCCCTTCGCCAACAACATCGAGTCCTTTGCCAAGGGGCAGGTGGAAATGGTGGAGTTTCGCGCCCAGGAAAGGGACGTGGTGGTGGGCTGCCCCATGCGCAGCCTGAGCAGCCACCTGCCGGGCATTCCCCGGGTGCTGTACGCAGCGGTGGAGCGCGGGGGCGAGGTCATTATCCCCAACGGCGATTTCGTCATTCAGCCCGGGGACCGGGTGCATGTGGCGGGCGAAATGGTGACCATCACCAACTATTTCCGCTTTTTGGGCAAGCATTCCCTGCGCATTAAAAACGTCATGCTGCTGGGCGGCGGACGCATCAGCTATTACCTGGCGAAGATGATTGTCCCCGCGGGCCTGCATGTCGCCATGATTGAGATCAAGCCCGACAAGGCTGAGGACCTGAGCGAGCAGCTGCCCCATGTGAACGTCATCCTAGGCGACGGCACGGACCAGGAGCTGCTGGAGCAGGAGGGCCTGGATCAGATGGACGCTTTTGTGGCTCTGTGCGACCGGGACGAGGAGAACCTGATGACGGGACTTTTCGCTGTGAAGCAGGGGGTGCCGAAGGTCATTGTCAAAAACAACCGCGTGGCCTATGCGGACATCATCAGCGGCATGGGGCTGGAAAGCATCGTCAGCCCCAAGTCTATCACCTGTGCGACCATTCTGCGCTATGTCCGTGCGCGGGTGAACAGCGAGGGAACCAAGGTGGAGCGGCTTTACCGGCTGATGAACGACCGGGTGGAGGCGCTGGAATTCATCGCCCGCGCGGGAGACTCCTACATTGGGGTGCCGCTGAAAAACCTGAACATCCGCAAGGGCGCGCTGGTGGCGGTCATCGTCCATCAGGGCAAGGTCATCGTTCCCTTCGGCGACGACCACATCGAGGAGGGGGACCGCGTGGTCATTATCGTGTGTGAAAACGGCATTGGCGACTTGAACGAGGTCATTCGCAAATGAACAGGAAGCTGGTAGGCTATTTGCTGGGCGCGATCATGCTGATCGAGGCGGCCTGCATGGTTCCGTCCCTTGTCATTGCCCTGATCTATCAGGATGAAGACGTGTGGGCGCTGGGCAAGTCCATTCTGCTGCTGGCAGCCATCGGCGCGCCCATGCGCTTCGGCATTCATCCCAAGGAGCGGAATCTGCGGGCGCGGGAGGGCTTTCTGGTGGTGGCGCTGGCCTGGGTGGCGCTGAGCTGCTTCGGCGCGCTGCCCTTTGTGTTCAGCGGGCTGCTGCCCAATTATATCGACGCGCTGTTTGAATCGGTGTCGGGCTTCACCACCACGGGCGCGACGGTGCTGACGAGCTTTGACGATCTGCCCCAGGGAGTCGTTTTTTGGCGCAGTTTTACCCACTGGATCGGCGGCATGGGCGTGCTGGTGCTGACGCTGGCGCTGGTGCCGCAGCTGAGCAGCCGCACTTCGCATCTGGTACGCGCGGAAAGCCCCGGCCCCACCCTCAGCAAAATTGTGCCGAAGATGGGCGACACGGCGAAGATTCTGTATATCATTTACTTTGTGCTGACCATGGTGGAGTTTGCCGCACTGATGATTGCAGGTATGACGCCCTTCGATGCGGCGATTCACGCCATGGGTACGGCGGGTACCGGCGGCTTTAGCAACTACGGCGCAAGCATCGGCGCGTTCAACAGTCCGGCGATTGAGATCATTACCACGGTGTTTATGGTGCTGTTTGGCGTGAACTTTGCCATGTACTTTTACATGCTGACGGGACACTGGCGGGATGTGGCGCACAGCGAGGAGCTGAAGTGGTTTCTGGGCATTTTCGCTGTCGCAACCGTCATCATTACGCTGAACATCCTGCCCCAGTACGGTACAGCGGGCAATGCGCTGCGCTATGCGAGCTTTCAGGTGGCAAGCATTATGTCCACCACGGGCTACGCCACAGCGGATTTCATGACCTGGCCCGTTACCTCGCAGATGCTGATCCTCGTGCTGATGTTCTTCGGCGCGTGTGCAGGGTCTACGGCAGGCGGCATGAAGATTTGCCGCATTGCCATGCTGTGGAAGCAGGGCATGCGCAGCGTGCGCCACAACTTCCAGCCCCGCAAGGTGCAGTCCGTGCGCTTTGAGGGTAAGGGCGTGGAGGACAACCTGCTGCGGGAAACGGCGTCCTTCGCCTTCGTTTATGTGGCCATGGTGCTGTTGGGCGCCTTTCTGCTTTCACTGGAGGGCAAATATGATGTGTCCACGAATCTGGCCTCTGCGCTGACCTGCGTGAGCAACGTCGGCCCCGGCATGGGCGCGACAGGCCCTGCAGGCAACTTTGCAGGCTACGGCCCCTTTGCCAAGCTGGTCATGTGTGTGCTGATGCTGGCGGGGCGGCTGGAGTTGTTCCCGATATTGGCACTGTTCCACCCGGCAATTTGGCGGAAGCAGTAAGAGAAGAACGACAAAAATGAACGCCCGTGGCTTGCAGGCCTCGGGCGTTCATGGTATACTGAGAAATGGCAGGAAGGTTCAATTCCTACATGGTGAGCAGCCCCCGGAAACGTAGCAATACGAAAGAAGGGGGTGGTCGTATGACGGATTATGAGCATATCATGGTCACGTTAACGATGCTGTCCCTGGTTGTCGGGCTTTTACTGGCCCTTATCAACAAAAGACAGTAAAAAACGCCGCCGTGTAGCCAGACCCTACGCGGCGGTTTAGGTCGCCCGGGGTGCGGGCTCCCCTTGAAGGAGCAGTTAACCTTCCTGCTATTATTATAGACAGAAGCGCCGGGTACGTCAAGCCCCGGGCTGCATAAATTTGAATGCTTGTGGTTTGCGGGCTATGGGGCGTTTACGCTAGACTAGCGGATCATCAGGGTAGAATATTGGAGGAACAGAGCAAGCATTTATAAAGGGCCTTAGAGCATGGATGGTGTAGAAGCTGTTGGAGGTGAGAAAACTGGATCAGTTCATTATTTCGGACGTTAAAGCACTGGATTCACTGCTCTCAGATTTTTATAATATAATAAAAGTTGGACCTAAAGCAGTGACAGGCGATGCAGAACGTATCGTATTTGTTATGAAAAGAAATATAGCGACCGTTCTGAGGGAAAATAATCCGCCAGAGGACTTGATTTTAGAATTGCTTTCCGAATTGCGATCAGCTTATTATAGCATGTTTCACTCTAAAGGCGGATTGTCCGAATTTTATATTTGGGATGATAGCTTTGAAATACGAAAAAAGAAGAATATGGAGTATGAACAAATAAAGAGTATGATTGAGCGCATACTGAATATGAAACGTTGAAAATATACTGCGATATAAAGCACTATAATTACAAAAATATAGTGCATAACTGACACTGTAAAAAGCAATATAAAGTTAAAAATAACAAGCATCCATGATTTTTAATTTAGGTTGTGTCAAATGCGTCCTGACAAAAGTCATGCTGAAAACGAAGGAGGCTTTCAACATGAAAAAAATGACACTGGTATTTATGCTCATCCTACTCTTTCAGACTGCAACTGTAACAGCCGAAACTTCTCTGACCGTATGGGCGCCTCAGGGAAACATTGCTTGTTTTAGCAGTAATGGGAAAATGGGGATTCAAGATTTAGATGGAGCGGTGCTTTGCGATGCGGTATATGATTATATTGGGTATTTTGATGAGTATGGGTTCGCTGAAATCCGAATAGGGGATCGTAAGGGAATGATTCGTATGGATGGCGAAGTTGTCGTCCCACCGATTCATTGCAATTTTATAGGATTTCTTCATGATCAGCATGCGGAATATACAGAAATTTATGATGAAGCTTTCCTATTTTCAACCATGCAAAATAATAAAACACAATATGGCTTTTACGCCTTAGATGGAAGGTTGATTACAGAGGCATGCTGGGATAAGGCATATGGCTTTAAAAATGGAATAGCCTATGTCCAGCAGAATGAAAAATGGAATATGATCAACATGAAGGGCGAACTTTTGCTTGATGCTTGGTGGGACGATTTGTCTATAAATAGAAGCACCGTTACCCTAACTACTGACTCGGAAAAATTGCTAATGGACATGAATGGAATCGTATTAGCAGAATGCCGCTATAAAAATGGTCAATGGGTCTTGAGTACACTCGCTCAGCATCCACTGCCTTCAGAAATAGCGTGTGAATATTTGATAAAGGTGAGTAATGGTTACTATTATCAGGCGGATTCCAAATGGGGAATGATGGATGAGAACGGCGCGATCATTTGTCCGCTTCAATGGGATCAAGTGACACCCACTCAGGATGCGAACTATTTCTGGGCTATGAATGATGACAAGATGGGGCTTTTAGATCGATCAGGAAATCTGATGATCGATTCCATCTATGACAGCATCGCTTATATCGCACCGGGCCGATGGATGGTGCGGAAAGATGACGTTGCTGCTGTGATGGATAATACGGGTAACGTCATTAAAGATCTGTCATCTGGAAATTACATTGTGTTGTATCCTGTGGGAAATGAATATATCCAATATCAGACTGATTCTGATCAATGGGGATTTCTGGATTCTGACGGAACGGTTCTTTCCTGTATTGATGGAAAAAAGATACAACTTCAAACATTCGGTGAATATGCTGAAGGATGGATCGAAGTAGAAATCATAACGACCTCTGAAATTGGATATATGAACCTTGATGGAAGCATTTTATCTTCTCCTGATTGGTCAACTACGAAGCCCTTTAGGAATGGCTTGGCTGCTGTTAAGCTGGCTTCAACGGGCAAATGGATACACGTTACTCAAAGCGGGGAGCCTGCTTACAACACCAGTTGGGATTTATGTAATAACTATATGATGGCAATATCCGGACCAATAGCCCGTGTAATGCAGCGAACAGATGAAGGCATCGCCTTTTACGGATACATCAATTCAAGTGGGCAGCTCGTTAATGGGCTAAATCCCTTTTCACTCAATGTAGCTGCACAGTAACGATAACAAAAGACAGTAAAAAACGCCGCCGTGTAGTCGACACCTACACGGCGGCTTAGGTCGCCCGGGGTGCGGGCTCCCCTTGAAGGAGCAGTTAACCTTCCTGCTATTTATTATAGACGGAAGCGCCGGAGGAGTCAAGCCCCGGCGTTTGATTTTTGAACGAAAAGGCTAGGGAGCATTTAGAAACTCCTCTAAGTTGTAAATTCCGCCCAGAGCGCAGGGCGAGTG
>CAKTYE010000005.1 GCA_934631985.1 uncultured Clostridia bacterium | reverse complement strand
GCTTAAAATTACGAATTAGGTTATCGCCATGGATGCTTCTCTGAACTTAGAGGGAGGCATCCATTTTGTTTTAGCTTGGATTCGGTTATTATTGATAAAGCAAGCGTTTTGAAGTATTATTATCAAAGAGTAGAATGACAAAAGGAGGAGTTTGGTGTCTTTCCAAATCATCCGAAACGATATAACCAGAATCAAGGCTGATGCGATAGTCAACACAGCAAATCCGAATCCAATCTACGCAAGTGGAACGGATCGCGCCGTATATGAAGCAGCCGGAGCCGAAAAACTTCTTGTAGAGAGGAAAAAGATCGGAGTTATAGCGCGGGGGAATATTGCAGTTACAAGCGCATGCAATTTAAAGGCCAAATATATCATTCACACTGTCGGTCCTGTATGGACTGATGGTAAGTCAGGCGAGTATGATGTTTTAGCATCCTGCTATCAAAAATCTCTTGATAAAGCATTCGAATTGGGCTGCGAAAGCATAGCGTTCCCTTTGATTGCAACGGGTGTTTATGGTTTTCCAAAGGACAAAGCCCTTCAGATTGCAATCCGGGTTATCAGCACTTTTTTGATGAGTCATGAGATGACCGTCACATTGGTAGTGTTTGACCGGGCTTCATTTGAGTTGTCTGGCAAAGTGTTCGATGACGTTGCAGCGCTGATTGATGACACTGCGGTACACAGAAAACGTGATTTTGAATATGGTAATGCGTTCCCGGAGGATGAACGAGGACTACAACGCCTAACCAGGCTTCGGCATCGAGAACTCATCGAGCAGGAATTGCTGGAGCAGTCTCTGGAAACGGAGGATACGCTTTTTGATGCAGATGTTGCACCACAGGCACCATGCAGCATCCCTGCTGGTATGGGATTGGAAGAACTGCTCGATCAGAAGAACGAGACATTCCAGCAATGTCTATTCCGAATGATTGATGCTCGTGGACTAAAGGACTCTGAAGTATACACAAAGGCCAACATCGACAGAAAACACTTTTCGAAGATACGATGTAATCCAGATTATCATCCAAAGAAGAAAACGGCAGTTGCCCTTGCCATTGCTTTGGAACTAAGCATGGAAGAGACTGTGGAACTTCTTTCAAAGGCGGAATGGGCGCTATCTTCGTCGAGTAAATTCGACATCATTGTGTCCTATTTCATACAGAACAAGAACTATGACATTATCTGGGCAATCAATCCGGTTCTGTTCAAATACAATCAGCCGACGCTGGGAGCATAACGCTCCCGGCGTTTTTCATTTGTCGCCCAGCCGGCGACCATATCAAATTCAGAATATGGTACACTGCTATCGTAATCAAAGAAAGGAAGTGCATTCGCATGTATGGAGCAATTGTTGGAGATATCATTGGAAGCCCCTTTGAGTTTGATCGTGGTCAAAAAAGCAAGGACTTCGAACTGTTCAGTAAGGGAGCAAAATACACAGATGACACTGTTATGACTATAGCTGTTGCGGAAGCCCTGATGAACGCAGGGAAAGATGCTACTTTGGAAGTTATCAGGCAGAACGTTGTCAGAGCGATGCAGTGCTGGGGACAAAAATATCCCCGTGCCGGTTATGGCGGTAATTTTAGGTGCTGGCTGAAAGCACCAAATCCAAAGCCATATGGAAGCTATGGCAACGGTTCTGCTATGAGAGTCTCTGCAGTAGGATGGCTTTATGACACCATCGAACGTACACGTGCTGTAGCCAGAGCAACTGCTGATGTAACGCATAATCACCGGGAAGGAATCAAAGGCGCTGAAGCGGTAGCAAGCATTATCTATTTGGCGCGAACCGGCAAGAGCAAAGAGGAAATCAAAGAGTATGTGTGCAAAGAGTTCCACTACAGGCTGAACCGTACCATTGACGAGATCCGTCCATACTATCATCATGTCGAAAGCTGCCAGGAAACCGTTCCCGAAGCGATCACTGCCTTCATGGAGGGGACAGACTTTGAAGATGTCATTCGTACCGCTGTTTCTCTCGGAGGGGACTGCGATACGCTGACTGACATTGCCGCCGCGATGGCTGAAGCCTATTATGGAATCCCAGCTATTCTGCGGGCAGAAGTGAGAAATCGAGTGAAACCCGATATGTTGGGAGTGCTTGATCGGTTCGATACACTTCTGAACCGTCCGGGCGAAGAAGAGATGCACGACAGTTTTCTTGATGGAAATGAGAAAATCGATGAAGCAATCAGTCGGCTGGCTGTTGAAGGAACTCGCGAAGCTATGGTTGCAGTTCTGGACACAATCCATAATCGAATGCTTCAGAACGGCCACTTTTTGCTTCCAACCCGAATGAAATTTGATGTCAATGACTTCCTCGATATTAGCAAAGTGAAGATCGGAGATACTGTGACGAGCAACGAACCTCTCGCGTTTGAGTTTTGCACGGTTCAATCGCCGGATGGGGAGCAATGGATGGTGGCGTTTACATCGAAGCAGGAATATGAAAAAGGAGAAAGTGTCAATGGGTTGATTTCTCAGTTCATAGATTGGATTCTCGATGCTGCTCTTCAAAACGATAATGTTGAGGGAATCGTCCTTAATCCTTGGGGTCAGTCTCTGGCGCTTCCGAAAGAACTGATCTCTATGTTTGTCGCGGCTGGAAGCATAGTAAAGAGCTATGAGAACGAGTAAGGAGACGGTCAAAACAAAACGGAAGAGGGGTTGGGTGCAGAAAATAAAGCAGTAGCAGACAGTTGCCGTTTTATCTTGCACCCACCCAGAAGCCAGCAATTATGAAAAAGCAGAAAAATGCAAAGAAAAACGCATCTTGCACCCAACTGTGATATTGGGGTAAGATGCGTTTGCACCCGGCAGCGTGCGAAAATCCTTATGGGACAAGGCTTTTCAACGCATGAAAAAACGCTAACCTTGGTATCAAGATTAGCGTTTCATTTTGGTGAGCCCGGCGGGATTCGAACCCACGACCTTTTGATTCGTAGTCAAACACTCTATCCAGCTGAGCTACGAGCCCACATGCTATCCTGTCTTGCAATCTCTTGCATTCCCTGACAGCTCTGTTAGTATACTGCACTTCGCAAAATATGTCAACCCCTTTTTGAAATTTTCTGAAGATTTTTTCTAACGCGAGCTGGATTGCCTGCAATTGGGCTTGATGAGGTACGGGAACTATGTTCAATGCAACTCCAGCTTTTAGAATTGCCACTGCGAATCTCCTCCTGAATAATAAGCTGCGTCTCCTTTAAGAAAGGAAAAAATTTATACGATGTCCTCCTTGAAAAGCAAACACAAAAAATGTTCCTTGCCTATCCGACTTGCCGATATGCTGATGCCGACACAATGCATGAATTGCTCAAACGCGCGCCGAAATGGCGCAACAGCTCTTCAGGTAATAATGTGCCTGCGCTTCTCACATTCCGCAAGCATACCGCAAAAGGCGCGCCCCCGTTATTGCAATGGTTCGCCGCGCTTTCTGCGGTATCTTTTTTTGCATGCTGTATCCCAATTCCATAGAATCAAAGCGTCCTCCCCCTTGAAAACCATGTTACCTGTGCTATAATATTTTTCGGATAGTAAAGCGCGTAAAGGTTCTTATCTAGATCACGATTGAAATATCATCCAGGCCCAGCACCAGGAATAACTCGATACGTATCACTCAAGAAGGAGGCCTACACAATGGAAATCGACATGGATGCTCTTCGTCAGGCACTCTTGGATTATTACGGCACCTCTGGCAGTCCGCTAACCTCCGCCATGCTGGCGCAGGTTGAGCAAGCCGGGCCAGAGGAACTCATTGCCATGGCGCAAGGGCTGGGCTGGCTATGACAAAAGACATTCCAGAACTGGCCCGCTCTGTATTGACGCTCAGCCGAAACACCCTGGTCCTCCATCTGCGCTTTATGGATACCGCCATCAGCCGCTTGGCATGGTGTTCCCTGCCTGATGCCCTCGCAGTTTCTCCGGCGCTTGCGCCGCTGCTGGGGCTTCGTATGGCAACAGAGGGAACAACGCTCCTCTACGATCCACTGGCAGTGTGCCGCGCCTATGCGGCTGACAAGGCCAATGGGCCGCGCAGCTATCTGCATTTGCTGCTGCACTGCGTCTTTCGACATTTTGACGTAGCTCCCACGGTGATGCATGAATTGTGGGATCTTGCCTGCGACATGGCAGTAGAGGGCGTGATCAACAGCCTGCACATCCCAGCAGTGGAAACGTCGCAGGTGGATGCGCAGAACCAGGCGCTGCAGCAGCTTGCCCCTCACGTCAATAATCTGCTGACCGCGGAGAAACTCTACGTCTTCCTGCGGGCAAGTCCGCCTGATGACTGCGAAATGAAGCGCTTGAAAGCGCTGTTTTCCCCGGACGACCATTTGCTGTGGTATACCGCTTCGCTGACGCAGCAGCTGCGCACATTGTCCAATAGCGGGCCAGGCATACAGCAAAATGCGTCAGCAAGCACTGGCAGCGGTGACGGTGATAGTGATGAAACTACGTCCGCCACGCTGGCGCCGCAAAGTCTGCTGGAAGACTGGAAGGGTATTTCCGAAAGCATACAGATGGATTTGGAAACCTTCAGCAAACGGCAGGGCGATACTGCCGATAGCATGATGCAAAACCTGCGCGCTGTCAATCGGGAAAAATACGACTACACGTCTTTCCTGAAGAAGTTTGCAGTGCTGGGCGAGGTCATGCGCATCAACGAGGATGAATTCGACTATGTGTTCTACACCTATGGCATGCAGCTGTTCCCCGAAAAGCGCATGCCGCTGATCGAGCCGCTGGAATACAAGGACGTAAAGCGCATCCGCGAATTTGTCATCGCGATTGATACTTCCGGGTCGGTGGCGGGCAAGCAGGTGCAGACGTTTCTGCAAAAGACCTACAACATTCTGCAAAGCACCGAGAGCTTTTTCAGCCGCATCAATCTCCACATTATCCAGTGCGATGCGAAAATTCAGGAGGATGTAAAGATCACCTCGCAGGCGGACTTCGACCACTACCTGCAAGGCATGCGGATCAAGGGCCTGGGCGGCACGGATTTCCGCCCGGTATTTCAGCGGGTCGAGGAAATGATTCAGAAGAAGGAGTTTGTCAACCTGAAGGGGCTGATTTACTTTACCGATGGCTATGGCACCTTCCCGGAGCGAATGCCGCCCTATAAAACGGCATTTGTGTTTGTGGAGGAGGGATATGAGATTCCGGAAGTGCCGGTATGGTCTATGAAGCTAATACTGACAAAAGAAGACATGGAGGAGATGAAAGCTTGAAAAGGCCCGAGGTATTGCTGCTTGGCAACGGCCTGAACAATGCGTTTGACGGCACAGCCTGGAACGCGCTGATTCACAAAATGGCCAAGCGCGACGATTTGCCGAAACAGATTGATTTGCCGTATCCCCTGCAAATTTTGCTGGCGACATGCGGCGACTATGCGCAAAGCCTGCAAGGCATGCAGGATGCGCTGGTGGGCGTTCAGCCGCAGGGAGATTTTCTTGAGCTGCTGCATCGGCTGCTGGACATGGGCTTCGACGACATACTAACGACCAATTACAGCTATGAGCTGGAGCGTGCCGCTTTCCCCAAGGAACTGGACAGCGCAAAAACCCGCAGCCGTGTGCAGCGCATGCAGGCCACAACCGCGGAACATGCCGAGCCGCGCTATATGCTGCATACCTTCAATCAGGCTGGTGAAAACCGCATTTGGCACATTCATGGCGAAGCGCGTAAGCCGCAAAGCATGATTATTGGGCATTACGAATATGCCAGTCTGCTTTCCCGGCTGAAAGCGCACAGCGATGAACGCAAGGACGCCTACCAGCACCTTGAAGAAGAGCCACTCAGCAAGCTCAGTTGGGTGGACCAATTTATTCTGGGCAATGTGTATGTGCTAGGCTTTGGGTTTGACCCCTCAGAAATGGATCTTTGGTGGCTGCTGAACCGCAAGCGGAATGAGCGTGCTGAACACGGCAAGGTTTATTTCTATGAACCGCACCAGGAGCTGCCGTTTAATGCCAAAATTGAACTGCTGAAAACCATGGGCGTTGAGGTGCGTGATTTGGGCATGACGCTGTCCAAAGACCGCAGCGAAAGCGCCCAGCAATATAAGGCATTTTACCCCATGGCAATTGCGGATATTGAGAAAACAAAGAAGCAGGAGGAAAAGTAAAATGAGTGACTTTCAGATTGAGAATGGGGTGCTGGTGAAGTACAAAGGGAAGGCTGTGGACGTAACCATTCCCGATTCCGTCTCCTCCATTGGGAGTTCGGCGTTTGCCGGATGCAGCAACCTGACAAGTATCAACATTCCCGACTCCGTCTCTTCCATCGGGGAGAAGGCATTCTACAAGTGCAGCAACCTGACAAGCATCAACATTCCCGACTCCGTCTCTTCTATCGGAGATTCGGCATTCTTCAAGTGCAGCAGCCTGACAAGTATCAACATTCCCAATTTCGTCTCTTCTATCGGGGAGAATACATTCTCCGGATGCAGCAGCCTGACAAATATCAACATTCCTGGCTCCGTCTCTTCCATCGGAGATTCGACGTTCTACAAGTGCAGCAGCCTGAGAAATATCAACATTCCCGACTCTGTATCTTCCATCGGAAATAAAGCGTTCTCCTGGTGCGGCCTGGAAAGTATCAACATTCCGGACTCTGTATCTTCCATCGGGGATAAAGCGTTCTCCTGGTGCAGCCTGAAAAGTATCAACATTCCCAACTCTGTATCTTCCATTGGAAAGGGAGTGTTTTCCGAGTGCATCCGCCTGACAAGCATCACCCTCCCTGACTCCGTATCTTCCATCGAGAATGAGGCTTTCTACGGGTGCAGCAGCCTGACAAGCATCACTCTCCCTGACTCCGTATCTTCCATCAGGGACCAGGCATTCTACGGGTGCAGCGTTCTGACAAGCATCAACATTCCCAACTCCCTTTCTTCCATCGGAGCCCAAGCATTCTACGAGTGCAGCAGCCTGACAAGCATCACTCTCCCTGACTCCGTCTCTTCCATCGGGGACCAGGCATTCTACAGGTGCAGCGGTCTGACAAGCATCACTCTCCCTGACTCCGTCTCTTCCATCGGGGACCAGGCATTCTACGGGTGCAGCAGCCTGACAAGTATCAACATTCCCAACTCCCTTTCTTCCATCGGGGCCCAAGCATTCTACGAGTGCAGCAGCCTGTCAAGCATCACCCTCCCTGACTCCATCTCTTCCATCGGGGGCAAGGCATTCTACGGGTGCAGCAGCCTGACAAGTATCAACATTCCCAACTCCCTTTCTTCCATCAGGGCCCAAGCATTCTACGAGTGCAGCAGCCTGTCAAGCATCACCCTCCCTGACTCCGTCTCTTCCATTGAGGCTCAGGCATTCTACGGGTGCAGCAGCCTGTCAAGCATCACCCTCCCTGACTCTGTATCTTCCATTGGGAATTGGGCATTCTGCAAGTGCAGCAGCCTGACCAGTATCAACATTCCTGACTCCGTCTCCTCCATCGGGGCTGGTGCGTTCTATGGCTGTACCGGGCTCGCCGATCAAACTGGACTGCTTATTATTCGTAGTGTGCTGCACAGCTATAGCGGTAGTGCAATAAACATAGAAATTCCTGACTCCGTATCTTCCATCGGGAATGCGGCGTTCTCCGGGTGCAGCAGTCTGACAAATATTACCATTCCCGATTCCGTATCTTCCATCGGGGATGCGGCGTTCTCCGGGTGCAGTAACCTGACCAGTATCACCATCCCCGACTCTGTATCTTCCATCGGGATTTGGGCGTTCTACGGCTGCAGCAGCCTGTCAAGCATCACCCTCCCTGACTCCATTTCTTTCATCGGATATATGGCGTTCTACGGGTGCAGCAGTCTGATCAATATCACCATTCCAAACTCTGTCACTTCCATTGGAAACGAGGCGTTCCACAAGTGTAGCAGCCTGAACAGTATTACCATTCCAAACTCTGTCACTTCCATTGGAAACGAGGCGTTCCGAGAGTGTAGTAGCCTGAATAGTATCAACATTCCTGACTCCGTCTCTTCCATTGGGGATTATGCATTCTGCGGGTGCAGCAGCCTGACGAGTATAACGCTTATTAACTCCATCTCTTCTATCGGAAAGGAGGCGTTCTCAAGATGTTCAAATCTGAAAGAATTTACCTGCCCTTCTTCTTTCTCCAAACAGTTGCTAGCAATTCTACCTCAAACGAAAACACCTATCACCCTTCATATCCCCGATATTTCAGATGTCAGTGCAAAGTTTCGTCCCGGCGCCGCAGTCGGTTTTGCAGAGGACAACCGCGACTGTTCCGATGAAAACGGCAAGAAGTACGTCAAGTATATCAAGGCCAACGCTGCAAAACTGGTCGAGATAGCCATTGAACATCCCGCGCTGCTGTACCTGATGCTTCGTGAAAAGCTGATTGCTGCCAAAGACCTTGAAGCGGTGACAAATGCCGTGCAGGCAAGCGGCAATACGGAGCTTATCGCAGCGATGCTTGATTATGGCAATAACGCCGTTTCTGAAAAAGCCAAGGCGAAAGTACAGGCGAAAAAAGAAGAGCGTGAAACCAATGTAACCAATTTCGTTTTCGATGCCGAAAAGCTGGAAGCGCTCAGCGGCAAAACATTCGTTGTCACCGGCAAGCTCAAAACCTTTGTCAGCCGTGACGAGCTGAATGACTGTCTGACAACGTGCGGCGCAGTGCTGACCGAAACGCTTACCGCGGATGTAAATTACCTCATCACAAACACGCCGAATTCCGGCACCGCAAAAAATAAGAAAGCGATAGAGTTGGGCGTTCAGCGCATCACTGAAGCGCAGTTCAACGAGATGATCGGCAGAACCGTTCAGAAATAAGCACAAAGGAGTTTCTTTCTCCATGAACATCAAGCAGGCCAAAGAGCAAATCAAAAATGCCATGACCGCCTACTTCACCAAGGATGACGCTGGCGAATACATGATGCCTGCCCACCAGCAGCGCCCCATCTTCCTGATGGGGCCTCCTGGTGTTGGCAAAACCGCCATTATGGAGCAGGTCGCCAGCGAAATGGGCGTGGCGCTGCTCAGCTATTCCATGACCCACCACACCCGGCAGTCCGCGCTGGGGTTGCCCTTCATTGTCCACAAAAGCTATCAGGGCGGTGCGGTGGAATGTGACGTAAGCGAATACACCATGAGTGAGATCATCTCCTCCATCTATGACCTGATGGAGGAGACCGGGCTGAAGGAGGGCATTCTCTTTCTGGATGAAATCAACTGCGTCAGCGAGACATTGGCCCCGGTCATGCTGCAATTTCTGCAATACAAGGTGTTTGGGCGGCATCATGTGCCAGAGGGGTGGATCGTTGTCACGGCAGGCAATCCCCCAGAGTATAACAACAGCGTCCGCGAGTTTGACCTTGTAACCTGGGATCGCCTAAAGCGCATTGATGTGGAGCCAGATTTCCACATTTGGAAGGAATATGCCGTAAATGCCGGTGTTCACCCTGCGGTGCTGACTTATTTGGAGAATAAGCCCAACCATTTTTACCAAGTGCAAACCTGCGTAGAGGGCAAGGAGTTTGTGACCGCCCGCGGATGGGAAGACCTTTCCCGCATGATGCGCCTGTATGAGCTGCGCGGCATGACCGTGGATAAGCTGCTGATCGGGCAATATTTGCAGGACAAAAAGATTGCCGCGTCCTTCGCGCAATATTATAACCTTTTCCGCAAATATCGCAGTGATTACCAAATTGATGAAATTTTGAGCGGCAAGGCTACCGATGACATCAAACAGCGGGCGCTTGCGGCAAAGTTTGATGAGCGGCTGGCTCTCATCGGCCTGATGCTGGACGCGCTGCGCACCGAAGTGCAGCAGGTGATGGACAAGGATGCTGCCGTTACCCAGCTCATGACGGAAATCAAGCAGCTGCGGCTTGTCATGAGCCGCACCAAGGCTGCGCCTGACGAGGCAATGCTGTCCCTCGTGGAGGAAAAACGGCAAAGCCTGCAAGCTGGTCGGAAGTCCAGCGCCATGTCCGCCGCCCAGCAGCGCATTCTGCGGCAGTTGATGCAATATCTTTCCGAAGAAGCCGATCAGCTGAACGGCGTTTCCGCTGCAGAGACGCTGCCCGTGCTGAAAAAGGACTTTGACGCACGGGTCAAGGCGCTGAAGGCGCAAGCAGAGACCATCAGCAAGCGCATGACCAACATGTTCGACTTTTCGGAAATCATCTTTGGCGAAGGGCAGGAACTGTTAATTATTGTAACCGAGCTGACCGCTAATCAAGATACCGCGGCATTTATCAGCAAATTCGGCTGCAAGGAGTATTACCGACATAACAAAGCCCTGCTGCTGTATGAACGCCAAGGGGAGATTGCCGAGGCACTGAAGGATTTGAAGCTTAATTGAGAAAAGGGAGAACCTGCATACTGAAATCTCCGCATCGCATGACGCATGAAATGCTGTCAACCGCATATCACTTTTCAGGCCGCTGCGAAAGCGGCCTTTTTTCATTTTTCTTCCCTGCGACAATCAAGGCATGTTTACCCTGTCCCTCTCCAAAAGTTTACCCCAAAGTTTAGTCTGACTATATTTCGAGTTAACCGAGAGAATAAACAAAAGTCCTGAAACCTTTACGATTTCAGGACTTTCGTTCACGTCTGGGTGAGAAGATTCGAACTTCCGGCCTCTTGAACCCCATTCAAGCACGCTACCAAGCTGCGCTACACCCAGATATGTTTTTCGTTCGTTTCAGTCTCAAGTACCTCTTGCGAACATGTGATAGTATACCTGACTTCTCCCGTTTTGTCAATACCTCAAGGCAAAAAATTTGAAAAACTTGCAGTTCTCTTCCCCTGCACATGCAGGGCCTGCGGGTGCAGCCCGTTTCTTCCAGCCTGTCGCCCGCATCCCCCATTCGCTTACGGATTTTCCCATTCCTTGAAGAATGCCCGCGCCTGGTCAGCGTCCGTCTGAATCTGCTGCTTCAGGTCCGCCACTCCGTCAAACTTCCGCTCCGAGCGCTGGAAATTCAGGAAGTCCAGCCGCACCTTCTTGCCGTAGAGCATCAGGCAAGCGTCCAGCACATGTGCTTCCACCGTCACCGCACCCTCGGGCAGGGTCGGGTGCCGCCCCACGTTCACCACCGCCGGGTAGGTGCTTTCCCCCACCGTCAGATAGCAGGCATATACGCCGAAGGCAGGCAGCGCCTTGTACTGTGGCACATCCACGTTCGCCGTGGGATAGCCCATGGTACGCCCGATGTGCTTGCCGTCCATCACCCGCCCGGAAAGCGTGTAGGCATGGCCCAGCAGCCGATTCGCGCCGTGGATGTCCCCCTGCTTCAGCAGGCCGCGGATGCGGGTCGAGCTGACCGTACCGCCGTCCAGCTCCACTGCCGGCACAATGTGCGTCTCAAAGCCAAGCTCCTGCCCCATGCGGGTCATCAGCGCGCCGTCGCCCTTGCCGCCCCGTCCAAAGGTGTTGTTGAAGCCCACCACCACATGCTTGGGCTGGAACACCTTCACCATGTTGCGCACAAAGTCCTCCGGGGCCTCATCCGCCACCGTGTGATTGAAGGACAGCACACACAGCGCGTCCACGCCGAAGCCCTGCATCCAGCGTGCGCGCTCCGGCAGCGTTGTCAGCATGGGCGGCGCCTTTTCCGGACACAGCACCGCCAACGGGTGCGGCTCATAGGTGCAAACGTGCAGGGGCAAACCATTCTGCTCCGCCAGCGCCGCGCCCGTCATCAGCAGCTGCTGATGCCCGCGATGCACTCCGTCAAACATGCCCATCACCAGCACGCACGGGCCTGCGTGGGCCGGATTCCGTAAAAGTCGCATGCCGTTTCCTCCTTACGCTTCCGGCGGGATCAGCGCCCGCCAGGTCAGTTCGTCGCCCGTCAGCGCCGCAATGCCCCAGAATTGATCCTCACAATAGACGCGGGTCACATCCCCCTCCGCCATGTCCGCAGAGAGCTTCACCGCTTTGCGGGACAGCTTGCAGCCGTTGGCTACCTTCTGCTTCAGCCGTGCAGGCACATCCGCGCGGCGCATATGCTGAATGGGTGCGTCCAGCGGAATCAGCTGACTGCCCAGCGTTCCTGCCTGTGCAGCCGACTCCGCTTCCTCCAGTGTCATGGCGTTGTTCAGGGTGAAAAAGCCGCTCTGGCTGCGCAGCAGAAAGCGCATATGTGCCGGGCAGCCTACCAGCTCGCCCAGGTCGTTGCAGATGGAGCGGACATACGTCCCACGCCCGCAGTGAATGCGCAGCATAAAGCCGTGCCGCGGCGTTTCATCCAGCAGCGTCAGCGTCTCCACATGCACCGTGCGTTCCGGCACCTCGATCTCCGCGCCCTGTCGCGCCAGCGCGTAAAGGGGCTTGCCGTCCCGCTTAATGGCGCTGAACATGCTGGGCCGCTGGCGAATGTCCCCCGTCAGGCTGGGCAGCGCCGCTTCCACCTGCGCACGAGTGGGGTAATTCTCTCCCCTGCGCAGGATGCGCCCCGTTGCGTCCTGGGTATCCGTTGCCGTGCCGAAGGCCACCTCCGCCACATATTCCTTTTCCTTGTCCACCAGATAGTCAAAAAGCCGCGCAGCCCTGCCGATCATGACGGGCAGCACCCCGGCAGCTTCCGGGTCCAGGGTTCCCGCATGTCCGGCCTTCTCCCCGCCCGTCAGGCGGCGCAGCGTCGCCACCACCGCGGCGGAGGTCATGCCCGGGGGCTTCAAAATGTTGATAAATCCGTTCACACGGTCGCTCCTGTCTTTTGAGGGTTGATTCTAAATTTTCCCAGGCAGCTTCTCCACCCGGCTCATTTTAGAGACACCTCTCAGTGCTGTTCCAGTTCCTTTTCCATCATGATCCGCACGGTGTCCACGGCCTGCTCCAGCGTCATGCTGAGAGTACAGCCCGCCGCCAGCGCATGTCCGCCGCCGCCCAGCTCTGCCGCAATGCCGTCCACCTTGCAGGGAGGCAGCGCTCGCAGACTCAGCTTCACATCGCCCAGCTCCGTTTCACGGGCCAGGAACGCCATCTTCACGCCCTGCACATCCAGCCCATAGTTCACAATGGCCTCGGCATGCTCCGGCAACGCGCCGCAATCTTGAAAATCCCGCCAGCTCAGGTACATGTATGCGATCTGATCCGCTGACGCAAAGTGCAGATGCTCCAACGCCCGGGACAACAGCAGCAGCTGCGGCTTGGAGCGCTCCCGGAACAGAATGCGGTTCATGTCGCTCAGCGGCAGGGGAAGCAGCATCAGTTCGCCCATCATTAGGAAGGCTTCTGCCGAGGTGTTGTTGAAGCTGAAATTTCCCGTATCCGTTGCCACCGCCGTGTACAGGCACTTGGCAATGTCCACATTGACGGTCACGCCCAGCGCCTTGATAGTCTCCCAGGCCAGCAGGCCCGTTGCGCTCGCGTCCGCCACCACTACGTTGGTGCGGGTATAAAAGGGGTTTGTGCCGTGATGATCCATCTGCGCCGTATCCCGCGCGCTTTCCACCACGCGGATGCAGCTGCCCAGGCGGCGCTCATCGCTCACGTCCACGCACAGGGCCAGCTCCGGGTGATGCACCGGGTATCCCTCCGGGCGCAGCACCGTGTCCGCACCTGGCAGAAAGCTCAGGTAGCCCGGCACCTTATCCTGACAGATGACCGCCGCTTTCTTGCCCAGCGCCAGCAGAGCAAGCCGCATTGCCAGACAACTGCCGAGGGTATCCCCGTCGGGGCTGACATGGGCGCAGATGACCACCTGCTGGGCGTCCCGCAGTACGCGGATCAGTCCTTCCCGGTCATTGACCGGCTTCGTCTCCCTCTCCATGGGCATTCGTCTCCTCTGTCTCCTGCGCCTTACGCAATACTTCCGCAATATGCACGCCGTAGGCAATGTTCTCGTCCGAAACGAAGGTCATTTCGGGGCTATAGCGGATGAGCATCCGCTTGCCCAGTTCCCGGCGGATGAAGCCCGCGGCATTTTTGAGGGCCTTCATCATGGGTTCACGCTTGTCCTCCTCCAGCACGCTGACGTAGATCTTGGCATAGCGCAGATCGCGGGTCACGTCGGCGCGGGTGATGGAGAAGGTACCCGTCACGCGGGGGTCGTTGACCTCCTCGCGGATGATCGCGTCCACCTCGCGGCGGACTTCTTCAGAAATTCGGTCAATTCTCTGATAGCTCATGGATACTCCTTTTTTCTGGGGGATATAGCATGCGGGGAGGCGGCTTCTCTAAGAGAAGCTCCTCCCCGCGCCCCTCCCGAAGAGTGGCAGGGGGAAAGGCTTGTTTTGGGTCTTTTCCCTGCCGGTTGGGTGGTTATTCATTTCTATGATTTTAATAAGTTGGTCTCTATAGGCAATCCTTATTCCAGCGCAAGGGTTTCGCGCTGCGGCGCGACCAAAGGACGGAGCCCGTCTGGCGGCTTTCCGATCCCCTTTGGAAACCTTCGGCTCCCGTGTTATGTTGTGAGCTTGCAACTATCTTAATTGCTTCGCATTACTTCACAACCGCACAGTTCAAACCGAAGGTGCATTTTTCAATACCATCCGCCGCTTTCCGGGTGGAGTGCGGGGAGGGACCTTTCTCAGAAAGGCCGCCTTCTCGCAGTTCTCCCGCCTACCTTATCGCGGAATTTCTTCCATGATGTAGCACTCGACCACATCGCCGACCTTGATCTCGTTGTAGCCCTCCAGGCTCATGCCGCACTCGAAGCCAGCCGCCATTTCCTTGGCGTCGTCCTTGTAGTGCTTCAGAGAGGACAGCTTGCCGGTGAACATCACCACGTTGTCACGCAGCAGACGCACCTGCGCATTGCGCTGCATCTTGCCATCGGTGACATAGCAGCCTGCAATGGTGCCCGCGCCAGTGATCTTGAACACGTCGCGCACCTCGGCATGGCCCAGCAGCACTTCCTTGTACTCCGGCTCCAGCATGCCCTTCATGGCCTTTTCCATGTCCTCAATGGCGCTGTAAATGACGGTGTACAGGCGAACGTCCACCTTCTCCTTCTCGGCAGCCGCACGGGCGGACGCATCGGGACGGATGTTGAAGCCAATGATGATGGCATTGAAGGCGCTTGCCAGATTCACGTCGTCCTTGGTGATCGCGCCTGCGCCGCTGTGCAGCACACGCACCTTCACCTCGTCGTTGCTCAGCTTTTCCAGGGCCTGCTTCACGGCCTCCACAGAACCCTGCACGTCTGCCTTGATGATCAGGTTCAGGGTGACCTGCTTGCCCTCCTCAATGGACGCGAACAGGTTCTCCATGGACATCTTTGCCACGGAGGCCTCGCGGGAAGCCTTCAGCTTCTGACGGCGCTCGTCCGCCACCTGACGGCTCAGCTTGTCATCGCCCACGGCGATCATCTCGTCGCCGGCGGCAGGCACATCGTCAAAGCCCATGACCTCCACAGGGGTGGACGGGCCAGCCGTATCCACGCGCTCGCCGCGGTCATTGATCATGGCGCGCACACGGCCCGAAGCCATACCCGCAATCACGTTGTCGCCCACATGCAGGGTACCATTCTGCACCAGCACCGTCGCCAGGGGGCCACGCGCCTTGTCCAGTTTGGCCTCGATGATGATGCCGCGGCCCAGACGGTTGGGGTTGGCACGCAGCTGAAGCACGTCTGCCTGCAGCAGGATCATCTCCAGCAGCTCCTCCACGCCCTCGCCGGTCTTGGCGCTGACGGGAACCACGATGGTCTCGCCGCCCCAGTCCTCGCATACCACGTCGTACTTGGTCAGTTCCTGCTTGATATGCTCGGGATCAGCGCCCTCCTTGTCCATCTTGTTGATGGCAACGATAATCGGCACCTCGGCGGCCTGCGCATGGTGAATGGCTTCCACAGTCTGGGGCATTACGCCGTCATCCGCAGCAACCACCAGCACGGCAATATCCGTTGCCTGCGCACCGCGGGCGCGCATGGCGGTAAAGGCTTCATGACCGGGGGTATCCAGGAAGGTGATGCTGCGTCCCTCCACATCCACGGTGTAAGCGCCGATGTGCTGGGTAATGCCGCCCGCTTCGCCCGCCGTCACGCGGGAGTGGCGGATATAGTCCAGCAGGCTGGTCTTGCCGTGGTCAACGTGACCCATGATGGTGACCACGGGCGCACGAGGCTCCAGGTTCTCCTCGGCATCGGTGAAGTCTTCCTCCTCCAGATGATCCTCGGCGGTCTTGTCCAGCTTCTTTTCCAGGGTGATGTCCCAATCCGCGCAGATCAGGGAGGCAGTATCGTAATCCAGCTCGGTGTTGATGTTCGCCATGTTGCCCAGCATCAGCAGCTTCTTCAGGATCTCGCTGGCGGGCTTGCCGATGCGCTCGGTCAGGTCGCGCACGGTGATGGTGTCGCCCATGTACGCATGGTCGATCTTGATGGGCGCCATGGTCTGCTGCACCGAGGGCTTCTTGGCCCGGGCGCGGCGGCCTCCGCGGATCACCTCATCATCATAGCCGTTGAAGGTGTTCTTCACCGCGTTGCGCTTGTTGCGGGTCACATGCTCCGGGTCATGCTGACGCACATAATTCTTCTTGTTGGGATCGTAGTTGGAGACGCGCTCCTTCTCCATCACCGGGGTCAGCTCCGGAGCCTTAGGCCGCATGGGGCGACCGCCCATGCCGGGGCGAGGCCCACCCATGCCGGGCCGGGGCGCGCCGCCCTGGGGACGGGGCGCATAACCACCCTGAGGCCGGGGTGCGCCAGCCGCACCGTTGGCGGGGCGGCCATAGGAACCCTGGGCATTTGCGGGACGACCATACGGACCCTGCGGATTCGCAGGACGGCCATAGGGACCCTGCGGATTCGCGGGACGACCATACGGGCCCTGCGGGTTCGCAGGACGACCATAGGGACCCTGCGGATTCGCGGGACGACCATATGGGCCCTGTGGGCGCTGACCCTGCTGCGCAGGACGCGCAGGCTGGGGCATCCGCTGACCCACGGCAGGCCGCTGGGGCATCTGACCCACAGGCTTCACCGGCGGCATCACCGGCTGGGGCATCCGCTGACCGATGTAAGGCTTCGCGGGCTTCTCCGGCTCGGCGGGCTTGTTCTCGGCCTTGGGGGCCTCGGTCTTTGCCGCTTCCTGCTTGGGCGCTTCCGCCTTCGCGGGAGCCTTGGCAGCCTCGGCCTTGGGAGCTTCGGTCTTCGCACTCTCCTGCTTGGGGGCTTCGGTCTTCGCACTCTCCTGCTTGGGCGCTTCGGTCTTCGCACTCTCCTGCTTGGGCGCTTCCTTCTTTTCCACAGGCTTGGCAGCCTCGGCCTTGGGCGCGGGCTGTTCCGCCTTTGCGGGGGCCGGTGCAGCAGCCGTCTGCGGCTCGTCGTCATCCGGCATGGTGAACGCCTTGGAGTGGGAGCTGAGCAGCTTCTCCTGCGCTTCCCGCTTTTCCTTGGCGATACGTTCTTCTTGTTCCCTGGTGAACTTCACTTCCAGCTTGCGAAGCGACTGCATCAGGCTGTCGGCAGACTTGCGCACGCGGGTAGCGTCGTTCAATACGGCTCCCGCGCCCGTAGCCAGCTCTTTGGTTGCATCCTTCAGATTCACTTTGGTCATTCGACGCTTGCACCCCCGCAATTATTTGCCGTTTCTTCCTGTATCGACAGCTCGGGAACCTGGCCCCCAAGCGTGGTACGCAGCTTGTCTGCGAAGCCGCCCTTCGCAATGGCCGCGGCGATGCGGCCCTTTTTCCCGGTGGCACTCTCCACCAGTCCTGCCTGTGTCAAGGCAAGCGGCACCCTGTAGTAGCGGCAGGCGTCGGTGTAGCGCTTTTTCGCGTTGTCCGATGCGCCGCCGTCCAGGATCAGCAGCCCGCATTTTCCTGTGCGGATCGCGCCCAGGCAGCCGTCCTCACCGAAGACCGCCTGCCCGGCCCGCACGCACAGGCCCAGCAATCCATGCGCTTTGTTGTCCGTCATGCTTCCTCCGGCTCCGGCGCAGGCAGGCTCGCCATGGTCTCCTGCAATTGCGCCACGACCTCGGGCGAAAGCTGCACCTCCAGCTGGCGCTCCAGCTGCTTCTGCTTCAGCGCCCGGGCCAGGCAGGCCGCGTCCCGGCACAGATATGCGCCGCGCCCCGGCTTCTTGCCCGTTGCATCCATGGAGACCGCCCCTTCCGGGGAACGCACCACGCGGATCAACTCCCGCTTGGGCTTCATTTCGCGGCACCCCACGCACATGCGCATGGGAATCTTCTTGGGCTTCATGCTTGCTTCTATCCTCCGATACTCCCTCAGTTCATCCGCTGCAAGGCCGTTCAGGCGCTGCGCTTACAGCGTATCGTCCTCACCCGCAGCGGGCGCCTCCACCTCGGCAAAGGTGGGATACATCGCAGACGCTTCCTCCGCAGGCGCGGGAGCCGCCTCCGCGTCATCCACCATGTCGGTCAGCGCCGCCGCCTGGCTCTGGCTCTTGATGTCGATCTTCCAGCCGGTCAGCTTCGCCGCCAGACGGGCGTTTTGACCTTCCTTGCCGATGGCCAGGGACAGCTGGTTATCCGGCACCACCACGCGGCAGGCCTTCTCGCCGTCCGCCACGAACACGCTCAGCACATGGGCGGGATTCAGAGCGTTCGCCACAAACTCGGCGGGATCGGCGCTCCACTTGATGATGTCGATCTTCTCGCCCTTCAGCTCCTCCACCACGCGATCCACACGGCTGCCGCGCTGACCCACGCATGCGCCCACGGGATCGATCATCATGTCGGAGGAATGCACCGCCATCTTGGTGCGGCTGCCCGCCTCGCGGGCGATGGACTTAATGGTCACGATGCCGCCGGCAATTTCCGGCACTTCCATCTCAAACAGGCGCTTGACCAGATTGGGATGGATGCGGCTGACGCGCACCTGCGGCCCACGGGGGCCTGCGGGCAGGGAGCGATGCACCTCCAGCACATAGACCTTGATGTGGTCGTCGTCATGCAGCACCTCGCCGGGGATCATGTCGGACTGCTCCAGCACACCCTCGGTGCGGCCCAGATCCACATACACGCACTTGGGCTCCACCCGCTGCACAATGGCGGTCAGCACTTCGCTTTCCTTCTCGATATATTCATCGTAGATCTTGCCGCGCTCCGCCTCGCGGATGCGCTGCATAATGACCTGCTTGGCGGTCTGCGCCGCCACCCGCAGGAAGCCGGAGGGCGTTACGTCCACCTCGGCAATGTCGCCCATCTGGTAATCGCTGCGCAGCTTGCGCGCGTCCTCCAGGCTGATCTGGCTGCTCTCCTCCTCCACCTCGGGAACGATGAGCTTCCGGGCGTACACATGGGCCACGCCGGTCTCCCGGTTCAGCACCACGCTCAGGTTGGCGGGAGCCACCTCCTGCTTGCTCAGGTTCTTCTTGAAAGCCGCCTTCAGCGCCTCCTCGATGGCGTTGAACAGCAGCTCCTCGCTGATGTCCTTTTCCTTCGCCAGCGCCTTCAGCGCCTCGATGATCTCGGACTTATCGTTTTTCTTCTCGGTCTTTTTCACAGCTCTCATGTCGCTACCGCCTTCCGCTTATCTTTATGCGGGGCCTTGCCGGGCAAGTCCACGCGCGTTATGCTTTTCCAAACCCTTCTTATTCGGACAGATCGACGTTTTCAATGCCGTCCATGTCCACCACAGGCTTCACTGTTGCCGCGGCCTTCTTGGGGAAGGTCAGCCGTCCCTTGGGCGTATCCAGCAGGATGTTGTTCTCCTCATCCAGCCCCGCCAGCACGCCGGTGAACAGCTTCACGCCGTCCACGGCCTTAAACAGCTTGACCTCCACCTCGTCGCCCAAGTGGCGCTCGTAATCCCTCGGCGTTTTCAGCGGACGGTCGATGCCGGGGCTGGACACCTCAAGAAAGTCATAATCATATTTTTCCAGCTGCGGCTGAATGGCCCGGTGATACTTTTCGCAGCTGTCCATGTCCAGTCCTTCCGGACGATCCAGATAAATGCGCAGGTATTTGCCCGCGCCCTCCTTGTCCAGGCACACGTCCACCAGCTCAAGACCCATTTCGTCCGCCAGCTTTTGGCAGCGCGGCGTTACAAAGGTCGTCAATTCCGCTTTGGGCATAGCTCTCTCCTCATGGTCGTTCTATCTTGGCGCAATTCCCCTGAATGTAACAAAAAGAGTGGCCTTACTTGCCCGCAGTCAAACGGAAAGCGCTGCATAGTGGCATGAAGGCGCCGGGTGCGTCCTCGCTGCCTGCCGCTTTGCGTCCGGCCTGGAGCAAATTCCACTCTTTTACGTTGAACCCTTCTTTCATGAGGCTTCCCCGGCAAGCCGGAGATACGCTGCGCCTGTCGCGTAAAGGCGTTTTGCGCGTTTGCACACCCCGTCCTTACGTCAAACTCATACGATGGGAGTATACCACAGCTTCCCGTGAAATACAAGCGTTTTTTCACGCTTCTGCGGGCCTTTCCGCAAGGGCCTTTTCAGAAGAAAAGAGCCGCCCCGCCTTGCCGCAGGGTCGGCCCTTTCCAGAACCTGTTTTTCAGTTGTGTACGCGCCGGCGCACCAGCAGGATACCCGCCCCGCAGAGCAGCAGCAGGAGCATCCACGCTCCCACCGCAGCATGATCGCCCGTCTTGGGCAGATCGGGAACAGGTGTGACCGTGGGCGTTGCCGTAGGCACAGCCGTTACCGCAGGCGAAGCTGTTGCAGTCGCCGTGGGAGTGGGGGTAGGTGTCGCTGTGACTGTTACCGTCGCGGTTGCAGTTGCCGTAGGCGTGGGCGTAGGAGTGGGCGGGTCTGTTGGCGGCGCTGTTGCAATCACAAAATCTACAGATCTGGTGTCAAGCCAGACCTCATTCCTCTCTTCATTTCCTGTACGTCCGGGGTAAAGCACCGCAGCCGTGCTGTTCGTAATCTTATAATTGCCGGGCTCCAGGTTCTCAAAAGGCACCCGAATGCCAACCATGGCTTCCGACACAGTCGCATCTGCTGCATCGGATTCCCACGTTATTTTGGAAACAGACGGGTCTGTATCTATTTTAGGGTTCGAAACAGTAATGGTCGTTCCGTCCGCCTGTCTGGTAATTGTAAACGTAGAGCCTGCTTCCAGCTTCACGTCCGAAATTTTTATATCCCGGGCAGGAATTGCATCGCTCGAAAAATTCGTTCGTCTAAAGACGAGCAGCAATTCTCCTGTAGCCTTGCCGTCTGCATCATAGCTCGTTTCCATAACGTTCACGCCTCCCCGCATGCAGCCGGAAAGCAGCAGCAGCAAGCAGGCCAGCAGGCACACCAGTCCCATACGCTTCTTCATGGCAAAGCCCTCTTTTCAGCTTTGGTCTACATACCATTTTCATATTATCACACCTCCATCGCCCCCGCAATGTCTATTTCTGTCGTTTCCAAAATTTTTCCGTTCCTACTTTACAGGCCGCGTGTCCCGCGTTATACTGCACAGGATTTACAAGGAGGTATCCCGCGCATGAATCGTGACCTGACCCTGGGCAAGCCCAGCCACGCGCTGGTTCGTTATTCTCTGCCGCTGCTGGGCAGCATCGTCTTTCAGCAGCTTTACAACCTTGCCGACAGCTTTGTGGCGGGGCGTTTTCTCGGCGATGCGGCGCTTGCCGCCGTGGGCAACGCCTATGAGGTGACGCTGATCTATCTGGCCTTCGCCTTTGGCTGCAATGTGGGGTGCAACGTAGTGCTGTCCCTGCTGTTCGGCGCAAAGGAATACGGCGAGCTGCGCACCGCCGTCAGCACCACCTTCATTGCCAGCGGCATCCTGTGCCTTGTGCTGATGGGTGCTGGCTTTCTGCTGACCCCCGCGCTGCTGACCGCCATCCACACCCCCGTGGAGTTGATGCCCGCCACCCTGTCCTATCTAAACATCTACACGGGCGGGCTGCTGTTTCTTTTCTTCTACAATATAGCTACAGGGATTTTCTCCGCCATGGGCGATTCCCGCACCCCCTTCCTGTTCCTGATGGTTTCCTCCCTGACGAACATCGCCGTGGACATTCTCTTTGTCACGGCGGGCGGCATGGGTGTGGAGGGCGTTGCCTGGGCAACCTTCCTGTGCCAGGGCGTGAGCTGCGTTTGTGCGCTGCTGGCGCTGTCCCGGCGGCTGCATAAGCTGCCGCAGGCCCCCCACAAGCGGTTCTCCTTCCTGCTGCTGGAAAAGATCGGCATGATCGCCGTCCCCAGCATTTTGCAGCAAAGCTTCATTTCCGTGGGCAATATCCTTATTCAAGGCACAGTGAACACCTTCGGCACCGCCACCATTGCGGGCTATGCCGCAGCAGTGAAGGTCAATAACTTCGCCACCACCGCCATGAACACGCTGGCGAACGCCATGTCCACCTACACCGCGCAGAACCTCGGTGCAGGCAAAAAGGAGCGCATCCGCTCCGGCAACCATGCGGGACTTGCCATCGGCCTGGTGCTGAGCGTCAGCATGTCGCTGGTCTTTACCCTGCTGCGCGGCCCGCTGGTGGGCGCGTTTCTGGAAAATCCCATCGGCGCGACCCTTGCCGAGGGCATGCAGTTTCTGCTGATCGTCGCCCCCTGCTATCCCCTGCTGGCGCTGAAGCTGGTGTGCGACGGCATTCTGCGCGGCGCAGGCGTCATGCGCTATTTTATGATTTCCACCTTCACCGATCTGTTTCTGCGGGTGGTGCTGGCCCGGGTGTTCAGCGGATTATGGGGCAGCGTGGGCATTTGGATGGCGTGGCCCGTGGGCTGGGTCATCTCTACGGCGCTGTCCGCCATTTTCTACTACAGCGGCATGTGGAACCGACGCAGCTTTGGCGCGAAGTAATGTCCTGTCTACGGTTCGTGGATAGCTTTTCCCCTGCACATACGCTATACTTGCTCCCGAAAAGGAGGGCGAAGACATGGATTGTCAGAAGATGGGCTGCCTGATCCGCCAATTGCGGCTGGAGCATGGCTGGACGCAGCAGGCGCTGGGCGACCGTTTGGGCGTGTGCGCCAAGACCGTTTCCAAGTGGGAATGCGGACGCGGCTGTCCCGACCTGTCGCTGATCGGCGCACTGGCCCGGATGACCAACGTGGACGCAGCTGCGCTGCTTGCCGGAGAGCTTCGCCCGGAAGCAAAGGAGACTGGAAACATGAAGCGTATGCAATTTTACCGCTGCCCCTGCTGCGGCAACGTGCTAACCGCCGCCGGTGCGGCGACCCTGAGCTGCTGCGGACGGCCCCTCACGCCCCTGATCCCGCGCCCCGCCGACGCCGACCATGCTGTGCATGTGGAGGATTCTGACGGGGAATGGTACCTGACCTTTGACCACCCCATGGAGAAGGAGCATTTCTTTGCCTTCGCCGCCGTGGTCAGCTGGGATCGCTATCTGCTGGTGCGTCTGTATCCGGAGCAGGGACGAGAGGTGCGGCTACCCCGCCTGCCCGGCAGCCGCGTTTATCTGTGCTGCTCGCGGGATGGGCTGGTGCAGGTGAAGTGAGGTTTGAGAGCTGATGAGAGGGACGGTGACGGGGGTGTGGCCTTGATGCGAGGGGTGGGTGGATGCAGCTGTGAGAATATCCTCCTGCCGTCCTCGGGGCGGCTGTCCTCCCTCTGCGGAGGGAGGCTTTGGTCGGGGCGAAGATTAAAAGAATAGGGCCGCGCTTTTTATCGGCGCTGCCCTGTTGTTTGCGCATTTGCGTGGCGAGTATCCGTTGTTTACCTTTCCCAGCCATTCACACGGCAGATCTCTGCCCAGGCTTCGTCGTCAATGGGCTGTCCGCGGAAATAGGTGCGGCGATCCTCGTCGGTGATCTTGCGGATGACCTTGCAGGGGTTGCCTGCGGCAACGACCCAGTCGGGAATATCCTTGGTCACTACGCTGCCTGCGCCGATGACAACATTGCTGCCGATGGTCACGCCGGGGAGAATGATGCTGCCAGCGCCCACCCACACGTTATCGCCGATGGTGACGGGGATGCCGTATTCATAGGCGGTATTGCGGGTAGCGGGATGAATGGGATGGCCTGCGGTGTACACGCCCACGTTCGGACCAAACAGGCAGTTGTCGCCAATGTAGACTTTCGCTACGTCCAGCACGGTACAGTTGTAGTTGGCATAGAAATTCTTGCCCACATGGATGTGGGAGCCATAGTCACAGAAGAACGGCGGATTGATGAATGCGCCTTCCGAGGTGCCGAGCAGTTCCTTCACGGCTTCCCGAATTTCGTCGAAGTCGTCCGGGTTCAGGTGATTCAGGCGGTTGATGCGGCGGCGGCAGACCTTCTGCTCGTTCATCACGGCGTCGTCCGAGATGTAGACCATGCCAGCATCGCGGCGTTCGATATTGTTCATGCGGCTTCCTCCTTTGCGTCTACGGTCAAATTGCGTACCCATTTGTATTTGCGATAGTGCAGCCATTCGGCGGGAATCTTGGTAAATTCATCCAGGTTCAGCAGAAAATAGACCACTGGGACCGGCAGCTTCAGCACAAAGGCAGCCAGCAGGCCCATGGGAACGATCACCAGCCACATGTTGATGGTGTCGCACTTCAGGCCGAACACCGTGTCGCCACCCGCCGAGAAAATACCGCAGATGACGGTGGAATTGAGTGAGCGCCCAATCAGGTAATAGCTGCTGACAATGAGCATGAAGCGCAGGTAATCGTGCGCCTGCGGGCTGAGACTGCTGGCATAGCGGAGAATCAGCGGACTTACGCACAGCACCACCCCACCGGAAATGCCTCCCGCCAGCGCGGAAAGGCGGCAAAGCTTGCCACCGTAGCGCCTGGCCTGCTCCAGATGGCCCGCACCCAGCTCGTTGCCCACCAAGATGCCTGCACCGGCGGCAATGCCGGAGCAGACGCATTCGGCAACGTTGCGCACGATCTGCGCCATGGCGCTGGCGGCGACCGCATCGGAGCCGAGGTGACCCATGATCACGGAGGTCATGGTAAAGCCGAAGCCCCAGCTGAGGTTGTTCAGCAGCATAGGCAGGGTGTGCTTCCAGAAGGTGCGGTGCAGGCGCTTGGGCGGATGCACCAGGTCGTGCCAGCGCAGCTTGATGACTCCGGGACGGCGGTTCTCCAGCATGACCAGCACCAATACCATAAACTGTGAAATGGACGTAGCCAGCGCCGCGCCGCGAATGCCCATGGCGGGTGCGCCCAGCATGCCGAAAATCAGGATGGTGTTCAGGATCAGGTTGCCGACCATGGCGGTGACGCTGTAGACTGTGGAGCGCACCACCCGTCCGGAATTCTTCATAATGCACAGCACGATCTGCGTCCATCCGCTGCACAGGTAGGAGAAGCTGACGATGCGCAGATAGGGTACGCCCAGGGCGACCAGCGCAGTGTCATTGGTAAATAAAAGCATCAGCATTTCCGGGATGCACAGGGCAGCCAGGAAAAACAGGGTGGAGATCACCATGGAGCAGCGCAGCGCAATGCCCTGCACCTGGGCCACGGTCTCAGCGTCGTGCTTGCCCCAATACTGTGCCGCCAGCACCGTTGCGCCAATGGTGAGGGGGTACAGGAAAAGGTTCAGCACAAACTGGATCTGCGTGGCAAGGGATACCGCCGACAGGGAAGCCTGATCCAGCATGCCCAGCATCAGCGCGTCGGAAGCGCCGACCAAGGAGGTGAGCAGCTGCTGCAAGGCTACGGGCAGCACGATGGCCCACAGCCGCCGCTGAAAGGTGTCTTTCTCCATGGATGAAAAACCGTCCTTGCTTGAAAAATCGCAGCTATTATAGCATGGACGGTCTTTCTTTTCTTTCACAATGTGCTATAATAACTTTAACAATCGTATTTTTGAGGTGGCGTATGGCAGGCATTGCACGGCGCTCGGACGGTTCGGAAATTCTTGCCTACAATTGCCCGGATTTTCCGGTCCGGGCGGGCGCGTGGCGGCTTTCCGGCTACGCCAGCTATATGGCGGAATGTCACTGGCATCCCGACTTTGAGGTGTTTGTGGCGGATGACAACGACTGCGACTACTATGTGAACGGGCAGACGGTGCATTTGGCGCGGGGAGACGGCATTCTGGTCAACGGCGGGCGGCTGCATTACGGGTTTTCTGCGGCGCATCAGGAATGCAGCTATCGCTATGCGGTGTTCCATCCGCTGATCTTTGGCGGAACGGTCCCCATTGCCGCCGCCATCGACCGCCTGACTGCTGACAACAGCAACGACTGGTGGCGCTTCACCGCGCAGGATGCGGCGGCGCATGCTGCCATAAACTGCATGTGCGGGTTTACTGGCGCAGAGGACGCTTTTCTGTTTCAGGCGGCTGCGGCGCAGTTGCTTCATCTGGCGATCCAGCGCAACACCACCTCCAGCACAGCGGACCCGGACTGGGCCGTGCTGCGGCGCATGACGGGGCATATCCAGCGGCATTACACGGGGCATGTGCTGCTGGCGGATATTGCGGCGGCGGGCAATGTATGCCGAAGCCGCTGCTGCGCCATTTTTCGGGAAAAGCTGCACACCACCCCGAACCTTTACTTGACGCACTATCGTCTGGCCCGGGCCAGCGAGCTGATCCGTGCGGGCAGCTCCATCACCGAGGCTGCGCTGAGCAGCGGCTTTAACAGCGCCAGCTATTTTTCGGAGGCCTTCACGCGCTGCTACGGCGCATCGCCCCGGCGGCTGCTTTCCGCGGGCATGTGATCCGCGCTTATTCATCATTCGTTTACAATTGTTTTCCAGAAAATGCAGGAATTTTCCTTGCCATTCCCGCATACCATGCGCTATAATAGGCAAAGTGACCTCTGTCAACTACTTTCACAGATTGGAGAGACGTATCGTGCGTAAAAAGGCTTTCCTGGCGTGCATGCTGGTCGTTTCCATGCTTTTGACTGGCTGCGCCCTCATCGAAAAGGACTCCTCGGTCGATCTGGCCCGGGAGGTCATCCGCGTTTCCAACCCCGCCGGCGGCGAGGACATCGTGTACACCAAGAGCCAGGTGCTCAATCAGGTGGACTATCAGCTGAACTATATGTCCTACCTGTACAGCAGGCTTGGCTACAACTATGACACCACCAGCGCTACGGTCATTGCCGAGGCGAAGGACAGCGTGATGAACTCCCTGGTGTCCGATGCCGTGCTGACCCTGAAGGCGCATGAGCTGGGCATGTACGACTTCACCGACGAGGAGCTGGCTGAGATCGAGTCCGCTGCGGACAAGAACTGGACGAGCATCAAGAGTTCTGTGCAGTCCCAGTACTTCGCGGACACCGAGCTGACCGGCGACGAGCTGGACGCGGCAGTGGAGGCCAAGACGACCGAGCTGGGCTACACCCGCGACCTCTATGTGGAGAACCAGAAGACCACCAAGGCGCTGGACAAGCTGAAGGAATCCATCACCTCCACGGTGGAGATTTCCGAGGATGAGCTGAAGACCGGCTTCGACAAGAAGGTTGCCGAGCAGAAGGCCACCTACGATGCGACGCCCACCTCTTACGTCACCGCGAAGAACAACGGCACCACCGTGTACTATGCGCCCGCTGGCGTGCGCATGGTCAAGCAGATCCTGCTGAAGTTCTCTGACGAGGATCAGGCGACCATCGATGCGCTGAACAGTGCCATCTCCGACAAGAACACGGCGATTTCCACCCTGACCTCCAGCCTGAACACTGCGCTGGGCACGGATGCGGGTGTGACGGCGGACGAGCTGGTGGAGCAGGTGTCTGTGACCCTGGAGGCTCCCGCGGCAGCTCCTGCCGAGGATGTGGCGACCGCGACCGATTTGGCGACTGCCAGCGACCTGCCTGTTTCCACCGTTGCAACGGTGACCGACCTGACCGCGAACTTCACCGCTGAGGTGAGCGAGGACGCGCAGGATCTGGCGAAGCAACTGGCGCAGGCCAAGGCGGAGCTGAGCTTCTATCAGGAGCAGCTGGCGCAGGCCAAGGAGAACGGCTGGAATCACCTGAGCGCACAGGCGGACGAGATTCTGGAAAAGCTGAATGCTGGTGCGGACTTTGATGCGCTGATCGACGAGTACAATCAGGATAGCGGCATGGCGGCGGATGCGACCGCCCGCAAGAATGGCGGCTATGCGGTGTGCGAGGGCTACACCTCCTTTGACAGCGACTTCCTGGCGGCTGCGCTGGCGCTGGAGAAGGTGGGCGATGTGTCTGGCAAGGTGAACACCCAGTTCGGCACGCATATCCTGCAATACACCAGCGATGTGACCGAGGGCGCTGTGGAGCTGGATACGGTTCGCGATGCGCTGCAGAGCGAGCTGCTGTCCACCAAGCAGAACGAGGTCTACAATGCGCAGGAGGAGACCTGGGTCAGCGAGGCCAAGGTGACCACCAACCGCGCCCTGCTGGATGACTGATCTTCTGTGAAATGAAAGTGCGCCCCCACCGATGGAAAGCATCGGTGGGGGCGCTTTTATATTATGATTTGAGGTAGGTATGCAGGCAGCAGCATGTAGCTTCCGAAGGTCCAGTCCGAAGGTCCAGGGCGATCGGAAAGCCCTGGTCGCGTCCGCAGACGCGAAAACTCTTTGCTGCATATGCGGGCTGTGGAAGGGTGGCAATGGCTTGGCGGCACACAACCGCAATGGGCAATAGGCTAGAGAGTATTTCGTCCGTCTGCGGACGGACGACCCACTTTGCACTCGGGCAAAGTGGGCAAAGCCGCCCGGGGGCCAGCCAAATTTTCCATGTAACTAAGGCTGGCCCCCGGACCCCATGAATGCCCCCAGCCATCACCTGGATCGGAGCCTTCCCGGGGGGACACAACCGGGCATTCCTTCGGTTCCGCTCCATGGCATTCCGGCAGCTGACCGTATACAGCCGCCGAAACGCCTTGTCGCTTAGGATTGGCGTGTGCAGCAAACGTTATTCACACTGAAAGTATCTATTATGCAACATGGTCACAATGCAGCCGCCCTCCGCACCAAAAGCCTCCCCTGAAAGGGGAGGTGTCCCGAAGGGACGGAGAGGTTTCGCTCCCCCAAAGCCTTCCTCCGCAGAGGGAGGACAGCCGCCCCGAGGGCGGCAGGAGGATACTCTTACAGCCGCATCCTTCCAAACTCCCAATACAACCCCTCAGTCCCTTCGGGACAGCTCCCCTTTCAGGGGAGCCTTTTCAACATGCTGCGGTCGCTGAGCCAAAAGCCTCCCCCTGCAAGGGGAGGTGGGCAGTCGCCCTCGTGGGCGGCAGGAGGATACCCCCTTAGCCGCATTTCTTCCATCACCGCAAAAGCGGCTGTCAGGCTCACGCCTGACAGCCGCTCCTCTGCATTACTTCAGAATGGATCCCATTACTTATAGGAAACCGTAGTCGTTTCCGGAACGATGCTGATGAAGGTCTTGCCGCGCTGCAGCTCGATCTCCTGGCCCTGATCGTCATAGAAGACGGTGCGGTTGTTCCCGTCACGCTTCCAGTAGCCCGCGATGTAGCGTCCGCCGACAAAGATGTCCGCGTTGCCCTCGCCGATGTGGGTGGTCAGGGGCGCATCGGAGCGCACCCACTTCACCTTGGTGTGCTGCACGATCAGGTTGGAGAACGCCAGATGCTCCTGCGTGTCGCGATCCTCATAGGCGACTTCCTCATCGCCCTTCATCAGCATGTAGCGATAGTAGAGGTTGCTGTCCGCGTCATAGGTGAAGCGGGAATTGTACTTCACCGCGCCCCAGTCCAGGGTGATCTCCTCGGCGACCTCGCCGGTGGTAGGCAGCTCGTCAGTAAACTTGAAGGCGTGGTTGGGCGCCACATGCTCCACAGGCACCAACTCGGACATGGCGGCGACGTTCGCGTCCACGTTGTGGGGACCCTTCACGCCGCTGCGGCGGGTGTAGTACTGCTTCCAGGGCTTGCCGGCGCTGACCATGCCGCTGAACAGCACGCCCTTCTTGCTGGTCTTGTTTTTCTTGAACACATCGTCCACGTTCGCCTTGGCATACTTCTGCATGCCGTAGAACAGGAAGCCCGCGTCCCACTCCTCACGCAACTCGGCATGACCCACACGCGCAGAACGCACGGGACCCGCGCTGTCGGGAATCAGGTCGGAATACAGGAAGGACAGACGGGTGAAGCCGCTCTTGTGCAGGGGGGTCTCATAAATGATGTCGGCATAGGTCGCGCCCCAGGGAGCGTAATCGCCCACACCGCCGTCGTAGTTGTCGATCTGCACCAGCATGGGCAGGTAACGGCCCGTAATCGCCAGGCCCGTGAAGCCCTCGGGCTGCTCCATATCCGCCAGCGTCAGGCCGGTAGTGGGGCTGATGCCCTCGATCACTTCATTGTCGCTGACCTTTTTCAGCTTGATCTTCCGCTTGGCATAGCCGTCGATGGTCGTGTCCGCCAGGACGGTAGGCACCAGGCACAGCACCAGCGCCAGTGCCAGCAGCATGCGCAGAGCTTTTTTCATGATCCTTTTCTCCTCCTTGCGTGAGTTGACGATTGCTTTTCATCTGCGTTTTTCAGTTTGCCTTGGAGACGCCTTGCGGATCAGCCTTCCGCAAAACGTAACGGCTATATTATACCAGTAGATGGAAAGGCAAGTCAATCTTTCTGCGAAAATTGATACAAGTATGACGGACAAAAAAGCAGGCCGTCCGCGCCTTCATTTTCTGTTCACATATGTAACACTTGCGCCTGTATGCGCGCGGGGATTCTTCTGCGGACTGCGTCCGCCGCAACGCAAGGCAGGGCAACGACTTGCGGCCCGCACAGGAAAAACGCAGGATTTTTGGCATTTGGTGCAATTGTCAGGAAAACGAGGACTTTACAGAAAGTTTTTTTTGTGCGTTAGAAAGAACTCCCTTGATTTTTGGGCGGCTTTAGCGTATACTGTCACCGTACCAAAATACTAGGGGGTGCTTTCTGAAATGAAGTCCATCAATATCAAGCTGAGCTTGGCTGAAAACGTCAAGACCTTCGTCAACATGGTAAACCGTTATCCCTATGACATGGATCTGCGCGCGGGCCGTCATGTGGTGGACGCCAAGTCCATCCTGGGTATCTTCAGCCTGGATCTGAGCAAGCCGATTACCCTGGAGGTCTACAGCGACGATTGCGAAGACCTGTTGAACGACATTAAGCCCTTCATGGCGTAAGCTTCGCCATCGTCTGGGCTCTTGACAAGGACAGGCAGGGAGCAGGGGGAGTAAAGCATTTGCGGCGCGTCATGCGGTGCGGACGGTTCCCTTCTGTTTTGTTCCTGCTAATGAAGCAAGCATAGCAAGCCCCTCAAACCGCGTTGTTTGAGGGGCTTTGCTGAACCATCGGAAAAGAGGAGCGGCTCATGGAACGAAAGATGGTTTCCCAGGGCGAGCAGAAGCTGCTGATCCTGCTGTCGCTGTCGCGGCTGGGCGGCGTGACGCAATTGCAACTGCTGCGCTTTATGGTGGAAGAAGATTTCATGAACTACTTTGTGCTGCAATTGAATCTTTGCGAGCTGGAGGAAACAGGCCAGGTCTGCCTGACCCATCAAACGCTGGGCAGCCTGTATAAGCTGACCGAGCAGGGGCAATACACGCTGGATAATTTTGATTCCCGCATTCCCGCAAGTCGCCGGGAGGCCATTGAGCAGGCTGCCCGCCGCTGGAAGCCCCGCTTCCGTGCCGAGCAGCAGAACCAGGCCGACGCCTTCCCCATGAAGGGCGACCGGCAGTGCCTGCGGCTGCGCATGCTGGAGGGCAGCAGCGCCCTGCTGGATCTTTCCCTGACGGTCACCAGCCACATCACCGAGGGCAAGCTGCGGGAGCGCTGGCGGGAAGCCGCCCAGCAGGTCTATTCCACCGTGACCCAGGCCCTTGGCGCAGAGTACGCTCCCGATGAGCAGCTCCCCGGCCTGCCCGCCACCGCCATGCTTCAGCAGATCGGCGATGCGGACTGGATGCTTTCCCTGACGGACAGCCTGGAAAGCCCTACCCTGAACCTGATGCTCTCCCTGCCCAACGAGGCGCTAGCACGGCACTACGCAGGCCGCTGGCCCCAGGTGAGGGAGGTGCTGGCGCGAGACATCCTGGCCGCCCTGCGGCTGTAAGCAGACAACGGCTTCTGCTGCCGCATCCCAGATGCTTTCTCCCTTTCTTTATTCGTCTTCCAATAGGCATGCCTATATGATGATACGTCAGAAAGCGAGGATTCCCTTATGGCACTGATACACTCCGAGTACAACACCCGGGTAGACCTGTGGCAGGAGACCCTGGCAAAGGACCTGTACCGTCCCTTGGGCGACGTTTCCCTGACCGGCTTCTGCACCATGGAGCATCTTTCCCCGGAGGAAGCGCTGCACGGCGACTTCCGGCCCGTTCCCGTCGGCACCGCCTGGGGCCACACCTGGGAATATATGTGGGTACGCAGTACGGTGGTCATCCCCGAGGAGGCCCGCGGCCTGCCCGTAGTGCTGTCGCTGGACATGGGCGGCGAGGCTACGCTGTTTGTCAACGGGGAAGCCTTCGGCACCCGTCGTGCTGAGTGGGTCAATGTTCCCCATCATTATATTTCCGACAATGTGCTGACGGAAGCTGCCGTCCCCGGCACGAAGTACGAGCTGCTGTTTGAGGTCTACGCGGGCCATTATTTTCCTGGCAACGGCGGCTGCGCCACCGGCCCGGTGCTGCCCGGGGACTTCACCGACCCGAAGGAGGAGGGCCGCCGCGCCACGGTAGGCCACAGTACCTTCGGCGTGTGGAATGAGGACGCTTATCAGCTTTGGCTGGACGTCAGCACCTTGCGCATGCTGCTGGACGAGGTGCCGCAGGATTCCCTGCGCGCCGCAAAAATCGCCGATGGACTGGAGCTGTACACCCGTCTGGTGGATTTCGAGCAGCCCGCCGCAGGCCGCGATGCGGATTACCGCAAGGCACGTGAAGCGCTTCGTCCGCTGATGGAGGCGCATAACGGCTCCACTGCCCCGACAATGTGGGCCGTGGGCAACGCGCATCTCGACCTGGCCTGGCTGTGGCCCATGGCGGAGACCCATCGCAAGACGGCCCGCACCTTTGCCGCGCAGCTTCGCCTGCTGGAGCGCTATCCCGATTACCGCTATCTGCAAAGCCAGCCCGCCTCTTATGAAATGTGCGCAAAATATTATCCCCGCCTGTTCCAGCGCATCAAAAAAGCCGCCCAGGAGGGCCGCTGGATCGCCGAGGGCGCGATGTATGTGGAGCCGGACACCAACATGCCCTCCGGCGAGGCGCTGGTACGTCAGCTGCTGTACGGCAAGAAATATTACCGGGAGCAGTTCGGTGTGGACAGCCGCATTTTGTGGCTGCCGGACACCTTCGGCTATTCCGCGGTGCTGCCCCAGCTGTTAAAGGGCTGCGGCGTGGATTATCTGGTGACCCAGAAAATTTTCTGGAGCTACAACGAGGGCGACACCTTCCCCTATCATTACTTCACCTGGAAGGGGCTGGACGGCAGCGCCGTCACCTCCTTCCTGCCCACCAGCTATACCTATCGCACCGATCCCAAGGAGCTGTGCGGCGCATGGCGCAGCCGGGTGCAGAAGCGGCATCTGGGCGATTTTCTGATCCCCTTCGGATATGGTGACGGCGGCGGCGGCCCCTGCCGGGACTTTGTGGAATTTGCCGAGCGTGAAAAGGATCTGGAGGGCATGCCCCGGGTGAAAATGGCCTCTCCGCTAGATTTCTTTGAGGACATGGAGCGCCGCGGCGGCCCTGTGAATACCTGGGACGGCGAGCTGTATTTCACCGCTCATCGCGGCACCTACACCACGCAGGCCGCCATCAAGCGAAACAACCGCCGCAGCGAGTTCGCCTTGCATGATCTGGAGCTGTGGGCGGCGCTGGCCTCCCTGCGCGGCGCAGCCTATCCCGTCGAGGCCGCAGAGCGCCTGTGGAAGGTGCTGCTGCTGCATCAGTTCCATGACATTCTGCCCGGCTCGTCCATTGGACGGGTCTATGCGGAGGCCAACGCGGCACATCATGCCCTGCAGCAGGAGGCGCACGCCCTGACCGAAGCCGCCTGCAAGGCGCTGGTCTCCCCCGGGGACGGCGTGACCGTGATGAACTCCCTTGGCTTTGACCGCACCGTGGTCATCGACCTGCCCGAGGCCTGCGGCGATGCGGTGCAGACCACGGAGGGCGTTTCTGTTCCCGCTGCGCAGGGCAAAGCGCTGGTAACGGTCCCTGCCTTTGGCATGGTGTCCCTGCAAAAGGGTGCGGGCGCAAAGCCTGCGGTGCTTGCCACCGCCGTCAAAACGGCGGAGGGCGCAGAGCTTGCATCCGACCTGGTGCGTGTGAAGCTGAACGCGGCAGGACAGATCATTTCCTATACGCTGAAAGGCCGTGAGATGGCCGCTCAGCCCATGAATCAGCTGCGCATGTATAAGGACACGCCCCGTCTTTTCGATGCCTGGGACATTGACAGCAACTATCGTGAGCAGGAGAGCTTCACCCCCGTGGTGGACAACCTGACCGTTGCCTGTGCAGAGGGTCTGACGGCTTCCGTCACCTGGCACGGTACCATCGGCAGCTCCACCCTTCAGCAGACGATCTCCGTACAGGTGGGCAGCCCTGTTGTGACCTTCGACACCACGGTGGATTGGCACGAAACGCACCGCCTGCTGAAAACGGCCTTCCCGGTGGACGTTCGCGCAGAAAACGCGCTGCATGAGATTCAGTTCGGCTATGTGGAGCGCCCCACCCATCGCAGCCGCGTCTGCGATCAGCAGCGCTTTGAGGTATGCAACCATCGCTACACGGCGCTGTGTGACAACAGCCACGGCTGTGCAGTGCTGAACGACTGCAAGTACGGCGTGGGTGTCTGGGAGAACAGCATTGAACTGACACTGCTGCGCGCAGCGACCTCCCCGGACATGGTATCCGATCAGGGCGAGCATCACTTCCGCTACGGCTTCACCGCCTGGGAGGGGGCGTTCGCCGATGCACCGGTGGTACAGCAGGGCCTGGACTTCAACGAGTCCGTTGCCGTGATACCGGGCCGCGCCGCACAGTTCAGCGCCTTCCGCGTGGATGCGCCCAATATCATCCTTGACACGCTGAAGCCTGCCGAGGACGGCAGCGGCGATCTGGTGCTGCGCCTGTACGAAAGCAAGCGTGCAGACACCACCTTCCGTCTGACCTCCAGCCTGCCGGTGAAGGGGTATCAGCTTTGCAACCTGCTGGAGCAGCCCCAGGGAGATGTGCTGCCCCCGGATGCTGCCCTGCATGCAGGCGCGTTCCAGGTGCTGACGCTGCGGGTTAAGCTGTAAGGGAATAAGAAAAGATAAATGATGAAGCAGGAGAGCAGCGTGTGTGTTGGTGCGATGCTCTCCTGCTTTTTTATAATTGCTTAAGCTGATCCGTGAAGGGCATTGCCATAAGCTCGCAGATCCGGCGTACCATGCAACGCCACATAATCAGGGCCAAGATAGCATGCAAAGCACGTCACGGAATCAATGCCCAGCGCATGATAGGCTTCCGTATCCGCGCGAACGACCTCGCCGTTCAGCCGAAAAGGCTTCGGAGGATACTGCCAGCCGGAAAGCAGCGAATTGTCCAGCCAATAGTCCAATGCCTGCGCATGCGTCGCGCCGAAGCATGCCAGCAGTTCCGGCAGCGGTGCAAACTCTCGAGCATTCTCTGCGCAATCTGAGTCTGCCAATGGACGATCCAGCCTGCGCTTAATGGGCGCATATTCCAGAAAAACGCCCGAAGCAGGCTTCACCCGGCGAGGCGGCTCCATTGCATCCAGATAGGCGATGTAGGCAAGCATCCCCTGCGGGTCTGCCCGGCGGATACCTGCCAGCATCGCATTAACGCACAGAAGCTGCTGCTCCGATGCCGACAATTCCCGGCACTGCGGGCAGTGGCAGCGAGCGGCTGTCACATCATCCAGCCAGAAATAATAGCGATGGCTTTCTGCAGGCAGCAGCCGTGCCAATGCTTCCGCCTGATCCGCCAGATACCCCAATGCTTCCTGTGAACTGGCACACAGGTTGAAATCTGCCACACGTTCCCCTTGGGCATCCATGCGAAACCATTCCGGGTGAGATGCAAACAATGTTCTCGGCATCAGGTAGGATAGGGCATGCATCTCATATTCCACCTGCATGCCCTGCCGGCGAGCCTGTGCTAAAAGCGCCTGCGTCTCCGACTCCCGCAGTTGATCCAGCATAGCCTGTAGATGCTCCGCTGCCCTTGGCCCGCCCGGCGGATGCAGTGCCAACACGTTCAAGTCCAGCTGCCGCGCCGTATCTAGCCAGGCCTGTGACAGCTCAAAGGGATGAATGACTACACCTCGGCGTGAAAACACCCTAAGTCCTCCTTTTTCTGTTGAAATTCTGTTCCTATTGTGGAAAAGCTGTAGCTTTTGTGGCTGTCCCACGATAGAACAAACAGCTTTTCTGTTTGCTTCTTTTTCTTCCACTGTGTTATAATGCAAAAAACGGCCTTTTATGGAGGAGAGAACCTATGGATCGTCAGGATGAAAGCTACCGCAGCAAGGTCATGGAGCTTGACCTTTCCGATATTCCCCGCGCTGCAAAGGTTCACCGGGCGCTGGCTTCCGAGCTGCGGCTGGAGATCATCCGCATTGGCCTGGACGGTGGGCATAATGTCAATGAACTGGCAGATATGCTGCATATTCCTGCTTCCACCGCGGCACTGAACGTTCGTGTGCTGGAAGACGCAGGGCTGATCATTACCGAGCAGCGCCCCGGCAACCGCGGCATGGCAAAGGTCTGCAACAAGCTCATTGATGCCGTAAGCATCAATCTGGTCGATCCCACGCTTCTCCCCGAACGCAGCCTGAACTATCATACCTATGCCCTGCCCATCGGCAGCTATTGGGATTGCCGGCCCTTTGAATACTGCGGCATGCTTGATCTGCACGGAACAATTGGGCGCACCAACTATCCGCAGACCTTCTATTCTCCGGAGAGGCTGAACGCACAGCTCATCTGGTTTCGCTACGGCTATCTGGAATACCGCGTCTCCACCCTTGATTTGGTCAACATGACCCCGGACAGCCTGCGTATCAGCTTTGAAGCCTGCTCCGAGGTGGCGTATTACAACATGGACTGGCCCAGCGACATTTACGTCAGCGTCAACGGCGTGGAGCTTGGCACCTGGACCTGTCCCGGCGATTTCGGTGATCGGCGCGGCGTGATGACTCCCGAGTGGTGGGATTTAGGCAGCACACAGTATGGGCATCTCAAGGTGTGGAATGTGGATGCAGCCGGAACGACGCTGGACGGTGCACCCCTTTCCGGTGTAAGCATCGCCGACCTGCACTTGGATGCGCAAGACTACTTCACCCTGCGCATTGGCGTACACAAGCATGCGCGCAATGTGGGTGGCATGAACCTTTTCGGGCGTGGCTTCGGTGACCATCCACAGGATATTCTGGTACAGCTTGGCAGCACGCGCAAAAGCAACGGATGATGAAAAGGCAGGCTTCACAGGCCTGCCTTTTTGTCTGTCATCCCTTTCGGCCAAACAGTGCATACAGCCAGTCAACGCTTTGGGGCAACCACCCCGCCACATGCGTCGCTACGCGCCCTGTTGCCTCATCTGCGGTTGCCAGCCCATGATCGCCCGTTTGAAATATATACATTTCCAGCGGCACCTGTGCTTCATTCATTTTTTGCCCAAGAAGCAGCGTTTCCGCAGCCGGAACGATATGATCGTCCTGCGTCGTCCACAGGAAGGTAGGCGGCATGCCTGCCAAGCGCTCATAAAGCGACGGCTCCGGCAGCGATGCAACAAAGGTTGGATCACAGCCTGCACCCGTCACCGCAGGGTAACACAGCACCTGTGCGTTGGGACGGCAAGCCTCCGGGCAGGGTGTCAATGCGTTCAGTGCTGTTTCACCCGGACGTGTGAAGGCCGACAGCCATAACGCCAGATTGCCGCCCGCACTGCTGCCGATCACCGCCACCTGTTCCGGCGCAATCTGCCACTCCTGCGCATGCGCCCGAATCAGCAGCATCGCCGCCGCCGCATCCAGCAGCGGCTCCTGAAGCCCGGCTTTCAGGCTATAATGCAGCACAAAGGTTTGAAAGCCTGCCGCTGCATACCGCAGCGCCAGTGGTTCGCCCTCCCGTTCCGCCAAAAACCGGTAGGCTCCCCCGGGAATCACCAGCATCGCCGGGCGCGTTTTCCAACGTACCATTTCCAATTCCGTACAGTTCGTTTGCAGATAAGCATCCAGCCAGGCCCCCTTGCGACCGGGCAGGGGAATCATCTGATTCAGCATAAAAAAGGCAATCCTTTCCTCCTGAGAGCTTTCCGCCTTATCTGCGGAAGCCCGCCTTATCGCTCAGCCCTTCACCGAGCCGACCATTACGCCGTTGACAAAGTACTTTTGCAGGAAGGGGTAAATAAACAAAATCGGCAGAGTAGCAATCACTGTAGTGGTGTATTTCACCAGCTGCTTATACAGATCCGCTTCACTGGGATTAAAGCCGCTGACAGACCCGGAGGTGTTGGAAATCAAGATCTCCCGCAGGATCAATTGCAGCGGATACCTATCCCGGCTGCGCATGTACATCATTGCGTCAAACCAGGAGTTCCAGTGTCCCACCAGATAATACAGCGTCACCACCGCAAGGCTGGCCTTGACCAGCGGCATTTCGATCCGCACCAGAATGGTAAAGTCGCCTGCGCCGTCCAGCTTCGCGGATTCTTCCAAGCTGTCAGGCACCCCCAGAAAACCTGTACGCAGAATGATGAGGTTCCACACGCTGATGCAGGTTGGCAAAATCTGCGACCACAGGCTGTCTAACAGCCCCAGATTTTTGACATTCAGGAAGGTAGGGATCATACCGCCGGAAAAGAACATGCAGAAGGTAATCATCAGCATGACAAAGCGGTTGACGATGATGCCTTTCCGGGACAAGGCATAAGCGCCCAGTGTTGTCAGCACCATGTTTACCAGCGTACCTACCGTGACAACAAACAGTGTGTTCAGGTAACCTGTGCCGATATTCTGATAGCTCAGCGCCACCTTATAGCCCTCCAGTGAAAAGCCCAGCGGATGCAGCAGCAGCCCGGAATGGGCCATTAGCTGGTTGGGATCACTAAAGGAAGCAAAGATCACATACAACACCGGGTATAGACACATCAGCGCGAAAATCAGCAGCAGGAAGAAGATCACGCCGCGCCAAAATTTATCAATTCGTCTTTCCTTTACGCCATCCATGCTTCTTCCCCCCTTACCACAGACTCTGTTCCGTTGCCCGACGACTGAGTGCATTTGCTGCAAACAGGAATACGCAGTTCAGCACGGAGTTGAACAGACCGATTGCCGTGGCATAGCTGAAGTTGGATTCTTCAATGCCCCGGCGGTATACATACGAGGAGATCACATCCGCCGTTTCGTAGGTCATGGGATTGTACAGCAGAATGATCTTTTCATAGCCCACCGTAAACATGTTGCCAATGCGCAGAATCAGCATGATGATAATGGTCGGCAAAATGCCGGGCAGCGTCACATGCCACATCTGGCGCAGCTTACCGCAACCGTCTACATAAGCCGCATCATACAGGGATGCGTCAATGGCGCTCATGGCTGCCATATAGATAATGCTGTTCCACCCGGCCATCTGCCACAGGTTGCTCAGCACATAAATCGGCTGGAAGGCGGCAGGCTCATTCAAAAGGCCCGTCCGCTGACCGCCAAAGGCGGCGATCAAATCGTTGATGATGCCGTCCCGGGCGCAAAAGTCGGAAATAATGCCGCAGATCACGATCATGGAGATGAAATACGGCAGATACATCATGGTTTGCAGCGTTGCCTTAGCTCTGCGGGAGCGCAGAGCATTCATCATTACCGCCAGCAGAATGGGCATAGGAAAGCCCACCAGAATGTCCAGCAGGTTGATGGTGAAGGTGTTGCGAATCAACCGGAAGAAGAACATGTCATTGAAGAATTCCAGGAACCATTTGAAGCCCACCCATTTGCTGCCGGCAATGCCCAGCCGAGGCGCATACTTCTGAAACGCGATGATAAGTCCCCCCATGGGAACATACGCGAAAATGATAAACGCGGCAACGACGAACAGCAGCATCACATAAATTGCAGGCCGCTGGCGGATGTTTTTAATCAGCCGTGCGCCGAAGGACTCCCGGGGCCTGGCTACAGACGACATAAATGTTTCACCTCAGTTCTTAAGCGCATGGGAGGAGGGGCGGCTGCACATCTTTATGCACAGCCGCCCCAAAGCATCAGCGAGCGTTGTAGCGATCCAGCGCGGCCTGCTGAATTTCGATTGCACGGTCGATATTCAGCCGATGCAGGTCCGCCAGATATGCATCGAACTCAGTCTCAATATCCTTCTTGCCGGTGATAAAGTTCACCACGGCGGAATCCTGATACGTCTTGACCTGGTTCATGATGGACGCATACTCGGAGCCTTCGTCTGCCGTCAGGGTCACCAGCGGCATCACCTGGTCGGCGTCCGCATTTTCGGTCAGGGCGCGGCGGGTACCCATATTCTCCTGAGTGATTGCCGCATCGGACTCATGTTCGAAGCGCAGGAAGGGGCCGATGTGCCACTTGTAGCGGGCAAAGCTGTCCAGCAGCGAGGGGTATTCAGGATTGTTCAGAATCACGTCGGTAAACACGGCCACGCCGTCCACCATGTTGTAGGTCAGGCCCTCGATGCCGTAGTTGCACAGCATCCAGCCGTCCTCGGTATAGCCATAATCCAGCACGGTCATAGCCGCTTCCACATTCTTGCAGTCCGCGGAGACGGCGGCGCAGTACGGCGGACGGCACTGATACATCTTATAGCGGTAGTGTACGCGCTCACCTTCCTTCAGTACAGGATAGGTGCCGCCAGCCATAATGGCAATATCCTTCATGTAGGTGTACACGTTATCGGGACTGTCGATGACCGCGCCGGTCTTGCTGGTGGTCAGCATGCGGCGATAGCCCTCCTGGTCGCGGGACACAAAGTCCTGATCGATCAGGCCCTTCTTATACCAGTCCGCCATCTTCAGCAGATAGTCCTTGAAGGCCGCCTCGGCGGGGCCATACTTTACTACATCGCCGTCATGATAGAAGGCCGGGCCGATGCCATAGGCAGATACCAGGAAGCCGCTGAGCAGATCTACGCCCGTTTCCGGGAACATCAGAGGAGCTTCTGCGCCTTCCTTTTCCTTAAACTGCGTCAGGATGTTTTCCAGTTGATCCAGGGTCGTGGGCTGTTCCAGGCCAAGCTCCTTCAGCCAGTCCTCCCGCAGCAGCAGACCGTTGCAGGAATACTCTTCATAGGGAGAAATAGCATAGAACTGCGTCATGTAGCCGCTGTCCGTGGAGAACTCCTTCTGCTCCTCAGCGGAGACATAGGTCTCGATGCAATGCAGATAGTTGGGCATCCACTCGGCATGCTCCTTCAGATCGATGATGACGCCTTCCTCTACATACTTATCCAGGCCGCCAGTGTACAGATCCGTGCCGCTCCAGTCCGTCATGATAATGTCAGGCAGCTCGCCGCCAGCCATCAGCAGATTGAACTGCTCCTGCTCAGAACCCACGGAGGGCTGAATGAATTCAAAGTGTACGTTGAATTTCTGTTCCAGCGTCTTCCAAACCTCATTCACACTGTCAGACGTGACAACGCTTGTCCACCACAGGGGTTTCCACACCTTCAGCGTAATACCGCCAAAGTCCTTTACCACTGCCGTATCGCCGCTTTCCGCAAACGCCATGCAGGACGACATCAGCAGTGCCAGCGTCAGCAGCACCGCACACAGTTTCTTCAACATGGGAATCCTCCTTTTTGTTCCTTTCGTTCTCCGAACAACCCGCTGCTTTTTTCGCCTTTGGTACAGCTTCCGCCTCGTCTCCGGAAAACGTTTAGGAAACCTTACAGCAGCATTTCAAGCAGAATCGTTGTCCTTTTATGTGTTTATTATACGGTGTACCACTGTCTATGTCAATATATTAAAACATATTTCATGCATTTTATCCTCAATTTCTTTGTCTTCTTTATCTTTTCCGCAATTATAAACATAAAATATGTTTATAATCTTCGCTTTCACCTGGCGCTCCACAGCTTTTGTGTTGCTTGCCGCTGCCCTTGCGTGTCCACAAAAAAGCAGCCGATCAGGAATTTTGTCCTTCCCGGCTGCACCTTTTCTACTTTTTTCCCTTTCACCCTTCCTCCCGCCGCTCCGCGCGATAGCGCAGCCGCCGCCCATAGACCAGCAGAAACACGATCCCCGTCACGGCAACGCCCAGCAGCGCATGTACCGCCGCCTCGCCTGTGCTTTCCTCCGCCAGCGCCCGCGCCGGCAGCGCAAGAAACAGCGCGCCCCAGGGAAATGCCTGCCGCCAGCTCTTTTTGCTCATGCGTCTTGCTCCTTGCATTTTCTGCTCAATGTTATCTATGCGGCTGCACCGTTTTTTAGAACTGTTCTGCCGCCTACATTTTTCCCGCCGCAGCCTGTCCCACAGTACAGCTTGACGGATGCTGTCTGCCCGGCGTACAATGAAGAAAATGTCTAACGCAAAGGATGATGCTCATGAAAAAGCTGATCGCATGCCTGCTGGCCCTGACGCTGCTGCCGGTATCCCTGTCCGCAGCCCGGGCTGAAACAACGACCACCGTTTTGATGTACATGTGCGGCACAGACCTGCAAAGCGCCTGTGTAGCCGACCTGTATGAAATGTGCGAGGGCAACACCTCCGGCAGCATCACCGTTGCCGTACAGGCGGGCGGCGCGGTGGAATGGGATGATGAGGACCTAACCCCCAACGCCCTGAACCGCTTCACCATCGCTGACGGCGGCTTTTACAATTTGGAAACGCTGTCCTGGGCCAGCATGGGCGAACAGTCCACGCTGGAGGATTTTCTGGACTGGGGCGTGTCGAATTTCCCGGCGGACCGCTATGTGCTGGTGTTCTGGAACCACGGCGGCGGCTCCGCGTCGGGCGTCTGCTTTGATGAAACCGCCGATTACGACAGCCTGTCCCTGCATGAGATCAACGATGCGCTGTACAATTTCACCCAGGCACAGGGCGGCTTCACCTTTGACATTGTGGGCTTTGACGCTTGCCTGATGGCGACCTACGAAACGGCGGCGCACCTGCGTCACTATGCGACCTACATGGTCGCCAGCGAGGAGCTGGAGCCCGGCATCGGCTGGAACTACACGGGCTGGCTCTCCGCCCTGAGCGACGATCCCGGCATGGACACGCAGGCCCTTGCCGTCACCATGGCGGACGCTTACATGCAGGCCTGCACCGAGGAAAATCCTGACGATTATCTGAGCATGAGCGTCACCTATCTCCCCGCCATGGAGGCCGTGGTGAATGCTATGGAGACCTATGCCGCCTATCTGACCCAGGCGTTGGATAACGGTCAGCTGGCGACCTTCAGCCGCGCCCGTCAGCGCATGTATGCCTTCGGCTCCTTCGACGACGCTTCCTCGGACATGGTGGACTTTGCTGCCCTGCTGGACGCGACCCGCTCCATCGCCCCGCAGACCGCGGCGGTGCTGGACAGCGCCTATCAGCAGGCCGTGCGCTACAATGTGGGTACGGAAAAGTTCGACTACCTGACAGGGCTGAGCATCTATTTCCCCGAGGGTTCCTTTGACGGCCTGCAATACGACTGCGCCGAAACGTATCCCAATTATACGGACTTCGTATGGGGCTATGCTTCCCTGCGCAGCGGCGGCGACTATGTGTTCACCGCGCAGGCTCCCCAGCAGCTCACCACGGAAACCGCATCGAACGTGCTGACCGGCAGCCTGTGGGGCATGAATACCACGCCCACCTCCGGCTACACCGTCACTGAGGAGGACGTTCCCGCGCAGGCCGCCGACGTGACCGCCGACCTGCCGCCTGTCACGTCCTCCCTATGGGGCAGCCACAGCGATGAGGTGTATGTAGGCGGCATCACCCCGGAGACGAGCAGCGAACCCACGGAAAGCCTGTGGGGATACATGAGCGATGTTGGCTCCTCCACCACCTCGGACGCGGTGTATGCCTGCGCCATGCAGCTGACCCAGGACGAGCTGAACAACCTCAGCTTGGTGGAGGGCCTGCTCTACCTAAACGCCAGCGACGACGAGGACACCATCTATGTGGAGCTGGGCGCGATGCAGAACGCCGGCGTCAACTGGGAGACCGGCGAGATTGTCAGCAATTTTGACGGCAGCTGGCCCATGCTGGACGATCAGCTTGTGGTGCTGTATGACCAACTGGTTAACGGCGGCATGCGGCGCAGCATCATCCCCGTGAAGTGCAACGGCGAGGAGGGTTATCTGCTGGTGACCCGCAAGAGCGCCCAGAGCGACTGGACGATTCTCGGTTTCACCCAGGGCTATGACGATCACGGTCTGCCCGTGCGCGGCACCACGCCCCTGAAGGAGGGCGATGAGATCATCCCCACCTACCCCATGTATTACGAGGACGAAGACGGTGAAATTCAGGAGGACACCTTCGACGGCGACCCCATCACGGTGGGCGCAAACGGTACGCTGGAGTTTGGTTTCTATTCACTGGAGGGCAGCGAATCGAGCTATCTCTATTGCTTCCAGCTGACGGATATTTATGGAGAAACGCAGTGGTCGGAGTTTATTGAGTTTGAACTGTAAGGTGGGAAAGCGGCGGCTGGAGAATGAAGGCTGTTTCTTTATAAAGTCACAGACATGCATCCAGTCCCGGCGGCACACCACCGCGATGTACTTTCAGCTAGAGAGAATTTCGTCCGTCTGCGGACGGACGACCTACTTTGCACTCGGGCAAAGTAGGCAAAGCCGCCCGGGAGCCAGCCAAATTTTCCATGCAGCTAAGGCTGGCCCCCGGATCCCATGGCTGCCCCCAGCCATCGCCTGGATCGGAGCCTTCCCAGGGGGGACACAACCGGGGTCTCCTTCGGTTCCGCTCCATGGCATTCCGGCGGCTGACCGTATACAGCCGCCGGAACGCCTTGTCGCTTAGACCTGGCATGTGCAGCCAAAAGTTACCTGCACCAAAATCTGCATGCCGCCCCCGCCCCCAAAAGCCTCCCTCCGCATAGGAAGGGCGGCCGCCCCGAGGGCGGCAGGAGGATACTCTCTCAGCCGCTCCCTCCCATCCCTCTCATCAAAACGCACCCTTCCCTCCCTGCATCAAGGTTCTTTCCTCCCATCCCCGCACATTTCCCTCCTCCCCACAAGCAGGAAACACCCTCTCCCAGGCCGAACCTTTTCCCCAGACCCCTGCCGCCGCAGGGGCTGATTTCGCAAAGGAGCTATTGCAAATGACGACTGAGCAATTACAGGAACTGCTGAAGGACATGTCCCTGGAAGAAAAAATCGGGCAGCTATGTCAGCTTCCGCTTTCCGCCTGTGTGGACGGCATCAGCGAGCCTACCGGGCCGATGGCTGAGCTGCACTTAACGCCCCGGGAGCTATTGCTGGCGGGCAGCCTGATCTGCGACCTGGACGCGGATGCGGAAAAGAGTGCCGCGCTGTGCAAGGATATTCAGGCACGCAGTCCGCATCACATCCCGCCGATTATTATGAAGGACATTATTCACGGCGCACGGACCATCTTCCCAATTCCGCTGGCGATGGGCTGCACCTTCGACACGCGCTATGCGACGCAGATGGGGGAAATCAGCGCCGAGGAGGCCGCGGCGGCAGGTATACACGCGACCTTTGCACCCATGGTTGACGTAGTGCGCGATCCCCGCTGGGGGCGGTGCATGGAAAGCCCCGGCGAGTCCTCGCTGCTATGCGCGGAGATGGGTGCAGCCATGGTGCGCGGCGTTCGCGGCAATCTGGACGCGCAGCACCTGACCTGCTGCGCCAAGCACTTTGCAGGCTACGGCATGGCGCAGGCCGGGCAGGATTACATGCCCGTGGATGTGAGCCACACGGAGATGTTCAACGTCTATCTGCCGCCCTTCAAGGCGGTGCTGGACGCGGGCTGCGACATGGTGATGCCCGCCTTTACGCCCATTGACCGGGAGCCTGCGGTCGTCAGCGACTGGCTGATGAACCGCATTTTGCGCCAGCGCTGGGGCTGGAACGGCGTGACCATCTCCGACTGGAATGCCCCCGGCGAGTTGCTGACGCATGGCGTTGCCGCGGACGCGGGTGACGCAGCGGTGCGCTGCATGGACGCGCAGCTGGACATGGACATGATGAGCATGGTCTACCTGCGTACCCTTGCGGCGCAGGTGCAGGCGGGCAAGGTATCCGAAGCCAGCATTGACCGGGCCTGCCTGCGCATCCTGACGCTGAAAAACAAGCTGGGCCTGTTTGAACGAGATTGGGATCAGTGGACCCATGCGCGGCAGCAGGCAAGCTGGACGAACGCGCAGCACCGGGAAACCGCGCTGGAGGCGGCGCTGCGCTCCTGCGTGCTGCTGAAAAACGAGGGCGCGTTGCCCCTGAAGCCCGGTGCAAAGGTGGCGCTCACCGGCTCCCGTGCGCAGGATCACGGTCTGCTGGGCGGCTGGGCCGCAGACGGCTCCACGGCGGAGTGTGCGACGCTGGCGGAAGCGCTGGCGACCCGCGACAGCCTCACCCTGTGTACACCGAAGGAGGCGGATGTGATCCTTTTCGCGGCGGGCGAGCCGCAGTGGGAAACCGGCGAAGCGCAGAGCAAAACAAATCCGACCCTGCCCCCGGAGGACGCAGCCGCCTTTGCGCAGCTTTGCAGCCTTGGAAAGCCGATCGTGCTGGTGCTGTTCTCCGGCCGTCCGCTGATGATCGCCGAGACGGCGGCGCAGTGCAATGCGGTGCTGGCGGCATGGTTCCCGGGAACCATGGGCGCGGAAGCCATCACGCGGCTGCTGACGGGGGAAGCGAATCCCTCCGGGCATTTGTCCATGACCTGGCCCCGCTGCCTGGGACAGATTCCCATCCATCACGATCACCTGTCCACAGGCCGCCCGAATCACGGGAGCAATCCCTATGTGTCCTTCTATCTGGATGCAAGCAGCGCGCCGCTGTACCCCTTCGGGCATGGCCTGAGCTACACCACCTTCGCGCTGCGTGACTTTGCCGTCAGCAAAGCGGCGCTGACTGCGGACGAGACTGCGGAACTGTCCGTCACGGTAGAAAACGTCGGCGACCGCGCCGGAGAGACCGTTGTGCAATGCTATGCCCACGGCAGAGTGCATCGGCTGATGCAGCCCGTTCGGCGGCTGATCGGCTGGCAGCGCGTATCGCTGGCCCCCGGCGAAAGCCTGCGGGTAAGCCTCCCGCTGCGCGCCGATATGCTGACGATCTACGACCATGACGGTCAGCTCCACAGCCCGCAGGGCGTTTATGACTTTGCGCTGGGCGAAGCCAGCGACGCACCGTTCTCACTGGAGGTTGCCTTTCAATAAGGCACAGCGCTTGCGGAGGGAAGGTTCATGAAGGGAAATGCCGAAATTCTGAAGCTGCGGGTGCTGCTCTGCTTTTTGCGGCTGAGTCCCATGGATTGCAGCGTAACAGGCATCGCCCGGACGCTGGGCAAGGAAAAATACGCCATCAGCCGCGCCGTCACTGCGCTGGAAGCAGAGGGCCTTGTGGATCGGACGCAGGTTCGCAGCCCGCGCCTGACGGAGCTGGGGCGCAAGGAAGCCCAGCGCTATGCCGAGCGCTTTGAGATCGCGCTGAATCACCTGCTTTATGAGGGCGTGGACATGGAAAGCGCCAAACAGGACGCTTTTGTCTGGACGCTCTACTGCACGGACAGCACCATGGAGACAGTGCGGGCCACCGAGGAGCGCTACCGCGTGAAGTACGAGCTGCGGGGTCAGAAGCAGTTCAGCGGCGCGGCGCTGTGCAAAAAGCTGAAGGATGGCTGCTATACCCTGCCGTTTCTGATTTTCCGTGAGCATATCAAAAACGGCAGCAACCTTTCCATGGCGAACGAGGGCTTTGAGCATCCCTGCAATTTATATGTAAAGGACGGCGTGGGGACGGTGCAGCTGCGGGCTGTGCCGATCTCCGCCAGATCCCCGGTCAGCAGGGAGATCATGCACGGGCGCGTGGAGAGCATCCGCTATTTTGATGCGGGACGCTTTATCAGCACCGAGCCGAACGGGCAGCTTTTCGCCTTTCCCGCCGAGGTGCTGCAATTCGTCAACATCGGGTCGGATGTGGGGCAGATCCTCCACGGCAGCGTCTGCCTGAAAATGGAAAGCTCTGTGGGCCTGGGGCATATGCCGGAATCCACCGCCATCTTTACGCTATTGCTGTGACGGCACTATTATTGCAACACTGCAACAATGGTAAGACCGCTTGAACATGGACATGCAGACACATTGCGAAGCTATTGGGCGCGAGGTTGTTGCACATCTGCAACAACCTCGCGCTTTGCAAATCGCCGCCGCTGTGTTATGATACCTTTGGATGGAGGGCGTGTTTCCAGGCAGAAGGACCTCCTGATCTGCGAAAGCAGATTTTTCTTTTGCCGTATAGTTAGATAATACTAACCATAAATTTCAGAAACGGAGACGACGCGCATGATGATCAACAAGCGGCTCATCGGAACGGTTCCGGAGAGCAGAAAGTACATCGCAGGCAACGTGGCCCTTCAGTGGGTCTCCCTTGCCGCCAACATTGTCATGATGGCAAGCATCACGCGGCTGCTGGCGGGGCTGTTTGAGGGAACTGCCACGATGCAGACTCTTTGGACAACGCTGCTGGCGGCGGCTGCGGCGGTGGCGGTGCGGTACGTCTGCACCCGGCTTGCCAGCAAAATGAGCTATTACTCCTCCAAGGCCGTGAAAAAGACGCTGCGGGGCATGATCTATCAAAAGCTGCTGCGGCTGGGGGCCTCCTATCAGGAGCAGGTCGGCACCTCCGAGGTAGTGCAGATCGCCGTGGAGGGCGTGGATCAGCTGCAAACCTATTTCGGCGCGTATCTGCCGCAGTTCTTCTACGCCATGCTTGCGCCGCTGACGCTGTTCGCAGTGCTGAGCTTTGTGAACTTTCCCAGCGCCGTGGTGCTGCTTGTCTGCGTACCGCTGATCCCCGTTGCCATTGTGGCGGTTCAGCGGTGGGCGAAAAAGCTGCTTGCCAAATACTGGGGACAGTACACCGCCATGGGCGACACCTTCCTGGAAAATTTGCAAGGGCTTACCACGCTGAAGATCTATCAGGCGGATGAATTCAAGCAGCAGGAAATGAACGAGCAGGCGGAAAAGTTCCGCAAGATCACCATGAAGGTGCTGACCATGCAGCTCAACTCCGTCACCATCATGGACCTGATCGCCTACGGCGGCGCGGCGCTGGGCGTCATTATGGCGGCGACCCAGTATGCGGCGGGCCACGTCACCCTGGCGGGCTGTCTGCTCATCATTCTGCTGTCGGCGGATTTCTTTATTCCCATGCGGCTGCTGGGTTCCTTCTTCCACATTGCCATGAACGGCATGGCTGCCAGCGACAAGATCTTCCATCTGCTGGACCTGCCCGATCCCGAGGAAAAGACCGGGACGGTCCCGCAGGATTGCTCCATCGTCTGCAAGGGGCTGCGCTTTGCCTATGAGCCGGAGCGTGAGATCTTGCACGGCCTTGACATGACCTTCCCCATGGGCGGGCTGACCGCCATCGTCGGCGAATCCGGCTGCGGCAAGTCCACGGTGTCCGGCATTCTGATGGGCCGAAACCGGGCCTACAGCGGCTCCGTCACCGTGGGCGGCGTGGATCTGCGGGACATTGGCAGCGAAAGCCTGCTGGAACACTTCACCTATGTGGGCAGCCAAAGCTATCTGTTCCGCGGCACCGTCCGGGAAAATCTGTGCATGGGTGCGCCCAATGCCACCGATGCGCAGCTTTGGGCGGCGCTGGAGCAGGTGAACCTCGCTGCCTTCCTGAAGGGCGAAAAGGGGCTGGATACGGTGCTGACCGAACGCGCCGCCAACCTTTCGGGCGGTCAGCGGCAGCGGCTTGCCCTGGCCTGCGCGCTGCTGCATGACAGCCCCGTGTACATCTTTGACGAGGCGACCTCCAACATTGACGTGGAAAGTGAAAACGACGTGATGCGGGAAATTCACCGCCTGGCAGAGCGCAAAACGGTGCTGCTCATCTCCCATCGTCTGGCAAACGTCACCCGTACAGACCGCATTTATGTGATCGACGGCGGTCGCATTGCCGAGCAGGGAACCCATGCGTCGCTGCTGGCACAGGACGGCGCGTACAAGCGCCTGTGGGACGCGCAGCAGGCCCTGGAGCATTACGGAAAGGACAGTGAGCAGGCATGAAAAAGCGCAGCGGTTTTCAAATCATGGCGCGGCTGATCGGGCTGGTCAAGCCCCTTGCCGGGTATATGGTGCTGGCCATCGTCATGGGCCTGATCGGGCATTTGGCGGCAACCTTCATCACCGTGTTCGGCGGCTATGCCGTCGCCGACCTGCTGGGCATTGATACACCATTCACACTCAGCTTCCTCTTTGCAGCGGTCATCGTTTTTGCGCTGGTGCGCGGACTGCTGCGCTACGCCGAGCAGTCGTGCAATCACTTCATTGCCTTCAAGCTGCTGGCGCTGATCCGGGACCGGGTGTTCCGCGCCTTGCGGCGGCTCTGCCCCGCCAAGCTGGAGGGTCGGGACCGCGGCAACCTCATCTCCATCATCACATCGGACGTGGAGCTGCTGGAGGTCTTTTACGCCCACACCATTTCTCCCATTGTCATTGCCACGCTGTTCTCGCTGCTGCTGTGCGTCTTCATTGGCGGCTTCCACCCGCTGCTGGCGGCGCTTGCCCTGGCGGCTTACCTGACGGTGGGCGTGGCGATCCCCCTCCTGACCTCCAAGCGCGGCGGCGACGATGGGCTGAGCTTCCGCACAAGGTCGGGGGCGCTGTCGGGCTTCATGCTGGACAGCCTACGCGGCCTGACGGAAATTCTGCAATACGGTCAGGGCGAAAAGCGCCTGCAGGAAATGAACGCGCAGATCGACGCGCTCTCTGCGGATGAAAAGCGCATGAGCCGCACCACAGGCAAAAATCAGGCGGCGACCAACACGGTCATTCTGCTGTTTGACCTTGCCATGCTGCTTGTTTCCGCGCTGCTGTACCAAAACGGTCAGGCGCCGTTCCTGGGGGTGCTGATCCCGACCATTGCCCTGATGAGCTCCTTTGGCCCGGTGGTGGCGCTGGCAAATCTGGGCAGCACGCTGCAAAGCACCTTTGCCGCCGGCAACCGCATTCTGGATATTCTGGACGAAACCCCCATTATTGAGGAGGTCACGAAGGGGCAGGATATTACCTTCTCCGGGGCGGAAGCAGAAAGCGTCTCCTTTGCCTACGGCGAGGAAAAAATTCTGGATGACCTTTCCCTGAAGGTTCCCAAGGGGGCCGTGGTGGGGCTGGTAGGCCGCAGCGGCAGCGGCAAATCCACGCTGCTGAAGCTGTTCATGCGCTTCTGGGACACGCAGCAGGGCTGCATTACGCTGTCCGGCACGGATGTGAAGCACATCAACACCGCCAGCCTGCGCGAGGCCGAGAGCTTTGTGACCCAGGAAACGCACCTGTTCCATGACAGCATCCGCAGCAACCTGCGCATTGCCAAGCTGGACGCAACAGATGCGGAGATCGAAACGGCCTGCCGCAAAGCCTCCATTCATGATTTCATTATGACGCTGCCCCAGGGCTACGACACGCCCGTGGGCGAGCTGGGCGACACGCTTTCCGGCGGCGAACGCCAGCGCATCGGCGTGGCCCGCGCCTTCCTGCACAACGCGCCCCTAATGCTGCTGGACGAGCCGACCAGCAACCTGGACAGCCTGAACGAAGCCATCATCCTGAAGGCCCTGCAGCAGGAAAAGCAGGACAAGACCGTTGTGCTGGTATCTCACCGTCCCTCCACCATGCGCATTGCCGATCAGGTCTATTCGGTGGAGCATGGACGCATGAGCTGAAAAGGAGAACATCACGCATGAGTCTGAAACGACTGCTCTTTCTTATCACGGGCTGCCTCTGTCTGGCGCTGGGCTGCATCGGCATTGTGCTGCCCATTCTTCCCACCGTTCCCTTTTTCCTTGCCACGGTGTTCTGCTTTGCCCAGTCCTCGCAGAAGCTGCACGACTGGTTTCTCGGCACGAAGCTGTACAAGAAGCACCTGGACAGCTATGTGAAGGGCCAGGGCATGCCCCCCGGCACCAAGGCAAAGATCCTGCTGACGGTCACAGCGCTGATAGTGTTCGGCTTTGTGATGATGCTGCGGAAGGCGCTGTACGTCCCCTGCGGTATCCTGGCCTGCGTCTGGGTGGCGCATATCGTTTACTTTGTGTTCGGAGTGAAAACGCTTCGGACGGAGAAGGAGTAAAAGTGTCCTGCTTCATCGCAGGAACACCGTAAAATCGCTTATAGCAAAGCATGCGCGCCCCGGGCTTGCAGCAGGGACGCGCATGCTTTTTATCTTTTACATGTGGTCGCTTTCTTTATACAGGTAATTCAGCGTTTGCAGCTGCCGTTGTAAAGGGTTGTTCATCCTGATTTCTCCCATCCATGCTTCCAAAATCAGAAACTTGTCAAGGCTTTTTAGAATATTTCGAGCATAAGCAGGAAATAAACCATTGACATTTCATCAAGCATGCTTTATAATCCGTCATATAGGATAGAATAAAAACCGTCTACTGTTCCCGTTTAGGTCGTGGTAATAAGATGAAAAGCACAGCAAAAAGTGCATTATTGTATTTCCACATAACAGCAAATTCTAAAGATGCAGAAAGGAGTTTGGCGAACCTTGACTCATTCCTTCAAGGAGACGATACCCCTGGATGAGAAAATCGAAGCGGCTGAACACGGTAATGTATCGCTCATGAACGCATTGGCTATGCTCTGTCTCAATGGCGATGATGAAACGCAGGCTGACCCTGCAAAGGCCGTGTATTGGTTTCAAAAAATGGCTGATGCTGGCATTTCCAGCGGAATGTATAATCTGGGACTTCATTACGCAAAAGGATATGGCATTCAAAGGGACTTTGAAAAAGCCGCTTACTGGATGGAGCAGGCAGCCCAGGCAGGTGACGAGGATGCTGCCAAATTAGCAGCAAAATACAAATCCATGTTGGACGCTCTACCAAAAGCAAATGCGGGCGATGCTGCGGCTCAAACAACACTAGCCACAGGTTATATGGAATTGGGCGGTTCGCTGAAACAGGCTGGAATAGCTAATGACTATAATGAAAGCTTTCACTGGGCCCAGAAAGCCGCTGCACAGAACAACCCGGAGGGCTTATACATTTTGGGTCTGGCCTATGCCAATGGGCGCGGAGTCAAAAAGGATACAAAAAAGGCTGTAACATACTATAAAAAAGGTGCAGATTTAGGCAATGCCATATGCATGAATAATTTGGCCATTGCTTATGTGGAGGGGAAATGTATACCGCAAAACATGGCATTAGGATTCGAATACTTTCTCAAAGCTGCGGAGAACGGTTATGTTCCTGCCATGAGAAGCGTTGGCAGTTGTTACCAATTTGGGCATGGGGTTGATGATGATATGGACAAAGCTATCGAATGGTACGATAAGTATTTAGAAAATGTTGACGATCCCGCATTTGCGCAGAAAGTTGCATTTTTTAAGTTCTTTCAAGGAATAACCGGAGATTAAGTGTTCCCAAACGTATAACAAGCAAAGCTACACGCTAAAAAAGAGAGGAGCTTCACCATGAAAACAAGCGCTGTTCGGAACATGCCATTAGGCCATTTTTGCACCGTCACCCCTATCAATGGGCTGATGGTTGCCGAACATAAGAAAGATCATTACGAAAAGGGCGATACTGTTGTAGAACTGTTCTGCATGGCTTTTGGTCGGAAACCTGAATTCGGCTTATTAGGCGGTTTTGAGAACGGTGTAAATGTAATCGCACTCATTGATGACGAAATATCAGATGAGCAGATTCAGAAGTTTGGCGTAGGCAGCGAGGACTCGCATTGTATTGCACGCAGCGATAAAGTTGCTGTTTGTAAAAATGAGAGCGTATTTAATGGAACTACATGTTTCATATATGTCATTGCTACATCGCGCGGCGTCATATATGCTTCGCTCACAATGAATCAAATGTCTAAAGCAGAAGCGGCTGAATTTGAAAAGCTATTTGCTTCCGCACAACCGTTTGACGCATGACATTAAACTGGTATGCTAAAGGCTTTCTAAAACAACAGCCCTGTATTCTATGCAATCTGCTGTTCGAGCATTTTGCAGAATACAGGGCATTACTTTATCTCATTTTCAGATATTTCGAGCATCTCAATGGAGGACTGAGCAATTTTGCTTCGCCCTCACACAAAGCTCTCGTCCTGCCCAAAGACAGGCACAAACTCCGCCGAGGCGCTGGCGGCCTCCTGCTCATAGCCGGGAAGCTCCAAGGCCCGCATGTGATCCCGGACGCGGTGATACTCCCGGGGCGTGATCTTTCGCGTCAGGCCCGGAATGTCCACACCGTTCAGCGGCGTATATTGCCGCATCAGGCTCACTGGGATGCCGGGCAGCTGGTCATGCACCCAGTCCAGCAGGGCAATGCTTTCGCTGGTCAGCCCCGGCAGGATCAGATGGCGGATCAGCACACCTTTTTGCATGATGCCGTTTTTATCGTACTGTGGCACGCCTACCTGACGCACCATTTCCGTGATGGCGGCGCTGGTCGCTTCAAAATAGTTCGGGGCTTTGGCGCACAGCTGGCCCATCTTAGCGGAGAAGTGCTTCAGGTCGGGAAGATACACGTCCATCACGCCCTCCAGACGGCGCAGCGTTTCCACACGCTCATAGCCGGAGGTGTTCCATACCAGCGGCATGGGCGGACGGTAGATGGACAGGGCTTCCAGAATGCCCTCCACAAAGGGAGTGGCGGTAATGAAGCTCATGGTATGAACGCCCATCTCCGTCAGGCGGCGCATGCTGTCCGCAAGCTGCGCGGGGGTAAAATCCCGGCCCAGGTTGCGGTGGCTGATGTCGCCGTTCTGGCAGTAGGCACAGCGCAGGGTGCAGCCGCTGAAGAACAGCGCGCCCGTGCCGCGGGTGCCGCTGATGGGCGGCTCCTCCCAGTAGTGGGGCGCAATGCGGGCCAGCCGCAGGGTAGAACCCAGCCCGCAGAAGCCATTACCGCCCTCCGGGATACGGCGGGCATGGCACATACGGGGACACAGGGTGCAGCTTTCCATGAAATAAGCGACCTTCTTTCTATGCAAGCCGCCCTTTTCAGGAGCGGTCGTATTCATTCGATGCTGAGGACGGTCAGCGTTGTCTCCGTCACGCGGAATTTGATCTCCAGGTGGGCGAAGGTCAGGCCATACACCCGCGCCGGGTCCGCCTGATAGGAGGGGCGCGGGTCCTGGGCAAGCACCTCCAGCAGGGCCTGCCGCTTGGCCTCGGGAACCTTTTCCAGCAGGGCCGGAGAAACCTCCACCGCCAGCGGATGCCAGGGGGTGTCGTTGGCAAAGCCGCCCCGGGCCTCCGGGTGACAGTCCGCCTGGGGAAGATAGGGCTTCACGTCATAAATGGGCGTGCCGTCCATCAGGTCTGCGCCGCCCACGCGCAGCACAGGGCCGTAAACAGGATGCTTCTCCACGCCCAGCAGCCTGACGCAGCTCAGCCCCAGCGGGTTGGGACGAAAGGGCGAGCGTGTAGCGAACACGCCCATGCGCTGGTTGCCCCCTAGCCGCGGAGGACGCACTGTGGGCGACCAGCCCTCCCGACGGGCCTTGGAAAACTCCCAAATAAGCCAGACATGGCTGAACCCCGTCAGCCCACGCAGGGCGTTCTCATCACGATAATCCGGTTCAAACACCACCAGCGACTCCAGGGCCTCCGCCAGCCCGCTTTGGCGCGGGATGCCGAATTTCTCCGAAAAATCGCTGACCATGTGCGCAATGGGGATCAGCGTCAGACCGTTTTCCATGGGCGGCACCTCCTTATTTCCAGTAGGTGGCAAGGCGCTTTTTCCGCACCTCGTCCCGGGCCAGCGAATAGCCGAAGAAGCCCAACGCTCCCTCGCACCGCTGATAGACCCCATGAGTGTAGCTCACCAAATGGGCCGCTTCCAGATGAAGCGAGCCGTCCGGGGCAAAGAACCGCTCCTGGGCCGCAACGCTGACGATCTGCGCAAGAAACAGGTCGTGGCTGCCCAGCGGGATCACCTGCTTCACCTTGCAGCTGAGATAGGCGGGGCTTTCCGCCACAGCGGGGGCAAGGGTCAGCCCGTCCGCAGGCATGGGCGTAAGACCCGTTTCCGCCCATTTGTCCACATTGCGTCCGCTTTTCACGCCGCAGTAGTCCAGGGCGCGGCAGTGTGCGTCATCCACCAGATTGATGACGAACTCGCCGCTTTCCTTCAGCATGGCGTAAGAATAGCGCTCCTTGCGTACGCTGATGGAGACCATGGGCGGGTTGCTGTTGACCGTCCCGGCCCAGGCCACGGTCAGCAGGTTTGGCTTTGCATCGGGCGCTGTTCCCCGGCAGCTGACCAATACCACCGGCACAGGACTGAGCAGGGGACAGGGAGAAAAGGTACGGAAGGAGGCCATGCTATTCATCCTTTCTGAATCGGTGCTTTTTCGGCCCTTGCCAGGGTGGGCGGGGGTGGTGTACAATAGCCCCACAAACCGCAGGCGAAAGGGAGGTGCCGCCCCATGGGCTATCGTGGACGACATCAGGCGCGGCGAAAGAGCCGCTATATAGGCTGGGCGCTGGGTATCCTGCTGGTGCTGGCGCTGCTGGCTCCCTTTGTGGAGCCATGGACGCTGGAGGTGGAGACGACTACGCTGACCTCCACCGATCTGCCCCGGAACATTGCCCGGCTGAAGATCGTCTATCTGACCGACATCCATCAGGGAAAGTTCTATTCCATGCGCCGGGTGCAGGACCTTGTGACCCGGGTCAACAGCCTGAACCCGGATATTATCCTGCTGGGCGGCGATTATGCCAACACATCAGAGGAGGCCATCGCCTTTTTTGAGAACGCGCCGTCCTTTCATGCGCGATACCTCACCGCCGCCGTGTTGGGCAATCATGACCGCACCGAGCCGGAAAGCAACCTGCGCAAGCTGGAGGAGGCCATGTATGCCGCCGGGGTCACGCCGCTGGTCAACAGCGTGACTCGCCTGAAGATCGGCGCAGACTACATCTATCTGGCAGGCATCGATGATGTGGACAACGGCTTCCCGGACGTTGCCGGGGTCGCGGCGCAGGTCAGACGCAGCGATTTCGTCATCTACCTGAGCCACTCGCCCGCCAGCCTGACCCAGGCGCTGGACGCAAAGGATCAAAACGGGGACAAGAGCTGGTTTGACCTTGCGCTGTGCGGTCACACCCACGGTGGACAGATCACCCTGCTGGGTCAGCCTATCCTGCCCATGGCCCGCACCAGCGGCCGTTACTGGCGCGGCTGGTATGAAGCCAATCGCGCCAAGATTCTGGTAAGCAACGGCGTAGGCACCTCTGTCGTGCCAATGCGCCTGTTTGCCAAGCCGCAGATCCATTTGATCACGGTGCTGGCAGGGAGTTAAGTGCGCGCAACACAACGGAAGTAAAGCAAAGCCCCTTTTTTGCTGGCATTGCTGACTGCTGCATGCGCCCCGAAGATTTCCAAAGGGCGAGCGGAAAGCCCTGGTCGCGTCCGCAGACGCGAAAGCCCGCTATTGAAACTGCTGGCAGCTGTAGCGGGGGAGCTTATCTTCCACCACTTGCCTAAAGGCGAGCGGTCCCCTTCCTTCTGCGGAAGGAGGCAAGCTAAAGTCTCGTGCTGGTGATGGAAAGCTGAAAAGACTGCTTCTTCCAGCCCTTGAGCGCTTTGCAAGAATGAAGTTAGGTGCGCATTGCCCCGCAAGCCACATGCAAATCAATCGTCACCTGTGACGCAGGCCGCGCTGCCAGCGCATCCTTTTCAGCGGCGCTTAAATCCTGATTCAGCGGCGTCATCCACACAAACGCCCGCCAAAGCTCCGGAGTCACAGGCACCGCCGTATGCACATGCCGTTCCCCCACAACATGACAATGCGCCGCTAAGTAATCTCCTACCTCCGCGTCAGCATACAGCGCCATCCCCCGCGCCTCACGCAGCTCCTTCAAATACTCCGTACCGGGATATACCTTAATGAGCCTTCCGCCCGGCGCAAGCACCCGGGCAAACGCCTGGTAATTGGCAGGGGTCAGCACGTCCAGCACCGCTGTGAAGCTGTTCTCGCGGAAGGGCAGCTTGCTCAGGTCCGCCACGGCCCATAGGGCGCAGCAGGGCCAATCCGTGGCCCGCTCAATCGCTTCTCGGCTGATGTCCACGCCCGCGCCCGTCCAATCCGGATGCTGAGACAGCAGCGCATGCAGGTAGTAGCCCTCGCCGCAGCCCGCGTCCAGCAGGCATTGCGGGCCGTCAGGCAAAAGGGACGTGATTGCCTCCACCACCGGCGCATAGCAGCCCGCGTCAAACACCTGCCGCCGCGCGTCAAAAAGCGCCTGATCGTAATACGTCGGATGAGGCTTGCTCAGGCAATTGATATAGCCCTTGCGGTTCACATCCTGGGTGTGTCCCGCCGCGCATACGAAGCTCGCACCCGTTGCCTGCAGCGCCCCGCCGCATATACGGCAGCGCAGTACGTCCATACGCTCCGCTGCCTGAAAAAGTCTTTCCCGCTTGGACTGCATTGGTTCCGCCACCTTTCCCCGGCATCAGTATACTTGTTTTTCACCGGAAAGTCCAGCGGGGCAACAAGGCAGGCTTCTAAAATCACCAGGCGGCAGCTTTGCAAGCACGGCTGTATGTTCAAGCCTCGTTTTATCACCGATAAAACGCTGATTTTCGTCCTTGCAGTATTGCAGGTTAAATAGGAGTGAAGCATATGCTAGAAGCGTTGATGAAAATTGTGTTTTTTCCCAAAACCTCCGGGCCATGCCGCGAATGGCCCGGATATGATGCTCAAAGGACACTAATGCCTGCATTTAACCTGGGAGGAAATCTGTTTTCAGGCATGGTAACAAGCAACGAAAAAATGTATTACTGGAATACAGAGTATCTGGTTTTTGTGCAGTTTTTCACCATCGATAACCATGAAGCCTACTCCAAAGTGGAGCATAGCCTGTTCATAGGCAGAACTTATCCTATCCAAATCGCAAGCCGCATCATTGGTCAGGCTACGCTGCTTGACTTTTCCTATACATAAACACACCCTGGACAAACGCCCGTGCAAAGCGTAAAATAGTTTTTGCGCATAAGCACAGAAAGGATGATCGTAATGTCGAAGATCGATGTGGTTCGCGCTGCCATGATGCAGGCCATGAAGGACAAGAACAAGGAGCGCAAGGAATCTCTGTCCATGCTGCTCAGCGCTCTGAAAAACAAAGCCATTGATAAGCGTGCTGATCTCACCGAGGAGGAGGAGAACGCCGTCATTCTCAAGGAGATCAAGCAGTGCCAGGAGGCCATCGACACCGCGCCCGCGGGCCGCGATGATGTGCTGGCAGAGAATACCGCCCGCATTGCCGTGTATCAGGAGTTTGCGCCCAAGATGATGGACGAGGCCGAGATCACCGCTGTGCTGGACGCTGTGCTTGCCGAGCTGAACATCACTGCCCCCACGGCAAAGGACAAGGGCCTTATCATGAAGACCCTGATGCCCCGCGTGAAGGGCAAGGCGGACAGCGCGTTGGTGAATAAGGTGCTGACGGCGAAGATGAATGGGTGAATGACTGGGAAATAGATGGGTGAATGAAATAGGGAGCGTGTCCACGCATTTTGGTGGAAAACGTTCCCTGTTTTTTATTTTTGGGGCGGGAAATGTGAGAAGATGGTCTTGATGTGAGATGAGGGAGCATGCGGCTTTCAGTGCGGGTAACTTTTGTTGCATACGCCAGTCCTAAGCGCCAAGGCGTTCCGGCGGCTGTATATGGTCAGCCGCCGGAATGCCATGGAGCGGAACCAAAGGAGAACCCGGTTGTGTCCCCCTGGGAAGGCTCCGATCCGAACGATGGCTGGGAGCGCTTATGGGGTCCGGGGGCCAGCCTTAGCTGCATGGAAAATTTGGCTGGCCCCCCGGGCGGCTTTGCCCACTTTGCCCGCGTGCAAAGTGGGTCGTCCGTCCGCAGACGGACGAAATACTCTCTAGCTGGAATCCCAGCGCAGTCGTGTGCCGCCGGGAATGGGGATATGGCTGTGACTTTATAAGCTGTCCGGTGCCCCATCAGATGAGTCTATCTTCCACCACTCGCCTCCCGGCGAGCGATCCCCCTCCTTCTGCGGAAGGAGGCAAGTTAAAGTCTCGCGCTGGCGCGGGGATTCGGCTTACCTGCCCCCCCTAACGGCACATTGCCCTATCTCCTCTGTAAAAGAGGAGATAAAGTCTCACGTCGATATGCTTTCAAAACTTCCTTTCCCCTTTACTCCGGCAACGCAATACATGCTCCCGCCACAAAATCCGCCGGGGCTAAGCAGGGATTTGCCCGAAGCAGCGCCCCTACTGACACATTGTAACGCAGCGCCAGCCCCTCCAGCGTGTCCTCCGTCATCAGACGCACCGTATGTACCGTCTCGCAGGGAATGTTCTCCTCCGGGACACACAGCGTTTCCCCTTCCTTTACCTGCGTCAGGTCAGCCGTGGGATTCGCCTGCTCCAGCGTGTGCCAGGTCAGGCCGCGGGCTACCTGCACATCCGTCAGCGTTTCACCCTGCTTCAGGGTATAACGCAGCGCATCCGGGCAGACGGCGTTCTGGTCGGGTTCAGGTCCTTCGCCGGGGGACGCGGGCGTGTCCAGTGCGCCGTCTGCAATCTGCCCCTCGGCAAGCTCCTCCTCCACCTCGTCCGTGTCGGTGGTGGACTGCTCCTGCGATGGCGCTGCCTGCTGCGCGGTCGTCTGAGACGTAGTTGCCTTCGGCACAGTCCCCGTCTGCGGCGTGGTTGTCTGCGGCGCAGTCTCCGTCTGAGGCACGGTCGTCTGCGGCACGTCAGGCTCCTGCGGTGCGTCGTCCTCCTCCAAGGGGATGCACAGCACATCACCCACCATCAGCCGCGCGGGGTTCACGTCCGGGTTCGCATCCAGCAAATCCCGCAGGGGTACGCCCAGCCGATGGGCAATGAGATAAAAGCTGTCCCCCCGCTTTACCGTGTATTCATAGGCGCAGGTCTTCTCCGCCGGGGAGGTTCCATCCTTTCGTTCCGTCATGTGATGCGCTCCTTTCCTGTTGCTTCGCAAAAGCATATGCGGGCGCGCCCCCTTCCCATTCCGGGAAAAATAGCGTATAATGCATGCTGTAGCCCCGGTTCTCCGTTGAATGGATGATTACGCATGAAGGAGCGGAAGCCTTGAAGTATTTGCGTCGATTTGTATGGTATATCGCCTCCAGGCTGCTGCTGATCAGCATTGTGCTGGGGCTGATGATCGTCACCTTTTATTACGCCATGAACGTTGCGAACATCTATGTGGTGCTGAAGGACGGCATGGCCTATCGTGCGCAGGTCGTCATGATGGACGCGGACGCCAACGAGCTGACGAAGTATTTCATGCCAAGCTTTTTGGAACAGGATCAGGTGCTGCTCTCGGTGCAGCAGGGAACCTCGCCCTATAAGAACTACAACATTCGCGGCATCGACCATCGGCTGGAAATGGAGTGGATGTGGTGCTGGCCCTGGGAGGACACCGCCCGGGCAGACATCACCGAGCGTATCCCCCGCATTGACGGACGCGCCAAGGGAACCGCTGCGGACGCGCTGATCGCAGCGGGCGGCTCCGAGGCGCTGTATCCGCCCACCTGGCAGAGCGCGAAATACCGCGCCGTGCTGGTGAAGGAGAACGGGCAGTGGCGCATACGCGGGCTGACCATGGTGCAGGTGCTGGACAATTAAAACGTCGGACGGTTTTTTCCCTTGCTTGGGAGAAAAGACCGTCCGTTTTTGGGATTAGGTTTGCAAGGCATCGCCGCCCGTGCTATACTACCTATTGTTTGAGCCGCAGGCTCCGCAAGCGCAGCTGTACGCATGAAAGGCTAGGAGGAAAATTTCATGGATCTGAAAAAGCAGGGCAAGGGCATTGCAAAATTCATGGAGGAATTTAAGAAGTTCGCACTGCGCGGCAACGTGATGGACATGGCGGTCGGCGTGATCATCGGCGGCGCGTTTTCCGGCATCGTTACCTCGCTGACGGATAACTTCATCAATCCCATTCTGAACGAGCTGACCGGCGCAGCCAGCTACACCTGGGCGGACGTAGGCGGCTTCGCTTCCGCATTTCTGTCTGCGGTGGTCAACTTCATCATCATGGCGTTCATCCTGTTCTGCCTGATGCGCGGCGTTAACAAGCTGATGAACCTGGGCAAGAAGCCCGAGGCTCCCGCTGCACCCACCACCAAGAAATGCCCCTTCTGCAAGACGGACATTGACATTGAGGCTACCCGCTGCCCCCACTGCACCAGCATGCTGGATAAGTAAGGGCTGCCATGTGCATTGTTTGCAGGGAAACAGCGTATAAAAAGCAGCCTCCTGCTGCGGCTTGGTAAAAACCGCAGCAGGAGGTTTTGCTATGTCAGGGATTTATTGCAGCGACCCGGTACTCAATTTCCAAGGATCGCAGCAGCGGCTTCTTCGCCGATCAGCCATCCGCTGAACAGCGCGGTAGCCAGCGTGCTGTAAGAGCCGGTATGGGCTGCCTCTCCGCCGCAGTAGAGGTTGGGCACCACCGTACCATCGGCGCGAAGCATCTCAAACTGCGCGTTCACCCGCAGGCCGTCGTAATTCGCCACAAAGGTTAGGATCAGCTTCACCGCATAATAGAGGGCGGTACGGGACAAAATGCAATTAGAAAAAACGCCTGCCAAGACAGATCAAGCACCATGACAAGTCGTAAATTTGGATAAAGAACAGGGAGAACGCTCCGCGCAGGAACGCCCTCCCTCGTTTTTTACTTTTTGTGCAGCCCGTTATGCCATGCAGGCAAAGCGAATGATGAAGATCACCGCCAGCACCGCCGTCACGGGACTGATTTCCTTCACACGGCCGGAGAACAGCTTCAGCAGGGTGTAGGAGATCAGGCCAAAAGCAATGCCCGTAGCGATGGAGTAGGCAAAGGGCATCATGACGATGGTCAGGAATGCGGGAATGGCCTCGGTCATGTCGTCCAGCTCCAGAGACTTGATGGAGGACAGCATCATCACGCCCACGATGATGAACGCAGGCGCAGTGGCAGCAGAAGGCACGATGCCGACCAGGGGCGCAAGGAACAGCGCCAGCAGGAACAGGATGGCAGTGGTCAGAGAGGTCAGGCCCGTGCGTCCGCCCTCGCTGATGCCGGTGGAGCTTTCCACATAGGTGGTGACGGTGGAAGTGCCCATCAGCGCACCAGCGGCGGTGGCAATTGCGTCCGCCATCATGGCCTGACGCATGCGGGGCATTTCGCCCTTCTCATCGATCATGCCAGCCTTGTTCGCAGTACCCACCAGGGTACCGATGGTGTCAAACATATCCACCAGGGAGAAGGACAGGATCACCATGATGACGGAGAACAGTCCACCCAGGAAGCCGTTGGAGGTATCCACAATGCCGGAGAAGTCCAGCTTGAACAGGCCCGTATTCACCCATGCGCCGAAGTCCGGCAGGGTCCAGCTGAAGCCGGAAATGTTGGTCACGCCCATGGGGATGCCGATGAGGGTGCAGGCCACGATGGAGATCAGGATCGCGCCCTTGACCTTCAGCTTCATCAGCACGCCGGTGAGCAGCAGGCCGATCAGGCACAGCAGCGCCGCAGCCGTCTCGGCATTCCACACGTTGAAGGAACGCATGGCAATGGTAGTCGCATCGCTCTTGACCACGATGCCCGCGTTCAGCAGACCGATCAGGGTAATGAACATGCCGATACCGGCGCTGATGGCGATACGCACATTCTTGGGGATGGCGCGGTAGATCGCCTCGCGCAGGCCGAAGGCAGTGATAACAATGAACAGGATGCCGGAGATGAACACGATGGCCAGCGCCTGATTGAAGCTGTAGCCGTTGCCCAGCATCACGGTGTAGGCAAAGAAAGCATTCAGGCCCATGCCGGAGGCCTGGGCGAAGGGCAGCTTGGCATACACAGCCATCAGCATGGTACCCACAAAGGCGCTCAGGCAGGTCGCCACAAACACGCTGCTGGCAACCGTCGCCGCCATTTCAGTCTGCCCGGTGATGACGTAGAACTGATTGAGGATGTTCGGGTTCACGAAGATGATGTAAGCCATGGCGAAGAACGTGGTCAGGCCCGCCATGATTTCCACCTTAATGGAAGACCCCGCGGCGGTCACGCCAAAGAACTTGTCCAGACCGCTCACTTTTTTCTGCTGTGTCACCTGTGATTCCTCCAATACTTTTTTTGCCGTCCCCATACGGCTGAAAAACGTTTCAAGTATACCACATACGTTTGGAAAAATCCATATGTTTTTTGAAGTATTTTAAGATTTGTTCGGAGATTTTTAGAGATAGAGGGGGACGTGAGGAATATGCTGAGAGGAAATGCAGCTTGTGAGAGTATCCTCCTGCCGCCCTCGAGGGCGGTTGTCCTCCCTCTGCGGAGGGATGCTTTTGATACGGGCATGAAAAACTGCATGGTGCGGAGTAAGAGACCATTCTGATACCGATATGCAAGCCTTCATTTCCTGCCATCTGTACCTAAAAAAGGAACCGACATTATGGGCTTATTCCTCCCCACAACATCGGTTCCTCTTTTCATTCTTCCAGTCCAGCCTTGCGAATACACCGCTTCAGCCAGTTCCCGCGCAGATAGTATACAATAAACAGCACCGAGGTCAGCGTCCAGGTAATGGGATAGCTGAGCAGCATCACCGAAATGCTGTGATACGAAGGTGAGATCACCAGCACCCACACTGCCCGCAGCAGGCATACGCCGCCCAGCGTGAACAGCGTCGGGATCAGCGAATCGCCCGCACCGCGCACCGCGCCGGAAAGGATCTCAATGCAAATGTAGGTGAGGTACGTCGGCACCAGCAGATGCAGAATAATCATGCCCTGCTCAATGACCGCCTCGTCATCCGTAAACAGCCGATACAGCGTTTCGCCAAAGGTCAGGAGAATTGCGCTGATCAGCAGTGTCGCAACCGCCGTCATGATCAGGCAGGCGCGGACGCTCTTTTTCATGCGGTCATAGCGCTTCGCACCGAAGTTCTGCCCCACAAAGGTGGTCACGGAAATGCCAAAGGCATTGACGATCATCCAATACAGACCGTCCAGCTTGCCATAGGCCGTCCACCCGGCAAGAATATCCGTGCCGAAGCCGTTGACCGCCGCCTGAATAATGGCGTTGGACAGGGAGTACATGACAGATTGCAGGCCCGCAGGTAAACCGATACGCACGATCTGCTCCAGCAGATCCATGTGCAGACGAATCTTCCGCACCATCAGCCGATAGGAGGTGTTGCTGCGCATCAGCGTCATTGCCACCAGCACTGCACTGACCGTCTGGGACAGGATCGTCGCTAGCGCCGCGCCCGCTACGCCCATGTTCAGGCCCATGACGCACACCACATCCAGCACGATGTTCGTCAGGCAGGCCGCAATCAGGAACAGCAGTGGACGGCGGCTATCACCCACTGCACGCAGTACGCCGGAGCCGATGTTGTACACCAGGTTGGGGATCATGCCCACGAAATAAATGCGGATGTACACAAGGGCATACTCCATCACATCCTCGGGGGTACCCATCATTTCCAGCAGCCAGGGCGAAAGCAGCAGGCCGATGACCGTCAGCAGTGCGCCGCCGCCCAGCGCCATGGCAGCGGCAGTATGCACGGCCTTGCTTACATCCGCATCCCGATGTCCGCCGAAAAACTGGGAAATAATGACCGTTGCGCCAGAGGACAGGCCCACAAAGAAGCCTACGATCAGGTTGATCAGGCTGCCCGTTGCGCCGCCCACTGCGGCAAGGGCCTCCTTCCCGACAAACTTGCCGACGATAATTGCGTCAGCCGTGTTATAAAGCTGCTGAAAAAAGGTCCCCAGCAAAATGGGGAAAAAGAAAATGAGCAGCTGCTTCCAGATCACGCCCTCGGTGATGCTGTTGCTTTGCGCGGGCGCAGAGGTACGCTTCCTAAACATAAAACCTCCAGGGCAAGTAGATTCAGCCTTGTATATAGCACATCGGCAGGGATTTGTCTACCATAAAAGATTTTGGTCCCACGCCGTCTCATAAGTAAGAATGTGTGACAAAGCTCATAATCTGCAAGTTCATCACCATACTGGAATCAACTCATAATCTGCCTAATCACCCCAAAGCAGGTCATCCCCGCCCTACATGCTCCTGCACCAAACGCCTCCCTCCGCAGAGGGAGGACAGCCGCCCCGAGGCGGCAGGAGGGTATGCTCACAAGCCGCTTCTCCCCCTCCACCAATCAAGGCGCACTCAAAAGAGGGCCATGCCCCAGCACAGCCCTCCAAAAATCCATCTCAGCCCTTCTTATGCCGATTGACCCGCTGCACAGGCTTTGCCAGCGCAGGCTTACTCCCAGCCTTATTCACAGGCTTATTGACCGCCTTATGCGCAGCCTTGCCCGCAGCCTTCGCCGGAACAGCGGGCTTCATGCGCCCATCCTTGCCGATGGTGATGGGCTGACCGCCGCGCGGAACGCGGGCCGGCACACCAGCCTTCGCTGCGCGGGCGGGCTTCCGCTCAGGAATGGCATTGCCGCGATTGTCCACCTTAGCGGGACGCGGCATGCGAGGCTTCGGCTCAGAAGGCGTGGTGACCTCCATGGGCCACTCGCTTTCCTTCACAGGCAAACGGCGGCGGATCAGCTTCTCGATCTGCCCCAGCTGCTTGATCTCATCGATGCAGCAAAAGCTGATAGCCTTGCCCGTATGCCCTGCGCGGCCCGTGCGTCCAATGCGATGCACATAGGCCTCCGGCTCGTTGGGCAGATCGTAGTTGAACACATGGCTCAGGCCCGCAATGTCGATGCCGCGGGCAGCAATGTCGGTCGCCACCAGCACCTTGCTGTCGCCGCGCTTGAAGCTGTCCAGCGCCGCCTGGCGGGCATTCTGGCTCTTATCGCCATGGATGGCAGCCGCCGTGATGCCTGCCCGGGACAGGTCGCGCACAATACGGTCCGCGCCATGCTTGGTGCGGGAAAACACCAGCGCATTCTCTACCTCCGGCTCCCGCAGCAGTTTTGCCAGCAGATGCTTCTTGTTCGCCTTATCCACATAATACAGCACCTGATCGATGGCCTCCACCGGGGAGGACACCGGGTCCACCTTCACCGTTTCCGGGTCGTGCAGCAGCTGCATGGCAAGCTCCTCCACCTCGGTGGGCATGGTGGCGGAGAAAAGCAGCGTCTGATGCTTCTCCGGCAGCTTGGCGGCAATGCGCCGCACGTCATGGATGAAGCCCATGTCCAGCATGCGGTCGGCCTCATCCAGCACAAAGGTCTCTACATAATCCAACCGAACGTAGCCCTGACCCATCAGGTCCATCAAACGGCCCGGGCAGGCGACCACGATGTCTGCGCCCCGGTGCAGGGCGTTGACCTGCGCGGTCTGGTTCACGCCGCCGAACAGTACGCAGGAAAAAATCGCCAGCTGCTTGCCATAGGCCACAAAGTTATCCTGAATCTGCTGAGCCAGCTCCCGGGTAGGGGTCAGGATCAGCGCGCGAATGGGGCGCGGCTCGCCGGGACGCACCGGACGGCGAGCCAGCCGCTGCAAAATGGGCAGGGCAAACGCAGCGGTCTTGCCGGTGCCAGTCTGGGCGCAGCCCAGCACGTCCTTGCCGGAAAGCACCAGCGGAATGGTCGCCTGCTGAATGGGGGTCGGTTCGGTATAACCGCTCTGCTCCACAGCGCGGAGCAGCTGCGGCATTAACTGCATGGATGCAAATGACATAATCTCATTCCTGTTCTCGAATTTGGCACGGATGCGCCGAGTTCTCATTGTATCACATTTGCGGGTGCAGAACAAGGTGAGAATCAGGGAGAAAATGAAGAAAAAAGACGAAAGGGCAAACTGTCAGGCGGTGGCTCAAGCATGTCCATGCCGCGGCCTGTTCTCCGCCGTCCAGCGCTTCGGGTTGGTATCGTCCGGTGCAAGACCCGCGAGAATGGCCTCGTAGCGCGTGACCTTTTCATCCATATATTGGGCAGCGGCCTTCGCCTCCTCCACGCGCTTATGGGCTTCCGTGCGCTGCTTCAAAATGATCGCATACCGCGCCCGCAGATTTTCCTCCGATTCCTCCAACAGACACAGGCGGCAGTATTCCTGAACATCCTTGATGGATGCACCACAGCCCTTCAGGCCCTTGATGCCCTGCATCCAATTGACGGATGCAGCGCGCATTGCTGAGAACCTTCAGGTGTTCGACTTTGAGCTGAATACGGATGAAATGGCTTCGCTGTGCTTGCTGGACAGGGCCGCGCCTATGATCGGCAATGCTGAACGGCCAGAGGTGGTTGAGAGTGCTAGGTTGTGGTGAGCAGTCTGCCGAGGCCTTCCTCCTTACATGTCTTCTCAGATTTCTACATTATTCATTATTTTCCTAATGGAGCTTTCTGGTAATGCACATAGCAGCCATCTCTTGAAGGTTTTTTTCAGGCCATGGCTGCCTTTTCTCTCCCCTTCCCCCCTTCTTTCTGTAAAATTTGCATTTTTTCCGTGAAATGCTTGACATGCCCCCTGTGCTGTGGTTTAATGTATGCTGTTTTGCGGTTTAGAAATTCTAAACCCATTACTGTCATCAGCGGTTTAGTGAAAGTAAACCGGGCAAACGGCCCGGAGAGGAGGGAGCGCGGCCCATGGATATTGGTGAAAAGCTGCGGCTGCTGCGCTTGCAGCGGGGCTTGACCCAGGAGGAGCTGGCGGACAGGTGCGAACTGAGCAAAGGCTTCATTTCACAGGTGGAGCGCAATCTTGCTTCGCCCTCCATTGCCACCCTGACGGACATGCTGGAGTGTCTGGGCAGCTCACTCCCGGCCTTCTTTAATGAGAAGCCTGCCGAAAAGACTGTTTTCGCGCCCCAGGACATGTTCGTCAAGGAAGACCCCGATACGCTGCGGGGAACCATCACCTGGCTGATTCCCGACGCGCAGAAGAACGACATGGAGCCGATCCTGGTCGAGATCGGCCCCGGCGGTGAGACGATGCACCTCTCCCCCGGCGAGATCGAGGAGTTCGGCTATGTGCTGTCCGGCAGCATCAATCTCTGTCTGGGTGAGCGCAAGACCCGCGTCAAGACCGGCGGCAGCTTCTGCCTCCACCCCAAGACCGAACACTGGCTTGAAAACCCCAACAAAACCAAAGCCAAAATTCTCTGGGTCTCCACCCCGCCGAGCTTTTGACGGAGAGAGGGAGAACTCCGGGGGAGGCGGCTTCTGTGACGCCAGCTCCGCACCCTCAATCGGCGCGGCCCCTGGCCGCTTGTTTCGGGTGAGAAAGCCGGGCATGCTCAGCCGCCACTGGCGGCTATGCCCGACTTTCCCTCCCTCGGGCCCCCTCCCGAAGACCATGTGGAAGAAAATATAAATGGTTGCTTCGATGGAGGGAATTTGGGTCCAACAACGAGCGGTCGATAGAAAAAACTGCTTTAGACTTCCTTTGCTGTGCGGAAGGACCGTACAGTATGCCAATATACCAGGAGGACATGCACATGGTGGAGAATGAACGTCTCATTGATCTGAAAAATATCTCCAAGGAATTTGACGGAACCACCGTTCTGGAAAACATCAACCTCTACATCCGCAAAAAGGAGTTCGTCACCCTGCTGGGTCCCTCCGGCTGCGGCAAAACCACCACCCTGCGCATCATCGGCGGCTTTGAGACCCCCACCTCCGGCGAGGTGCTGTTCGAGGGCCGGGATATCTCGCAGGTGCCGCCCTACAAGCGCCGGGTAAACACAGTCTTCCAGAAGTACGCGCTGTTCCCCCACCTGAACGTCTTTGACAACATCGCCTTCGGCCTGAAGCTGAAGAAGGTTCCCAAGGCGGAGATCACCCGCAAGGTAGAGGCCATGCTGGAAATGGTCAACCTGAAGGGCTACGGCAAGCGCCATGTGGATGCGCTTTCCGGCGGACAGCAGCAGCGTGTCGCCATCGCCCGCGCACTGGTCAACGAGCCGGAGGTGCTACTGCTGGACGAGCCGCTGGGCGCTCTTGACCTGAAGCTGCGCAAGGAAATGCAGTTGGAGATCAAGAACATGCAGCAGCGGCTGGGCATCACCTTCATTTATGTGACCCATGACCAGGAGGAGGCCCTGACCATGAGCGACACCATCGTCGTCATGCGGGAGGGCCACATTCTGCAAATCGGCGACCCCAAGCGCATTTACGATGAGCCTGCCAACGCCTTTGTAGCGGACTTTATCGGAGAAAGCAACATTCTGCGCGGCACCATGATCAAGGACGAGCTGGTATCCTTCGCGGGGCAGGCGTTCCCCTGCGTGGACTATGGCTTTGGCGAAAATGCCCCTGTGGACGTGGTCGTGCGTCCCGAGGACATTATGATCGTGGGCGAGGACGTGGGCCAACTGGTCGGCACGGTGCAGAGTGTGCTGTTCAAGGGCGTGCATTACGAAATGATGATCGACTGCGGTGCGTGTACCTTCAAGGTGCATTCCACCACCATGCAGCCCCAGGGTTCCCGGGTGGGGCTGTCCATCGTGCCGTTCAACATCCACATCATGAAGCCCATGGATCAGGCGCTTACGCCCAAAGAGGAGGCGCAGGCATGAACTTTGACACGCAGCTGCCCTCCTGGGCCTGGTGGCTCATGGGCCTGGGACTGGCGTTCTTCGCCCTGCTGGTGGGCATTTCCGTCAAGCGGAACCGGGGCGTGAAGCGTTCGCTGTTCGCTGCGCCCTACACGCTGTGGATGATCCTGTTCACCGTGCTGCCCGTCATGCTGATCGCGTACTACGCCTTCACAGACACGACCGGCGCGTTCACGCTGGACAACTTCCGCAACTTCTGGGACAGCAACTACACCAAGAATCAGCTTTACGCCTCCCTTGGCCCGGACGCGGCGCAGTTTGTGGTGCGCGGCACAGTGAATGTGGACACGCTGGTCTACTCCCTGTGGATGGCGTTCCTCTGCACGGTCATCTGTCTGGTGCTGGGGTATCCCGCGGCGCTGTTCATGGCGGACCGTCAAATGAAGCTGGGTGCGTCTCTGGTGGTGCTGTTCATCATTCCCATGTGGATGAACTTTCTGCTGCGCACCATTGCGTGGATGAGCCTCTTGGAGGATCAGGGCCTGATCAATCAGCTTTTGCGGGCGCTGGGCTTCGAGGGCGTGCAGCTGATGTACAACTCCGGCGCGGTGCTGCTGGGCATGGTCTACAACTTCCTGCCCTTCATGGTGTTCCCCATTTACACGGTGCTGAGCAAGCAGGACTATCGGCTGGGCGAGGCCGCGCAGGACCTCGGCTGCAATGACTGGCAGACCCTGACGAAGGTCACCATGCCCCTGAGCCTGCCCGGCGTGATCAGCGGCATTACGATGGTCTTCATGCCCTCGGTGACCACGTTCTTCATTCCGCGTGTGCTGGGCGGCGGCAACACGGTAATGTTCGGCGACCTGATCGAGTCGAAGTTTCTCACCGAGGGCAACTGGAACGTTGGCAGCGCCCTGAGCCTGATCATGATGATTCTCATTCTGATCAGCCTGTCCATTCTGCGCAAGGCGGATCCCAAAGGCGAAGGAGGCGGCATCGCGTGAAAAAGTTCTTCAAGCGGTTCTACCTGGCGATCATTCTGGTGTTTCTGTACGTCCCCATTCTGGTGCTGATCGTGCAGTCCTTCAACGCAGGCAAAAGCCGCGCCAAGTGGGAGGGTTTCTCCTTCCGCTGGTATGCGGAGCTGTTTCAGGATCAGTCCATCATGAACGCCTTACAGGTGACGGTCAGCGTGGCGCTGATTGCCATGGTGGTGTCCACCCTGCTGGGTACGCTGGCAGCCATTGGCATTTACAGCATGAAGAAGCGTCCGCAGTCCATCATGATGACCCTGACCAATCTGCCCAACACCATGCCCGACATTGTGACGGGTATTTCCCTGATGCTGCTGTTCATCTTCACCAAGGTGGAGCGCGGCTACTTCACCATGCTGCTGGCGCACATCACCTTTGACACGCCTTACGTCATTCTATCGGTGATGCCCAAGCTGAAGCAAATGAACAAGCACACCTACGAGGCGGCGCTTGACCTGGGTGCTACCCCCACCTATGCGCTGACCCATGTGCTGATCCCCGAATGCAAGCAGGGCATCATCACCGGCGCGATGCTGGCCTTCACGCTTTCGCTGGACGACTTCACCATCAGCTATTTCACCACCAGCCCGCTGGTGCAGAATCTTTCCACGCTGATTTATTCCGCCGCACGCAAGGGTATCAAGCCCTCACTGAACGCGCTGAGCGCGCTGATGTTTGTTTCGCTGCTGGTGCTGCTGCTGATCGTCAATCGGCGTACGGCGGAGAAGTGATGGGGTGTGCGGAGAAGAATGCGGCTGTGGGAAACCCCAGCTGGAGAGAGTATCCTCAGTCAGCCTGAAGGCTGACAGCTCCCTCTGCAGAGGGAGCCTTTTGGCGGGAGCTTGCAGCTTGTCTGCGCTCCCCATATGCAGATTGCCAGTACTGTGCGCCGCATAAAGCGGCAGCTTACCGACAATGAAAAGCCCCTTTTGCAGCAGGAAGCAGGCAACCTTCACCCCGCGCCAGCGCGAGACTTCCGCAGCGCATGATGCCGATGCAGGGCCAGGCGCAAGCTCCCCCCTGGACCCGCAACAAGCTATCTCCCCCCATCCCTAAGTCACCCCCACACCAAAAGCCTCCCCTGAAAGGGGAGGTGTCCCGAAGGGACGGAGAGGTTCCGTCCCCCCCACGCTTCAAAGC
>CAKTYE010000004.1 GCA_934631985.1 uncultured Clostridia bacterium | reverse complement strand
ACCGAAAGGAGTGCGATCAAGATGAAGAAGGCTGATACAGAAACGTCATATAAATGGTTGATCCGCAGTCTGGCCCTGGCGCTGATGGTGGCAATTTTCCTGCCGCTGCTGGCCCTGGCGGAGGCCACCGGCACGGTCAACACGAAATCACTGATCCTGCGCAAGAGCAATTCAAAAACGTCCAAGGCATTGCAGACCCTCCCCAAAGGCGAGACCATGGAGGTGCTAGCAAAGAGCGGCAGCTGGTATAAGGTTCGCTATGGGAAATATACCGGCTACGTCATGAAAAAGTACGTTAAGGTGCAGGGAACCATCGGCAGCAGCGAGGATAGCAGTAAGTCCTCGGATACCACGGACACGACCGCCTCCATTGCAGCACTGGGCGATGCTCCTGCCACCAGTAAGCCCGGGGACAGCGGCACAAAGGTCAAGACGCTGCAAAAGGCGCTGAAGATCATGGGCTACTATACGGGCAGCATTGATGGCAAGTATGGCAGCGGTACCACGGCAGCCGTGAAAAAGTTCCAGAAAAGCAAGGGCATGAGCCAGGATGGCATCGCGGGCAGTACGACCATCAAGCTGCTGTTCGGCTCCAACAGCAAGGAAGACACCTATACCACCGAGGAGCTGGACTGGTTCAAGAACGGCTCGTCCACCATCCCCAAGGGTGCCACCTTTGAGATCATGGACTGCAAGACCGGCAAGAAGTTCACCGTGAAGCGCTGGAGCGGCGGGAATCACATTGATGCGGAGCCGCTGACAGCTGACGATACCAAGACTATGAAGGCCATTTATGGCGGCTCCTGGAGCTGGAAGCGCCGGGCGATTCTGGTGAAGTATGATGGGCATGTGTACGCCGCCTCCATGAACGGCATGCCCCATGAGGACGACACCATCACCGGGAACAACTTTGACGGACATTTCTGCATCCACTTCACGGGCAGCAAAACCCATGGCACCAAGAAGGTGGACACAGAGCATCAGAACTGCGTGAAACAGGCACTGAAATACACCTGGAAGTAAAAAGCAAGCGAGTCTCCTGCGTAGGATCAGCATGCAGGAGACTCGTTTTTTTCATCAAAAGTAAAAGGGGTTTTCAATACTCTCCGCGCCAAAAATTTTCGCCGCCATTCGATACATCGCCCTGGCGTGAATGCGGTCATGCCAAATGAATCGACGAAGCACCTTGCGCAACGACCAGGCCTCTCCATAGCTGCCCTCAATCACGGCATTTTGAAGAAAGTCCGGCTTGGCTTCCAGCGCTTCAAAGCCGCGTTTGCGGCATGTATAGATGCTGCCCTTATTATCAGCATCAACATGGATCTCCGAAAAATAATAATCATTGACATCCTTGGTATGCGCATACATTCTCCAATCGCTTATTGCCGTTCAAAACGAGGCCGACATACGCCATCGAGGGCTAATATACCCTGCCGTATGTATCCACATGATAACATAGAGCTTATGTGGCTTTCAATAGGCGGCCCGGAGGTTACCACCATGAAGCGGCAGCATTTCAAGCAATTTTCGCGCCTTGAAGATACAAAAACAGGCAGCATCCAACCGAAGTTGAATGCTGCCTGCATAGTAGCCTTTTGCAAGTAAGAAACTTACTTGATCTCGACCTTCGCGCCAACCTCGGCGAACTTGGCCTTGATCTGCTCGGCCTCTTCCTTGGAGACGCCTTCCTTCAGGGTCTTGGGGGCAGCCTCGACGATGTCCTTAGCTTCCTTCAGGCCCAGGCCGGACACAACCTCGCGCACGACCTTGATGACCTTGATCTTCTCGGAGCCAGCGTCAGCCAGCACCACGTCGAACTCGGTCTTCTCTTCCTCAGCAGCAGCACCAGCGGCAGCGCCACCGGCAACCACAGCCACGGGGGCAGCGGCAGACACGCCGAACTTCTCTTCCATAGCCTTGACCAGATCGGCCAGCTCCAGCACCGTCATAGACTCGACGGCGGCAATGATCTCCTCATGAGTCATGAATTTCAGCCTCCTATACGGTTGATTTCAATTTGTAATGCTTCGCTTTTTATACAGCGGAGAGCAATTCCGAGATTACTCGCCAGCCTTCTGCTTGCGATACGCTTCCACCACGCGGACGAAACCGCCGATGGCGTTGGTCATGCTGCCAAGCAGCTTGGCCAGCAGAACTTCGCGGCTGGGCAGAGCAGCCAGGCTCTTGATGGTGTTCACGTCGACGGCCTTGCCGTCCAGCAGACCACCGCGGATCTCCAGAGAGGTCAGCTTCTTCTTCTCGATGAAGTCGTTGATGACCTTGGGGGCCGCCACAGCGTCCTTCATGCCGAACACGAAAGCGTTGGGGCCCTCCAGCAGATGATCCAGGCCCTCAATGCCCTTCTCCTGCAGCGCCTTTAGCACCAGACGGTTCTTCAGAACGCAGTAATGCACATCCTGGGCACGGCACAGCGCGCGCAGCTCGGTAACGTCAGCCACGGTCAGACCGTTGTAGCTGCACACCACCACAGACTGAGCGGCGTCCAGCTTGGCCTTGATGTCCTCAACGACCTGCTCCTTCAGGATGCGGTTCTTGCTCTCATGATGCGTCTTGCTCATTGCTTTACTTGCACCTCCTCAACGGTTCAGAGTAAAAGAAAACCCTTGCGCAGGCGCAAGGGATGAGCAAATGCATATCCTTCACACCTCGGCAGGCGGAGCGGAACTCCCTTAAGCCTTTGCAGGCACCGGCTGTCTACGGCACAGGTTTCTTTCAAAACCTAAATTATTATAGCAGGGGACAGCGCCGCTGTCAATAGCAAATGCGAAGGATTTTAAAGATCACAGAGACGGCACAACTCACTCCTATGCTCCCCCAAGGGGGGAGCTGTCGCCCGCAGGCGACTGAGGGGGTCAAGGCAAAGCAGTACCCAGGCAGCAGCAAATGTCCCCGGAGGCTCTTTCAGCCTCCGGGGACGCACCCAACCAAACTCTCCCCTCTCCGTTCTTCGAGAGGGGGTCCGGGGGAGAGGCTTCTGGCACAGAAGCCGTCTCCCCCGGCGTTTTTACTCCCCTCGTTCATACTGTGCCTTGTAGATGTCGGCGTAAACGCCGTTGCGGCGGAGAAGCTCGGCGTGGGTGCCGGATTCGACAATGCGCCCGGCCTGCATGCAGAGAATGCGGTCAGCGCCGACGATGGTGGACAGGCGGTGCGCAATGACGAAGCAGGTTCGGCCCCGCATCAGGGAGAGCATCGCGTCCGCAATGGCCTTTTCCGTTTGCGTGTCAACGTTGGAAGTGGCCTCGTCAAGGATCAGCATGGGACTGTCCACCAGCATGGCGCGGGCAATGGTCAGCAACTGCTTCTGGCCCTTCGAAATGTTTCCGCCGTCCCCGGTCAGCAGCGTGTCGTAGCCCTGGGGCAGGGACAGGATCGTCTCATGAATATGCGCAGCCTTCGCGGCGGCGATCACCTTCTCCCGGGTCACCCCCGGCGCACCATAGGCAATGTTGTCGTAAATCGTTCCCTCAAACAGCCAGGTGTCCTGCAATACCATCGTGTACTGCCGCCGCAGATCCTGCCGCCGGTAGTCCCGCAGATCATGCCCGTCCAGCAGGATCGCACCGCTGCTTACATCATAAAAGCGCATCAGCAGATTGATGAGCGTCGTCTTGCCGCAGCCCGTCGCACCCACAATGGCGATCACCTGCCCCGTCGCAACCTCGGCACTGATGTGGTGCAGAATCTCCTGCTCAGGCGTGTAGCCAAAGCATACATCCCGGAAGGAAAGCTGACCGCGGCACCGCGTCAGGGGAAGCGCATCCGGCGCGTCGGGCTGCTCCGGCTCCTCGTCGATCAGCGCCAGCACACGCTCCGCTGCCGCCAGCGACGATTGCAGCTCGCTGATCAGGTTCGCAAATTCATTGATCGGCCCGGAAAACTTGCGGGAATACAGCACAAAGGACGAAATATTGCCCAGCGATACGCTGCCGTGCATGTACATCAGCGCCCCGAACAGACTCACCAGCGCCAGGGACAGATTGTTCACAAAGTTCACCGAGGGGCCGGTCACCGAGCTGAACGCATCCGCAGTGTAGTGCGCGTCCGCCGCCGCATCGCTCTTGGCGTGAAAGCGCTCCTCAAAAACATACTCCTGTCCATAGGCCTTGATGGTTTTCAGACCGCTGATGACCTCCTCGGCATAGCCGTTCATGTCGCCCAGCATGTGGCTGCGGGTACGGAACAGCCTCCGCGCGCGCTTGGCACGGAAGCGGGTGAAGGCCATCGACATGGGAATCGTCACCGCAAACACCAGCACCAGCAGCGGCGAAAGCGTCAGCATCATGTACAGCGAGCCAGCCACCGTGATGACGCTGGACAAAAGCTGCGTCAGGTCGTTGGAAAGGGAAGCGTTCACCGTGTCCACATCATAGGAGAACACGGAGATCACGTCGCCCGTTTGATGCTGGTCGAAAAAGCTCACAGGCAGCTGGCCCAGCCGCTGAAACAGGTCCTTGCGCATCTGGTAAACAACGCCCCGGCTCAGGTGGATCATCAGCCGGGAAAGGCCGTAGCTCATGCCTGCGGAAAACACCGCGCAGACCACCATCATCAGCACATAGCGCCCCACCACGGGAAAATCCACCGCGCCCGGCAGAATGGCGTCAATGGCTGCGCCGGAGAGCTTCGGGGACACCAGCGACAGCAGATTGCCTGCAACGGACAGCGCCACCGCGAAAGTCAGCTGCAACCTGTAGGGCTTGAAATATACCGCCAGCCGCCGCAGCACCTGACGCGGGGCCTTGCGCGGACGCTCAAAGGCAGTGGAAACAGGCATCAGGCGCTCACCTCCTCACCAAGCTGAAGCTGATACAGCTCCCGGTACATGGGGCAGGTGTGCAGCAGGGTTTCATGGTCGCCCAGCCCCATGGGACGGCCCGCGTCCAATACAAGAATCTGGTCGCAGTCCTGCACGGCGGAAATGCGCTGCGCCACAATCACCGTGGCGGCGGCGTTTTTCCGCGCATGCAGCGCACGGCGAAGCGCTGCGTCCGTCCTGTAGTCCAGCGCCGAGGAGCAGTCGTCCAACAGAAGGATCTGCGGGTCGCCTGCCAGGGCGCGGGCGATCAGCACACGCTGCTTCTGTCCGCCGGAAAGGTTTGCGCCCCGCGTGGTCAAAAGCGTCTGGAAGCCTTCCTCTTTTTGCTGAATGAAGTCGCCCTGCGCTGTTGCTGCTGCCTGCTGCACCGCCTCGTCGGATAATGCCCGACCAAAGCGGATGTTCTCGGCAATGGTGTCCGTCATCAGAAAGTCGCTCTGCTGCACCACGCCAATGCGGCTGCGCAGCTCGTCAGCCGTCAGGGAACGCAGCGGCTTGCCTTCCAGCAGGATCTCGCCCTTGTCCGGGTCATAGAAGCGCTGCAAAAGGTTCAGCAGCGTCGTCTTGCCGCTGCCCGTGGGGCCGATGACCCCCAGGGTCTGCCCACGCTCCAGCGCAAAGGAGATCGGGCCTAGATCAACATGGCTCTTGTGGTAGGAGAAGCTGACCTCCCGGAAGCGGATGACAGCCGTGTCCGTTTCGGCGGGAAGCGCCTGCGGCTCCAGCTCCACCGGGGCGTTCAGCACCTCAGCCACCCGGCGGGCGCTGGCAATGCCCTTTGAATAATAGGTAAAGATGCGGGAGATCATCAGCAGCGCATTGAGGATGATGGTGAAGTAGCTCAAAAACGCAATGATCTTGCCGGGCTGGGTCAGCCCATACTGCACCCGCACCGCGCCGACCCAGATCACCGCCGCAAGGCCCAGACTCAGCAGCAGGTTCATCACCGGGCCGGTCACTGCCATCACCGCAGAAGCATGGGATTCCCGGCGCACGTTCTCCCGGCTGGCTTCATCAAAGCGCTCCCGCTCCCAGTCGGTTTTGGAAAGCGCCTTGATGACCCGCGCGCCGGTCATGTTTTCCTGCACCTTGCGCACCAGCCGATCCAGACTCTGCTGGGAGGCGCTGAACAGCGGCACGCCGTGGCGGGAGACATAGACCATCACCACGCCCAGCAGCGGCAGCGTGGCGATCAGCACCAGCGTCAGCACAGGCTCCAGCGTCAGCGCCACCAGAATGCCGCCCACCAGCAGCATGGGGGAGCGCACCCCCAGCCGCTGCATGCGGTCCAGCATCACATGGACGTTGTAGACGTCGCTGTTTACCCGGGACATCAGCGAGGGCGTGGTGAAGCCGTCTACCTGGGCGCAGGAAAGGTGCAGCATTTTCTGAAACAGGTCGCTGCGCAGTCGCTTGGTCACGTCCCGTGAAACGGAACAGGACATGCGGTTGGCGCAGGCGTTGCCGAACATGGCTCCCAAGGCGCACAGCACCATCAGGCCGCCCCGCAGCCATGCGCCGCGTACATCGCCCACGGCGGCGCAGTCATCCAGAATGGAGGACAGCAGCCAGGGCAGAAACAGCTCGATGATGGTGCCGGAGACCTTGATGGCAAAGATCACGCCCATGCGGGGCAGTTTAGGTTTTACATATTGAAGCAGGGTGTGCATTATTCTGCGGCCCTCCCTTCGGCCCATTGCTCGGCGCGCAGGGCCACACGCTCCAGCAGACTGTGCAGCTGCGCCGCCTCCGCGTCCGTCAGTTCGGCGGTGAGATAGTCGCTCCACTGGTGCAGCATCGCCCGCAGCCGGGGACGAATGGCCTCTGCCTTGGCGGTGGGATAGACCCGCAGCGCGCGCCGATCGGCAGCGTCCGGCACGCGGGTGATCCAGCCTTCGCCTTCCAGCGCGGCAAGGGCGCGGGTGACGCTGCTTTTGTGAACGTACAGGGAGCGTGCCAGTTCCTCCTGCGTCAGGCCCGGCTTGTGACAGATGCGCAGCAAATACGTCGCCTGTCCGCTGGTCAGCCCGGTATCCGCCAGCGCGTCATCCCGAAACAGCCCGGTGCAGCGGGTGATGATATTCATTGGCCGGGTGAGAAGCTGATCCATGAAACGCCTCCTTCAAATAGTTGAGCATGCAACAATTGACACTGCAACCATTTTAGCGGCGATGAGGGAATTTTGTCAAGCAAAGAATGGAAAGAAATGTAAAAAGAAAGAACCTCTGCGCAAGAGGCCCTTGGAAAAGGGAAAGAAAAAGGAGGAAAGAAGGGAGAGGTGATATGCGGCAGAGAATTGCGGGCGCTGTACAAGCGCTCGATAGGTTCTTTCCAGCGGGCCCCAGCGTGCAAGGCATGAGCGCGAAAGCGGGCAGGAAAGGCGATGGGAAGGGATCGTAAGCGGACAGGCGAAGGGAGGCGGATTGGACGGCAGGAAATGCCTTTCGTAACTCCTCCAGGAAATCTGGAAAGAACCTATAGAACGTTCGTGCAGACAGGAACGCACAAGGCATTTTCATAGGTTGGGCCGGGTACTTCTTCCGCGTTTCGCCTCCTTCTTGTCTTTTCGTATAGGATTATATCGAAGCCGGGCGGAAAAGACGCTCCAAAAAGCGGGAGAGTTTTGCCAAAAAATGAGAAACCTGCCGCGAGAAGGACTTCACGTTTCCCGTTGCAGGGCTGCCAGTTATCGCAGCATATTTGTTTTTCTGCGGTACCGCCCTTGCAAGCCTGTGCAAATTTTGGTACAATAATCAGCGATTACAGTGTGCGATGGAAAGATTACATAAAATAGCTAAATCGGAGGAAAGACCCGATGAAAGAAGCAAGCGACGGTGCAATTTTGCTTACACCGAAAAATGTTTACCGTTATTTAACGGGTAAGCTCCCGGGCATTTATTCCACGGGTGTGCTGCCTGTCCAGGCCCTGAAGGGCCTGACGCTGACCAAGTTTTGGACGGGAATCCTGCAGGGCTTCCTTTCCGAGCAGCTGATGCGTGATTTATTTGACACGGAAAGCCGCTCCCGCAGCCTGAGCAATCTGATGAACCGCACCGGCGCGTCTTCTACGCCTGCGCGGCTGCTTGCCGAGCTGAATGCTTCCCTGAACGCCGCCGGCATTTTGAAGCTGACGGGCATTTTCAGCGAATTCCTGACGGCTAATCATTATCAGCCCGAGGACATGACCCGCAGCCTGCAAGCCTTTGAAAAGGCCTGCGCTCAGGATGACGTGCTGCTGGTGCCGACCCTTCAGACGATTTTGAAGGAGGCTCGGGGCGGGGAAAACGCGGCGGGCGGTCCCAGCGTGTTGTTCTGCCACGCCCTGTCTCTGAGCTGGCTGACGCTGCTGGCCCTGTATGGGGATGAAATGAACTGCAGCGAGCTGCTGGGCTTTTGCAGCGCCATGCATCCTTGCGACCGCAAGCTGTGGCCCGTGTATTCCCACATTTCCTATGGACGGCGGGTGCCGCGGGCGCTGACCAACCGTGACTGCGTGCTGTGCCGCCAGCCCCTGCCGGAGGGCCAGTATGTGCAGGGAGACGGTACGCTGCTGAACACGGTGACGGAGAAGATCCGTGCAGGCGGCAAGCTGCTGGTGCGCGGCATGGGCGGCATCGGCAAAACGGAGCTGGTGCGGCAGGCCATGCGCCGCCTGGAGCCGGAGGGCCTGTTCAGCCGCGTGGCTTATGTGCAGTATAACAGCTCCCTGGCGGACAGCTTCCGCGCGGCGTTCCCGTCCCTTTCCGAGGTGCAGGGCGAGGACGACGACGTGATTGCTCTGGCCCGGGCGCAGCTGGAGGAATCCTTCGAGGGCCGCACCCTGCTGATGATCGATAGCGTGAACACGCCCCTGTCCGAGGATGCACATTTGCTGGACCTCTCTGCCTGGGGCTGCGACGTGGTCATGACATCTCGCTTCCCTGCGGGAGCCGAGGGCTTTGACGAGGTGGCTGTGCCTGCCTTGACGCGGGAAGCCAGTCAGGAGCTTTTCCTGAAAAAGTATACCTACCCGGTGGATGCGCCCAAGGAGCTGGGCGATCTGCTGGACAGTGTGCAGGGCCATCCGCTGGCCATTTCGCTGCTGGCAAGCCTTGCACGGATCAAGCGCTGGTCTGTGACCCGGCTGAACGCAGAGCTGCATAGCCAGGGCTTCGCGTCCATCAGCTTTTCCAGCACCAGCTTGACCCCGATTATTTCATCCATGAAGGCGCTGATCGATACCGGCGCGACCGACGAACGGTCGAGGAGGCTGCTGGCGCTGTTCGCCACGTTTCCTTACCAGACTTGGAGCGCCGAGGCTGTAACGGCGGTGCTGACGGACGTCGGCAGCGCAGAGGACGTGATCGACCTATTGCAGACGGCGGCGGATTACGGTTATCTGGATGCAGAGTGGAGCGGCTACGCCATGCACCCCGTGCTGGCGGAATGCTTCCGGGCCTATCTGCCCGCCATGGGTGAGCTGCCTAGCCTGATACAATTGGCGGAATCCCTGTACCCGCGATTTTTCCAGGAGGGCTGGGTGGACATGGACGTGTACCGTCTGTGCATCAGCCTGCTGTGCGCCCTGCCGGAGCCGACGGGGGAGGCGATCATTCCCGCCTGCTGGATGCTGACCCGCGTTTATCTGCCCTACGGCGCGATTCATCAGTGGCTTGTCAGCATGCGCAGCAAGGCGGAGCCGGTGTCGCCCCGTCGCTTGGTGCTGGAATGTGTACTGCTGCGCCTGATGCGCGTGGGCGCAAACGGCGGCGAGGACGCGCAGGCGCTGACGGAGCAGCTGCGCTGCATTGCCGCCATGAAGCCCGTCTATGCGCAAACACCCAGCCTGTGGGCGGCGATCTTTGTCATTGCCATTATGTACGGCGTGATGTCCCCCGAGGATCAGGCCCTTGCGGATGAGATTCAGCGGGATGCGGATGCGGTCTTTCCTCTGGCGCTGGCAAACGTGCAGTATCTTTCCTTCCGCATTCGCCAGCGCTGCGTCCGGGGCGAACTGGACGAGGCGGAGCTGGAAAAAGAGGGCGACGCTCTGCTGACGCTGATGCACGAAAGCTGTCTGCGGGATTCCTGCCTGGAGGCCGAGGTGCTGGAGGAGATCGGCAACGCCTGGATCATGCGCGGCGATGCGCAGCATTGCCTGAAGCTGGCCCAGAAGGCGCTTGCGGTGCTTCATCGCCACAACGGCAGCGCCATGCGGGAGAATTATGTGACCCTGCTGAACACCATCGCCCTGTGCTATAAGGCGCTGGGCCAGCGGGAGGAAGCATTGCAGACCATTCGCCAGGCCCTGAGCTACGACATTGACCTGCTGACGAAGATCCATATCCAGACGAATCTGGCAAGCATTCTGGTGGAGCTGGACCGTGTGGAGGAGGCCGCTGCCGTCAGCAGCGAGGTGCTGCGCGGCTACCGCGCCCTGCGCGTGGATACGGGCGATTACGCCGCCGCCCTGCAAAGTCAGGCGGTGATCGCGCGCAAGTGCGGCCGGCCCGAGGAGGCCCTGGCCCTGCTGGAGGAAGCCCGCGGTATCTTCGAGCGGCTGGGCTTCACCCTGTACGCTTATGCCTGCGACGCGGTGCGCATTCCTGCCCTTGCGGTGCTGAATCGCCGGGACGAGGCGCTTGCCCTGGCACGTCAAACCAAGGAGAATTACCTGAAATGCACCACCGAGGAGTATGAAGGCTATCGCTTCGTGCTGCGCATGATCGATAAGCTGGAAAAGGGCGAAAAGATCGAGTAAAGGTGTATGCGAATAAGAGAAACGGCGCTGTGCAGTGGAAAATGCACAGCGCCGTTTTGAAAATTGCAGAAGGGGCTTTGCTGGAGCTATTGCTTGTAAATGCTTGGTTCTTCCTCCGCCTTGCATCCCCCTGCACCGCCATGCTATAATCAAAAAGAAACAACTGCGTTTGAACGCGCAGCGCGACCAAACGCTTTCGCTTTTTTCACAAAAAGGAGGAATGCTGCATGCTGAAACGCTTTCTGGCCCTGCTGGCGGCGCTGGTGCTGCTGACAGGCTTTGCCTCTGCGGAAACGCTGACCCTTTCCCTGATCGGCGACTGCACCGTGGGCGATCAGTACAAGTACCGGGGCTATGGCTCCAGCTTCACCGCAAAGACGAAGAAGAACGGTCTGGATTATCCTTTCTCTCTGGCGGCGGAGCTGTTTGCGGCGGATGACCTGACCATCGCCAACTGTGAGGGCTGCTTCACCAACCGCAAGTCCACGGGCAAGTTCATGGCGCTGGGCGCAGCGCCGGAGTTTGCCGAGGTGTTCAAGCTGGGGCATGTGGATGTGGTGAACACCGCAAACAACCATATGTCCGACTTTGGGGCGAAGGGCCGCGTGGATACCCTTGCTGCGCTGGCGGAACAGGGCATCGGCTACTTTGGGGACAGCGACTTGTATACGATCACCGTCAAGGGCGTGAAGATTGGCTTTGTGGGCTATACCTATCCCATCAATGAGGCGAAGCTGGAGCGCTACCGGCAGGCCATTGCAGAGCTGCGTGCCCAGGGCTGCACCTTCGTCATTGCCAGCGCCCATTGGGGCAAGGAGGAAAGTCTGAACATCAATGGGCAGCAGCGCACCGGCGCGCCTGCGCTGATCGACATGGGTGCGGATATGGTCTACGGGCATGGCTCCCATACGGTGCAGCCCATTCAGATCTATAAGGGCAAGGTGATCTTGTACAGCCTGTCCAACTTCACCTTTGGGGCGAACGCCGCGCCCAAGGACGATGACACCTGCGTGGTGCAGGTCACTTATACCGTCCAGGAGGATGGAAGCTGCGAACTGGCGACGCTGACGGCGATCCCTTATAAAATGCACAAGGATCGGGATTACCGCCCCTATCCCATTGAGGATCAGGCGGGGAAGGAACAGGTCTGGCGCAAGCTGGTGTTCTACAAGGCCAAGGACCCGGACTCCGGGCTGCCGGATTCCTTCCTGACCACGGGCTTTGCAGACTTCACGAAAACGGCACAGGCGGACGAGTGACGCACGGTATACGAAAGAGAAAGAGGGCTTTTCATGCATATTCTGCTTACCAATGATGATGGCTTTGCCAGCCCGCTGCTGGCGTTTCTTTGCCGTACGGTGGCGGCGCACGGGCATCGGGTCACGGTCAGCGCCCCCATGACCCAGCAGAGCGCCAAGGGACACTCCTTCACCACCACGGCGCCGGTGCTGGTGCGCCCCGGGATCATGGAGGGTGCGGACGCGGCCTGGCTGGTGGACGGCACTCCGGTGGACTGCGCCCGGCTGGGTCTGACGGAGCTGTGCGGAGATCATGTGGATCTGGTGATCAGCGGTATCAACAACGGCTGGAACACCGGGCTGGCGACCTACTGCTCCGGCACCGTGGGGGCTGCGCGGGAGGCGGCGTTTATGGGCTACCCGGCGCTGGCACTTTCTGCGGAGCCGCCCATCGCCATGGATACCTTGCAGGTGGGCGTGGAATGGGCTTTGCAGCTGGGCGAAGCGCTGAAGGAGCATCCGCTGCCGCCGCATACGCTGATGAATGTGAATTTTCCCAATTGCGATGTGGCGCATTTGCAGCCCCCGATGCTGTGTCCCATCTCCACGGTGTGCTATGAATACGGGCATGCGCGCTACGAAACGCCCCGCGGGGAGACATATTTCTTCAGCACGCCGGAGCATCCTGCGGAGCGCCACACTCCCGGCAGTGATGCGGATCTGGTGCGTCAGGGGCATATCACTCTGACCCTGCTGGGGCCGCGCCCGGTGGAGGAAGCCCCCTGGAAAGCACTGCTGGAGGAGCTGTGACCGGCTTTCCAAAATGAAAGATTCTGCCTGCGGTCTTGCAAAAATACCCCTCGTCCTATATAATGGAACAGGTATGGACCTTTGTAGAAGGGCCCGCCAGGAGGTAGAAACGCATGCAGGATATGCAGGACATGATCGAGCGGCTGAACCATTCGGGCCGCCGCCTGAGCAAGGGCCACCGCAGGATCGCCCAGTATATCGTCGATCATTACGATAAGGCGGTGTTCATGACCGCCAGCCGCCTGGGCGAAAGCGTGGGGGTGAGCGAATCCACGGTGGTGCGCTTCGCCTCGGTGCTGGGCTATGAGGGGTATCCACAATTGCAGCGGGCGCTGCAGGAATTGGTCAGCCATCGGCTGACGGCGGTGCAGCGCTTTGAAATGTCCTCGGAGATCGACCCGGATGCAGTGCTGCGCACGGTGCTGAAAAGCGACATGCAGAACATTCGCGCCACGGTGGAGCAGCTGGATGTGCAGTGCTTTGAAAATGCGGTGCATCGCATTTTGGATGCAGAGGAAATTTACGTCATCGGCCTGCGCTCGGCTGCGCCGCTGGCACAGTTCCTCGGGTATTATTTGAATTATATTTTCGATCGGGTGCATCTGGTGTCCAGCGGGGCGACGGATGTGTTTGAGGAGATCGCCCGGGTGCGCAGCAACGATGTGTTGATCGGCATCAGCTTTCCGCGCTATTCCACCCGCACGGTGGAGGCCATGCGCTTTGCACGGAAGGGCGGGGCGCAGGTCATTTCCATTACCGACGGCCCCATGTCGCCCCTGCACGATGTGAGCGACGTGTGCCTCACCGCCCGCACGGATATGGCTTCCTTTGTGGATTCCCTTGCCGCACCCATGAGCGTCATCAACGCGCTGATCGTGTCCCTGGGCCTGCACCGCAAGGAGGAGCTGGGACGGCACTTCAAGCAGCTGGAGGCCATTTGGGCTGCCAACGATGTTTATTTGGGAGAAGAGCATGGACACATGGAATAACGTGCTGATTATTGGCGGCGGAGCGGCGGGCATGATGGCTGCCATTTTCGCGGCGGATGCAGGTGCGCGGGTCACGCTGCTGGAGCGTAATGAAAAGCTGGGCAAGAAAATTTACATCACCGGCAAGGGCCGCTGCAACGTCACCAACGACTGCACGCAGGAGGAATTTCTGCGTCAGGTGCCGCGCAATCCGCGCTTTTTGTACAGCGCCCTGAGCCATTTCGGTCCCCAGGACATGATGGCTCTGCTGGAGGATAACGGCTGCCCCGTGCAGGTGCAGCGCGGTCAGCGGGTCTATCCGCAGACGGAAAAGGCCAGCGATGTGACCCGGACCCTGGCCCGGATGATGGAGCGGCGCGGCGTACAGGTGCGGCTGAACAGCCGGGTCGCGGCGCTGCAATGCACATCGGGCCGCATCAGCGGCGTGACGCTGGAGAGCGGCGAGCAGCTTGCGGCGGATGCGGTGATCCTGGCGACGGGCGGCGCAAGCTATCCCATGACTGGCTCCACGGGGGACGGTTACGCGCTGGCGCAAAGCGCAGGACATACGCTGCAGCCCCGGGAGGCTGTGCTGTCCGCGCTGGAAACGGCGGAAGGCTGGCCCCGGGAATTGCAGGGCTTGGCGCTGAAAAACGTTCGCCTGACGCTGAAAAAGGGCAAGAAGACCCTGTATACCGAGCTGGGGGAGATGCTTTTCACCCACTTCGGCATTTCCGGGCCGCTGGTGCTGGAAATGAGTTGTCACCTGCCCGATGACCTCAGCGAGGCGCAGGTGACGCTGGACCTGAAGCCCGGGCTGACCCCGGAGCAGCTGGACGCGCGGGTTCAGCGGGATCTCGCTGCGCAGCCTCGCAAGCAGCTGCAAAACGTGCTGCCGGGCCTTCTGCCCCTGCGGCTGAGTGCAATGTTCCCGGCACTGTGCGGTGTACCTGCCGACCGGGTGTGCGCGCAGGTGACCCGCGCGGAACGGGAGAAGCTGTGCCAGACCTTGAAGGCCCTGCCGCTGACCATTGCCGCGCGCCGTCCGCTGGCGGAGGCTATTGTGACCCGCGGCGGTGTGACCGTCAAGGAGATCCAGCCTGCCACCATGGAAAGCCGACTGTGTCCCGGGCTGTATTTTGCGGGCGAAGTAATGGATGTGGACGCCCACACGGGCGGCTTTAATTTGCAGATCGCCTTTTCCACGGGTGCGCTGGCAGGCGCGAGCGCCGCGGCACAAGGCCGCAGTCAGGAGTAAACGAACCATGCACTATATCATTCTCGACCTTGAATGGAACCAGCCCCTGTCCTACCAGAGCCATGTTTACCGTGAGGTGGGGGACAAGCTGATCTTCGAAATGATTCAGATCGGCGCGGTGAAGCTGGATGACGACCTGATGGTGGTGGACAGCATTTCCATCCCCATTCGGCCCACACACTATGTGAAGATCCATCCCCGCATTCGCCGCATGACGCATCTTGGCTCGGAGGAGCTGGCGGATGCGCCGGACTTCCTGGAAGCCATGCACCAGTTTGTGGCATGGTGCGGCGAAGATTACGCGCTGCTGACCTGGGGCTGCGACGATGTAAGCGTGCTGAAGCAGAACATGGATTTCTTCCAGTGCAAGGAGCAGCTTCCGCCCCTGTGCGATATTCAGAAGATGTACAGCGTCGTGACAAACACCAAGGATCGCAAGGGCCTGAAGGCTGCCATGGACGACTTCGGCATTGAGCCGGACGAAAACCGCAGCTTCCACAACGCCCTGCACGACGCTTACTACACTGCGCTGGTGTTTGCGAAGCTGCCGCACCCTGAGCGGGTGTTGGACTATCCCCAGAAGCCCAAGCAGCTCATTCACGCCAACCGTACCCGCCGGGAAAAGCTGCCCGGAGAAACCTTCGATTCCCTGAAGGAGGCGCTGCAAAGCGAAACGGCGCTGCATCCCCGCTGCCCCCGCTGCGGCAAGCCCGCCCTGCTGGAGGAGGAGGGCTACGTCAAGCAGTGCGCCGACAAGTACATCGGCCTGGCGACCTGCAAGGATCACGGCTCGGTGCTGATTCGGCTGCGCTTTCAGCCCACGGATGATGGCAAGCGCCTGATGAACATGACCACCGCCTTTGCCACTGCCGCGAACCGTGCCTATATCCACACCAAGCGTTTGCAGGTGGCGGAGAAGGAAGCCCGCTATCTGGCAGAGCATGGCGCGCTTCCCGACCCGGAAGAAGAATTGATGAATGCTGAACGTTCCAGCATGCCGTTTGAAGAATAAGAAAAGTCCGTCCCCCGCAGGAAGCTATCGCTGCGGGGGACGGGCTTTTTTAGCTTGCGGAATTGTTTTCGGCAGGGAGGGGCGATGATTCAATGCTGAAAATTACCCAACTGTAGTCGGCGCTGGTGATCTTCGCGCCGCAGTAGGGACACGCGGAAGCATTGTTTACGTCAATGGCGGCGTTGCAGTTGGGGCAGTTGCTGATCTGCTCCGAACGCGGGCCGAGATGACGTGTCAACAGCCAAGTGTATTGCTGGCAGATGGTATGGCGATTCTTTTCAAGGCCTGCTTCCTCGCCATCCTTAAAACGCTCGTAAGCAAAGCTGCCTTGGAAGGATACGCGCAGGTAGTCCGGGCCGCGGAAACGATGCGGGCAGCAGCCGAGCAGCTTTACATCGGTCACGCTGCTTTCCAGCATATGGTAGGTACGGCGATAAACAGACTGCTTTGATTTTGCCGCTTGTATCGCTTGATCTATCTGTGTATAAAGCTCAGCGGTTAGCAGCGGATTGAGGAGAGCCATACGACCTGAAGTCAGCCCTTCCATGAATTGGGTAAACATGGCGGGAAACGCCTCGACAAACTTTTCCTCGCTGAACTCCGTCAGTTGCTGGATGGGTTGGCGGCAGGAGAGCCATATGGATCGATGCTTTACGCGCTTTGGAAAATGGATGATGCCGAGGATGAACTTATACAGCATTTTTACTATCCAGCACATAAGAAAATACATCAGAATTTGCAGTGGAATCTTCAGCAAAGAACTGATACCGCTATCGTCCTCTTCCTTTGCCTGCCGACGCTGCCGCATATATTCTTCATAGAGGGTGCTGTCGTAGGGCGAATAGGAGCTGGATGCGCTTTTCACAAGGGGTGCAGAAGCGGCAGCTTGGGTAGCCGCATGGCAGACAGGGACAGTGCAGAGAAACAGCAACAGCAGAATGAATAGGCACATCAGTCGTTTCTTCATGGATTTCTATCTCCTTTGCAAAAACTAGCAGATTTACGTTCTTGGATACCCCGTGATGCGGGTAATGATCCAATCGCAGCGAACATCGTCGGGCAGTGTGCTGCCGCTGGCTGTAAAGGCGTTGGGATTGTTTCTGCGGCGTTCCATTTCCCATTCATAGTGCATGTAAATCCTGTCGGTTTTGCTTCCCTGGGTGACGCTTCCAAATATATTCGTTAGGTAGTTGATAAAGGAAGCGTCTATCGAGACAAACAGTTGGTCTGTCTCGCCGTAATGACCTGGCATGCAGCCGATCATTTTTACGTCCGTCACTTTGATCTGTTCAAAATGGTTCTTGATTCTTGTATTCAGATATTTTTTTTGCAGGTTGTCGCGCACCTGTGCGTAATAAGGGATAGTCAGCAGCGGCTGAATGGGTGTTAAATCGCCTGCGGTCCAGGCATTTTGCAGCATCATATAGATGGCGGGAATCTGCTGAAGAAGCTTCGCTTCATCGAAGTCGTGCAATTCACTGACGGGCTGAAGGTAGGATACGCTTTTACTCGGAGCAGTATCACTTGGTTCCAGGTCAAAAACACGCCGTATAAAGCGACCTATTAAGTGGCATATGAAGTGGCATATGAAGTAGAAAATGCTCACTATCAGGGCAGACAGCACATAGAAAAGAAGACTGGCAAAAAATGTAATACCAGGCCCACCCGCGCCGATGGCAAAGGAAGCGCTGTAGCCGGAGCTTAAGGCACCATCGGAAAATTCTCCAAAGTCCGCCCTCGCCAGCGGACACATCAGCAGCACCAGCAGGGTCAGCAGGCATACCCATCGTTTCTTCATGGACAGCACGTCCCTTTCGCAGCAGGATGAAGAAGTTTAATTTCGCACAAAGAAAAGTATCTCTCTAAAAGAATAGCACGCAGCCGAAGCTGCGTGCCAGTGCTTGTTCTTTTTTGCCGCGATAAGTGGTCGTTTTCGTTCCTTATCTGGTGAAACTTAGTTTTCCTGGGCTTCCGCCAGTGCCGCCTCGGCCTGCTCCCAGGCCTCATAGCACTGGGCGACTTCCTGCTGCACCTGCTGATAGCGCTTCGCCAGCTCGGCAGCCTTGGCAGCATCCTGATAGGTTTCGGGGGCTGCCATCTGCGCTTCAAGCGCAGCCTGCTCCTCCTCGGCCTTGGCAACGGCGGCCTCGGCCTGGGAAACAGTCAGTTTCAGCGCCTTCAGGCGCTGGGTCGCTTCCCGGGAGCGGCGCTTCTCCTTGTCCTGCGCCGTGCGGGTGATCTGCGGCAGGTCGCCGTCAGGCTCCTGCCCACGGTTGATCTTCTCAAAATAGTCGTCGTAATTGCCCAGGTATTCTTTCACGCCGCCCTGCTCCAGCACCATCACGCGGGTGGCAAAGCGGTTGATGAAATAGCGGTCGTGGCTGATGGCCAGAATGGTGCCGGGGTAATCCTCCAGCGCGGCCTCCAGCACCTCGCGGCTGTCCATGTCCAGGTGGTTGGTGGGTTCGTCCAGCAGCAGCAGATTGTCCTTGCGCAGCATCAGCTTTGTCAGCGCCACGCGGCCCTTCTCGCCGCCGGAAAGGGTGGAAATGGGCATGAACACATCGTCCCCGGTGAACAGGAACAGGCCCAGCGCGCCGCGCACCTGGCTTTGCTCCAGGCGGGGAAACTCGTCCCATACCTCGTCCAGCACGGATTTGCTGTCGTGCAGGTGGGCCTGATGCTGGTCATAATAGCCAATGTCCACGCCCGTTCCCAGGCGAACCGTACCCTCGTCAAACTGTTCCTCGCCGATCAGACACTTGAACAGCGTGGACTTGCCCACACCGTTGTCGCCGATCAGGGCAATGCGGTCTCCGGCCCGCAGGTGCAGCTTCACATGCTCAAACAGCGTGCGCCCGTCAAAGCCCTTTTTCAGCTCCTCCGCCATCAGCACATCCTCGCCGGTGCGGCGGCGAATGTCAAAGTGGAAGCGGATGGCGTTCTCCTCCACGGGCTTTTCCAGCCGTTCCAGCTTTTCCAGCCGCTTTTCCCGGCTTTCCGCCGCGCGGATGGACTTTTCCCGGTTGAAGGAGCGGTACCGGGCAATGATAGCCTCCTGCCGGGCGATCTCCTTCTGCTGCATTTCATAGGCCTTCATGCGGATCTCAAAGCGCTGTACCCGCTGCTGGATGTAGGCGGTGTAGTTGCCGTCATAGCTTTCGATGGAACCCATCAGCAGCTCCGCCATGTGGTCGCAGACGTGATCCATAAAGTAGCGGTCATGGCTGACCAGCAGCACTGCACCCTTGTAGCCCAGCAGATAATCCTCCAGCCAGGCGATGGATTTCAGATCAAGATGGTTGGTCGGCTCGTCCAGCAGCAGCACGTCCGGGCGCTGAAGCAGCAGGCGGCCCAGGCACAGTCGGGTGCGCTCGCCGCCGGAAAGCAGCTCTGCCAGCTGACTCTGCTGCTCCTTGCGGAAGCCCAGACCCGCCAGCACCCCCTGCACCGTGGAGCGCCAGCCGTAGCCGTTGCTTTCCTCAAAGGTGCGGGTCAGCTGGTCATACTGGTTGCCCAGCTGGCGCAGCTTTTCCGGGTCGTCGGCGGTGTGGGCCATGTCCTGCTCCAGCTGGCGCAGACGCTCCTCCATGGCGACTACCGGCTCAAACACGGCTTCCAGCTCCTCCAGCACAGTTTTGCCGGGGGTGACCATGCCCTGCTGGGCCAGGTAGCCAAGGCGCAGCCCCTTCTGCATGGTCAGCGTGCCGCCGTCATAAGGGATCATGCCCGCAATGATCTTCATCAGCGTACTCTTGCCGCAGCCGTTCACGCCTACCAGTCCCAGACGCTGACCGTCCTGCAAAACAAGGCTTGCGTCCTTCAGCACCGTGTTGGTGCCGAAGGATTTTTGAATATTCTGTGCCGAAAGCAAAATCATTGCGGTATCTCCTTCATCTGTGTCATCAAACTGCTTTATTATACGGGATTTTGGCGGAAAACGCAACGCAGAATGCCAGGCGCGGGGGAGAAACGCTTCTTATTTCCGACCAAGTATCGCGTCCATGTCCTGCTCCGGGCAGGTGATGGGGTGCAGCCCGTAGGCCTCGGTCAGAGACTTCGCCACCGTTTCGGAAAAGAATGCCGGGAACGTCGGCCCCAGATAGATGTTCTTCACGCCCAGCGCCAGCAGTGACAGCAGGATGCACACGGCCTTCTGCTCATACCAGGAAAGCACCAGCGTCAGCGGCAGATCATTGACGGAGCAGCCGAAGGCCTCTGCCAGTGCCAGCGCCACCTGCACGGCGCTGTAAGCGTCGTTGCACTGGCCCATGTCCAGAATGCGCGGCAGTCCCGCGATCTCACCCAAGTCAAGGTCGTTGAAGCGATACTTGCCGCAGGCCAGCGTTAGCACCAGAGTGTCCATGGGGGTCTGCTTCACAAACTCTGTGTAGTAATTGCGCCCGGGGTGCGCGCCGTCGCAGCCGCCTACCAGAAAGATGTGGCGGATTTTTCCGGCCTTGATGGCGGCAATGATCTCCGTTGCGTGCTGCAGGACCGCGCCGTGCGCAAAGCCGGTGGTCAGCATATGCCCGCCGTTGATGCCGCTCATGCTGCGGTCATGGGCATAGCCGCCCAGGGCGATGGCCTGCCGGATCAGCGGGGAGAAGTCCTTGCGACCGTCCGGGCCGGGAGCGATGTGCGTCAGCCCTTCATAACCTACCACTGCCGTGGTGTAGACCCGATCGGCATAGCTGGGGCGGGGCGGCATCAGGCAGTTGGTGGTGAACAGAACGGGCGCGGGAAGGTCCTCAAATTCCTTCTGCTGGCTTTGCCATGCCGTGCCGAAGTTCCCCGCAAGGTGAGGATACTTGTTCAGCTCGGGGTACCCATGGGCGGGCAGCATTTCCCCGTGGGTATAGACGTTGATCCCTGTCCCCTTCGTCTGGCGCAGCAGCTCCCGCAGGTCTAGCAGATCATGCCCGGAGACTACAATGAAGGGACCTGCCTTCACGTCCACATGCACCCGCGTGGGTACAGGAATGCCAAAGGTGGTGGTGTTGGCCTGATCCAGCAGGCCCATGCAGCGGTAGTTCACCCGCCCGAAGGCCATGATGAGATCCAGCCACGCATCCAGCGTATGCTCCTCGTTCAGGGCGCACAGTCCCGTGTAGAACCAGTTGGATACCTCTGGATCGGCATAGCCCAGGTTCAGGCAGTGGTGGGCATAGGCCGCCATGCCCTTTAGCCCAAACAGCAGCGTGGAGCGCAGGGACACGACATTCGGGTCGCCGGAAAAAAGGGACACAACGGGAATGGCCTTGCCGCCCAGCGCTTCCCGTGCGCGAACGACCCGCTGGGTGAAGGTGCGCAGGGCCTCGTTGTCAAAGTTCACGTTGGTCAGCGTGGTGAAAAGCCCGTCGATCAGCAGCCGCGTTGCCTCTGCGGGATGCTTGCCTGCCGCTTCCCCGGCATAGGCCAGTCGGATCAGCTCGTCCACCAGTTCATCCTGCAAATGGGCGGTGTCGGGCTGCTTGCCGCATACGCCAGTGCGCTCGCAGCCCCGGTTTCCTGCCGTCTGCTGGCACTGAAAGCAAAACATGTCGGACATGTGTGTACCTCCTTATGGGTTTGTTCTTCATCAGCATGTCCCGCCGCAGGGGGAAGAATACACAGGAAAAACAGAAGAAGCGCAGAAGAAACACAGTCAGCCCCTTGCATTGTCCTGTTCCAGTGGGTAAAATGAAAGCGATCTCGCAGAATGCTGCGATGCCGCAATAGGTTTTGCCGCAAAGTCAAAGCCCGCGCAGCGAGCCTGCGCGCGTGAAAGGAGCGATTCCCATGTCTGATTATGCACAGCGCGTGCTGGACGGCCTGAAGGCCCGCAACGCGCATGAACCTGAATTTTTGCAGGCTGCAACCGAGATTCTGACCACCCTGAAGCCCGTGATCGATAAGCATCCCGAATATGAAAAGGCGGGACTGCTGGAGCGCTATGTGGAGCCGGAGCGCATCATTATGTTCCGTGTGCCGTGGGTGGACGACCAGGGCCAGGTACAGGTGAACCGCGGCTATCGCGTGCAGTTCAACAGCGCCATCGGCCCCTACAAGGGCGGCCTGCGGCTGCATCCCAGCGTGAACCTGTCCATCATCAAGTTCCTGGGCATGGAGCAGATCTTGAAGAACAGCCTGACCGGCCTGCCCATCGGCGGCGGCAAGGGTGGCAGTGACTTTGACCCCAAGGGCAAGAGCGACAACGAAGTCATGCGCTTCTGCCAGAGCTTCATGACCGAGCTGTACCGCCACATCGGCAAGGATGTGGACGTGCCTGCGGGCGACATTGGCGTGGGTGCGCGGGAGATCGGCTATCTGTATGGTCAGTATAAGCGCCTGACGGGGCTGTATGAGGGCGTGCTGACGGGCAAGGGCCTGACCTATGGCGGCAGCCTGGCCCGGAAGGAGGCCACGGGCTTTGGTCTGTGCTACTTCCTGCAGGAGATGCTGCGCTGCAATGGCAAGAGCGTTGAGGGCAAGACCGTGGTGGTCAGCGGCAGCGGCAATGTTGCCATCTATGCTGCCCAGAAGATCACCGAGATGGGCGCAAGGGTAGTCGCCATGAGCGACTCCAACGGCTACATTTACGATCCCAACGGCGTGAAGCTGGACGTGATCAAGCAGCTGAAGGAAGTGGAGCGCAAGCGCATTCGCGAATATGTGAAGGCTGTGCCCAGTGCGACCTACACCGAGGGCTGCTCCGGCATTTGGACCATTCCCTGCCAGATCGCCCTGCCCTGCGCAACGCAGAACGAAATCAACGAGGAAAGCGCTAAGGCGCTGATCGCGGGCGGCGTGGAAGCCGTGGGTGAGGGCGCGAACATGCCCTCTACACTGGAGGCCACCAAGGCGTTCCAGGATGCGGGTGTGCTGTTTGCACCCGCCAAGGCTGCGAACGCAGGCGGCGTAGCTGTTTCCGCCCTGGAAATGAGCCAGAACAGCCAGCGCTTGAGCTGGACGTTCGAGGAAGTGGACGCGAAGCTGATGGACATCATGATCGGCATCTTCCACAAGGTGGATGCTGCCGCCAAGGAATACGCCACAGAGGGCGACTATGTTGCCGGCGCGAACATTGCGGGCTTCCTGAAGGTTGCCGACGCGATGATGGCGCAGGGTGCCGTGTGATCGGGACAGAAAGAAACAGAGGGGCCGGGGAGTACAGCATGCACTCCCCGGCTCTTTTCTATTTGGAGTGGGGGAAAAGGCTGATACAACAGCGCACTTTTTTATGATGGTGGAGGGTACGATAGGTAAATTCCCCATTTTTTGCTTTCAAAGGGAGGATTTCACATTTTTTCACGCTGAATTGCAAGAAAAGGTGGAGGGTGCAGCGTTATATAGGCAAAGAACCTCATCAGGAACCCACAGGGAGAGGAGAAGGACCTATGCGAAAACTGCTTGCGTTTCTTTTGATCGGCTTGCTTGGTTTGGGGTGCATCAGCACTGCATCCGCAAACGGCTGGGGATTGCCCGGCAGCTTGACGGCACTGTTCGAGAACGAAGCCATGAAGGATTATGCGGACTACACCGCCGCCGCAAAGGATCAGGATATGCGCCGCAATCGTCCGCAGGAGACGGCAGTGTTTGTCATGGAAGCGCGGTATCACAGCGAGCTTTTTGTGGCAGTGGAGGGAGCAAACGGCTGGGAGTTTGCTGCACGCTCCACCACGGCGGTTCCGCAGCCTGCGGATAAGCTGAGCATGACCCTGGAAAAGGTATCTGCCGATAGCTTCCTGCTGGAAATCACGCGCAGCAAAACAGACACCGACGTGTGGTGCTTCACCCGCGAGGACGGGCAATGGCTGCTTCAAGAGGGAACACTGACCACGAAAAAAGGCGAGGTCGCCTACCTGCGCCAGGACGGCGGCTACCTCGTCAGTGATGGCAAAACCAATGAATTGTGGGCCGTTGCCCCTATCACGCTGTCCAGCTTTGACTGGAAGCGAAACCCCGCTACGCCTGCGCAGGCCCGTCAAATGAATAAGGCGGCGCAGCTGACGCAGGTGACCTTCCCGGAAGGCACAGAGGAGCGTGCCGCGAAGCAGTTGGACGCAGCCGTCTATACCGCGCCCTCTGCGAAGTCCGCACGTATGGCGAAGAACAAGGCCGCAGTGTCCCTGCGGGGCGGCTTCACCCTATACGGGCAGACGGGGGACTGGTATCTCATCAGCTACCCGGTGAGTGTCCGCACCAGCCGCGTGGGTTATATAGCAAAGTTAGAAGCAGGGGACTGGCCCTGCGATGCGCTGACCTTCGCGAAGGTCAATGTAAAAACCACCGAGAAGACCTTCCTGACAGACGATCCCATGACGAGCCGCTATGCGCAGGCCAAGCTGAAGAAAGGCACAAAGGCCCAGTTGCTGGCGGTGAAAGCGCCCTACTGGGGCTATGTGGAAACGACGGTGAAGCACAAGACCATTCGCGGCTTTGTACCGCTGTCTGCATTGACGAAAAGGTGAGGGCGGCAGATAGGGAAGGAATATGTGGTATGGAACCTCGGCAAAGAGCATATCCTCAGTCAGCCTGACGGCTGACAGCTCCCTCTGCGGAGGGAGCCTTTTGGTGCGAGAAACTTATATGCTATGTGCTTTCCCAATGGCAGGCATATTCTTTTTTCCACTGTTCCCGACACGAGACTTCCAAAAGCCTCCTTTCACAGAAGGAGGGGGACCGCTCGCCGGGAGGCGAGTGGTGGAAGATAAACTCACCTGCTGGGGTATCGAACAGCTTATAAAGTAGCCGCATTTGGAGTCCCGGCGGCACACCCCCGCGCTGGAATCTGTTGCCAGAGAGTATTTCGTCCGTCTGCGGACGGACGACCCACTTTGCACTCGGGCAAAGTGGGCAAAGCCGCCCGGGGGCCAGCCAAATTTTCCATGCAGCTAAGGCTGGCCCCCGGACCCCATGAGCGCCCCCAGCCATCGCTTGGATCGGAGCCTTCCCGGGGGGACACAACCGGGCTTTCCTTCGGTTTCGCTCCATGGCATTCCGGCGGCTGACCGTATACAGCCGCCGGAACGCCTTGTCGCTTAGAACTAGCGTGTGCAGCCCTAAGTTACCTGTACAAAAACTGTACGCCGCCCCTACACCAAAAGCCTCCCCTGCAAGGGGAGGTGCCCCGAAGGGGCGGAGAGGTTCCGTCCCCCCGCGCGCCGCACGCACGCCCCCAAAACAAAGCAGGCCGGGAAAGAACACCAATGGTTCTTCTCCCGGCCTGCCTTTATTTTTCCACACTAACAGGAAGCCTTTACTTTCCGTCCTGTTCGCTTTCTTCCAGATATTTTTCCAGCTTGCGCTTCACGCGCTGAAGTGCATTGTCAATGGACTTCACATGTCGGCCCAGATTATCGGCAATCTCCTGATAGCTCTTGCCATCCAGATACGCCCGCAGCACCTCCTGCTCCAGTCCCGAAAGCACCTCGTCGATCTTGGCGTGGATGGAGGACAAGTCTTCCTGACCAATGATCAGTTCCTCGGGATTGGTAGCGCGGCCCTCGATGATCACATCCAGCAACGTGCGGTCGCTTTCCTCATCGTAGAGGGGCTTGTTCAGCGAAACATAGCTGTTCAGGGGAATGTGCTTCTGCCGCGTCGCCGTTTTGATGGCGGTGATGATCTGCCGGGTGATGCATAACTCCGCAAAGGCGCGGAAGCTGCTCAGCTTATCCGGGCGATAGTCGCGAATGGCCTTGTACAGGCCGATCATGCCTTCCTGTACAATGTCCTCATGATCCGCGCCGATGAGAAAGTAACTTCGCGCTTTAGAGCGCACGAAGTTCTTGTATTTGTTGAAGATGTATTCCTGGGCGATGCTGTCTCCCTGCTGGCACAGGCGCACGACCTCCTCATCGGTCATGTGCGCATAGTCCTCGGGGAAGACCATGCTGCTGTCGGCGGGTTCCTCCAGCTCGGGCAGCGCGGATTCATCGTCGAGGTTTTCCGTCTCCGCTTTGTGGGCTGCCTCCAGCTCGCGCATGGTAGCCAGCTCCTCCTCGGTGAAGTTCATGTTCTGGTCGTCCATTGTTTGTTTCCTGCCTTATTTGCTCCGTCGGAGCTTCTCTAATGCGGCGTATTGATCCTGGCTCAGGCGCTCCATCAGGGGATTGCGCTTCAGCGAGGCGTTGGTCTGGTGCGCGGCAAGTCCGCGGCGGCGAGTTTCCTGCGCCTCGCGCAAAAGCTCCCGCGCGGTCAGCCGCGTGGCTCCGGTGGATAACACCTGGCTTTGCTCCAGCCCGTCGGACGTTGCAACGCGCACCACCTGATACTTGGGCAGCTGCGCCACATAGCGTTCAATGTAGCTGTCCGCCGTTTCACCGTGCATGGTAAAGACCAGCGTCACCCCGGCCTGTGTCTCCTCGGTGCGGAATTTGCGGTCCGACTGATAGCCGTCAAAGACCAGCACCACGTTTTCCCCGGTGTAGCCGCTCAGGTCCTGCAACAGATGCAGCAGCTTATCCCGGCATGCGTCCAGGGGCCATTGCTGCTTCTCCGCTTCCTTCCACGCGCCGATGACGTTGTAGCCATCCACCACCAGCAGGGGCTTCATGCCTTATGCCCGCGGGAGGCCAGAACCCGGTACATCATCACGCCCGCCGCCACAGAGGCGTTCAGGGAGTCCAGCACGCCCTTCATGGGCAGGGACACCTTGCGGTCGCACTTTTCAAGGGTCAGACGGCTGATGCCCTCACCCTCTGCGCCGATGACCAGCGCCACGCCGCCGGAGAAGTCCACGTCGTTGTAATCCTCGCCGTCCATGGTGACGGCATAGGCCCAGATGTTCTGCTTTTGCAGGTCCTCCAGGGTGCGGGTGAGGTTCACCACACGGGCGACCTTCACATGCTCCACGGCGCCTGCGCTGGCCTTCACGGCAGCAGGGGTCAGGCCCACGCTGCGGCGTTCCGGCACGATCACGCCGTGCGCGCCCACGCACTCAGCGGTACGGATGACCGCGCCCAGGTTGTGGGGATCGGTCACGCCGTCCAGCAAAATGAGGAAGGGATCCTCGCCGCGCTCCTGTGCCAGGGCCAGCATGTCCTCCACGGTGGAATAGTGATAGGCGCTGGCGAAGGCCAGCAGGCCCTGATGATGGGGGGTGATCTCATCCAAGCGGGCCTTGTCCACCTCCTGTACGGGGATGTGAGCCTCGCGAGCCATCTGCACGATCTCCCGGGCGGAGCCAGACAGATCGCCGCGCTGCACCAGCAGCTTCTCGATGTCGCGGCCTGCCTTCAGGGCCTCGCGGATGGGGTTGCGCCCGGAGAGCAGATTCTCATTGGGGACGCAGTCCACAGGCGTGGGAGCCGCCACAGGGGCGGGCGCGGGACGGCGCTGCTCAAAGTCGCGATAGGTGGGCGCGGCCTTAGGCTCCACGGGGCGGGCGGGACGGCGGTTTACAGGCGCGGGACGCTCCGCACGGGGTGCGGCGCTGCGCTCGTAGCGATCATTACGGGCGGGACGGTCATAGCGGTCGTTCGTCCGGCTGCCGCGGCGGTCATTGCTGTAGCGGTTGTCCCGGTCGCCATAGGGGCGGCTGTCCCGACGGTCGCTGCGGCCCTCGCCGCGGAAAGCGCGGCCGTCACGGTAATCGCCGCGTCCGCTGGCATGACCGCCGCGCACGGGCTGGCCCGATTCGGGGCCGAAGCGATGCACGGGACGGCTGGACTTGTTGCTGTAGTGGCTGCCCTCGTCGTCCCAGCTGCCCTGGTCGGCGGGGTTCACCTTGCGCTTTTGATGGGGTGCATCCTGATAGAAAGCCATGAAATAGTCTCCTTTTCTCTCCCTTTGCGGGGGTACGGGTCGTTAGTCGTTGTTCTTTGCAGCCAGCGCTTCCAGCATGGCCCTGCGCTCCTGCCGCTTCTGCTGCATTTTGCCGCAGCACTTTTCGCCCTCGGGGCAGGGGCCGGAGATGCAGGGTGCGCCCGCGTCCTTGAACAGGGCGGGGGCAACCTCCATCACCAGGCGGTGCATCTCCGTCGCCAAGGCGCGAATTTCCCACTGGGCGCGCTCGCACATGCGCAGGCTCAGAAAATGGCGCAGCTCCCGGGTGTTCATCGTGACCATCAGGCGGGTCTCGCACGCGCCGGGCAGCACGAAGCGAGCATCCTCATTGCCGCCCTCGCCTGCGCCCAGCTTTTCCTGCCAGGCGGTGTACCAGGCGTGCATTTGATCCATCTGCGCCTTGAACTCCGCCTCGGCCTCGGGGCCGAGGGCGGCGATCTTCGGGGGAACGATGTAGCCAAAGCCCTTTTCATAGGAAACGTAGCGCTGGCTCTGCACGGAAAAGCTGGCGAGACGGTGCCGGGTCAGTTGGGCCAGCAGCACGCGGCTCACGCCCTCCACACCGAAGGTGAAGCTGGCATGCTCCAGCACGGATTCGTGACCCATGTTCAGCAGACGCTCCACAAAGGCCTGCTGATCCCGGGCGGCGATCTTCTGCTCCAGATCGCCGAGGGTGGCACGGGAATAGCACAGGCGCGCGCCCAGCGCCACCACCTCCTCCGGGGAAAGGGTGTGCCGCAAAAGCGTTACATGCAGCTTGGTCTCAGGCATGGGTCTCCTCCTTCTGGCTTTGCCGGAAAAGCGTCAAAATGCGATCCTCCTGTCCGGTAAGGTACAGGAAGCCGATGAGCGCCTCCAGCCCTGTGGCGGCCTGGTAATCCGCCGGGTCCTGGTGCTTGGGGGAGGGATGCCGCGCATGGGCGTTGCGGCCCCGGCGGGCAATGTCCTCCTCCTCGGGGGTAAGCAGGGACGCGATGCGCGCCAGCGCCTCGGCCTGCGCGCCTGCGTTGACACGCGCCGTTGCATCACGGTGCATGTTGTGTACGTTGCGTCCCTGATAGATCAATCGGCTGCGGATCAGCAAATCCCACACCGAATCTCCTAAATAGGCCAGCTGCAGGGGGTTCAGCAGTCTGGCCTGCTCGGCTGTCATGGGCGGGGATTCCCGCTGCTCCACAAGCGTCGCCTCCTTGATGATGCGTGAGGAAGCGCCTTTCGTCCCGGCAGGACGAAGGGACAGCTTCCTATACGTAGACCATCCTATTATATCATAAGGAGCGCGGCAGAACAAGCTGTCACCAATGGTCGAATCTTCGCCCAGGAGAGCGAAGACAGCGGAACGTGACAGGTTATCGCACAGATCAAGCCAGTTATCGCAGCAGGAACGCGGAAGGGCGCAGGAAGCCTTGACGGCGGGGAAAGCCGTGCGGTATCATATGGGCAGTGACAAGTGACCCCCCTATCCTTGGAAGCAGCTCAAATATGCAGGCAGATCTTTAGCGGGTCACCAAAGCGGAAAGGGGAAAAGGAAAATGTTCTCAAACATTGGCGGCAAACTGAAAAAGCTGGCGGTCATTCTGGCGGTGCTGGGCATCATTGCCAGCGTCATCAGCGGACTTGTGACGATGGCAGGCAGCTCCTCCATGCGCATGTACGGCAGCTATGGCATTGGCTATAGCGCGGGGCGTATCGTTGCAGGACTGCTGATCATCGCTGTCGGTTTTCTAATTTCGTGGGTCGGCACCATGGGCATGTACGGCCTGGGCGAGCTGATCGAGCGCACGGTGCAGACGGAGGAGCATACCCGCGTGCTGGCGGACGAGGTGCGGGCGCTGCGCAAGCAGGGCATTGCCTGCAATTTGCCTATGTGCGACAGCAAGCCCGTTGCTACGCCCAGCGTGTCCACGACGGTCAGCACGCCCAGCGTCAGCAGCACCCAGACGAGTGACAACAGCACGGATATGTGGCGCTGCGGCAAGTGCGGCGTGATGAACACCAGCACCGCCATCAGCTGCAAAAACTGCGGAACGTATCGCTAAGCCTGCACATGCCCCTTGGATACGCGGATCTGCCGCAGGGCGCAGGCCGCCACGGCGGGATCGTGGGTGATGAGCAGCACGGTGCGGCCCTCACGATGCAGACCGCTGAGCAGGGAAAGCACCTCCCGCGTAGCGTCCCCGTCCAGGTTGCCGGTGGGTTCGTCCGCCAGCAGAATAGGCGGATCGCGCACCAGCGCCCGGGCGATGGCGACACGCTGCTGCTGCCCGCCGGAAAGCTGGTTCGGCTGATGGTGCATGCGCTCGCCCAGCCCAACCCGCTGCAAAAGCGACGCGGCCCGCTGCTCCCGCTGGGCGCGGGGAACGCCTGCCAGCAGCAGCGGCATGGCAACATTTTCCAGCGCGGTCAGCTGCGGCAGCAGTTGAAAGCCCTGAAACACAAAACCGATTTCCTCCCCACGCACCCGGGCCAGCTCGGAGGGGCGCAGGGTGGACACGTCGCGCCCGTGCAGCGTCACCTGGCCCGATGTGGGTGTATCCAGACAGCCCAGCAGGTGCATCATGGTACTTTTGCCGGAACCGCTGGGGCCAATGACGGCGGTATATTCCCCGGGGGCGATGTGCAGCGACACATGGGAAAGCGCCGCCACCACCTGGTCGCCCATGGGGTAAAGCTTGCTGACGTCTCGCATATAAATCAAGGGTGATGTACCTCCTGCGGGGTAGTTTGCGCAGGGGACGTGCAGGGCATGCGGCAGGAAAAATTCATATGCAGGGCAATGTACAAAACGGCATGAATCGCATGCCGTTTTTTCTAATGTTACAGATTTGCACACGGGAAAGGCCAAAATGTGCGTATTTGTACCGTGACTTTTGGAGAAATTCAGGAGACAATGGCACCGTCAAGCGGGTAGGCGAAAGCTAAAAGCTCCGCAAAAAAGAAAGGGGAACGGGAAAATGTTCGAGGATATTGGGGGAAAAATGAAGACGGTGGCTATGACAATGTTTATTCTTGGGTGTATTGCTTCAGTGATTGGGGCATTCACTCTGGGGTGGTTTGTCATCATTATAGGGCCGCTGCTTTCCTGGCTTGGCTCGATTGGTCTATATGGGATGGGAGAACTAATTGACGAAACGACAAGGAATTGCTGTATCAACAAGGAAATCTTAGAAATCCTGCGAAAGCAGAAAAGGGAAAATGAAAAAGCGACTCAATCGTCAGATAAAAAACCTGCTGTAGTTTCTAACGTCTCCAGTAACCTGCATCATACCGCGAGCGCTGGCGAGACCTGGCGCTGCGAGAAGTGCGGTACAGTTAATGACAGTGCCAGCCTGTACTGTAAAGACTGCGGAACCTATCGGTAACGCTTACAACTGCAAAATAAATTTTCCGATCTTCGGGAGGGAGCGCGAGGGAGGGGCTTCTGGCACAGAAGCCGCCTCCCTCGCAGTCTTTCACTCCGTAATCACCATCACGTCGGTGACCTTTGCAACGTTGCCGAAGATGACCTTCAGTTTGTCAGAAGCCTTTCGGCGGGCAATCAGCGCCGTGGAGTCGCCGCCGTCCAGATTAAAGACCCATACCGGGTCAAACTTTTCCTGCAAAAGCGCCACCGCGTTGATGAGGTTCAGACCGCGGTTCAAATCGTCCGCGGCGGTCAGCAGCACATAACTGCCATCGTCCAAGCGGGCAATGAGATTGCGCGGGGCCTGCGCCCTGGCAAACGTCCAGTTTTCATCCACAATGCTTTGATGGTCCACTACCAGCGGACTGCGCACATAAAACGCCCAGGTCTGCAAGGGGCTTGCTGCCAGCACCTCGGCGTTGTCTGCCCCGTTGTACAGATGCAGACCGTCCGCTTCCAGCGTCAAACCATAATAGGGGACTCCGGAAAGCTCGCGCACCACCTTGCCGTCCGTCACGGTCAGCGAACCCAGGGGCGTGTAGTAATAATCGCTGCTGGTTCCGGGGTAGTTTTTCGGAATTTCGGGATACTGCGGGCTGACAAAGCCGCTGGCGTTCACGCAAAGCGCCGCGCCTAAACACCGCGTCCCCAGCGTCAGTGGATTTTCCAGGCCGCGATGCCAGTCCGCCGTCACCTTGTGGATCTGCCGCGCCGGGTCCGCCATCCATAGCCGCGTCAGATAGCAGTCCGCCCCCTTGTATTCCAGATAGGAAATGGTGAAGCGCAGGGTGTCGCTGTCATAGCTGAAAATAACGCCCAGCTCCTCGCCAAGGGCCAGCGCGGGCAGCAGCAGGGAAAAGACCAGCAGAAGCGCGAGCAGCTTTCGCATGAAGGGTCAGACCTCCTGAAAGGGAAAAGTTTTCTACATCATAGCACACGCAAAGGCGTGGAGCAATACTTGCTTTTTGGCGTGGGGACATGTATACTCCAAACATATTGCAAAGGAGGCTGGCGCTGTGCTGCATCTGGTTCGTCGGGGCGTGGAGGATAACCGTCCGGTGGGGGAGCTGCCCCTGTGGCTTTCCGGGCTTTTGCGTACCCGGGGCATGGATACCCCGGAAAAGGCGGAACGCTTTTTGCACCCGGCGCTGGATCAGTTGCACGATCCTTCCCTGATGCAGGACATGGACAAGGCCGTGGCGCTGCTGCGGCAGGCCATTGACCAGCATCTGCCCATCATGATCTACGGCGACTATGACGTGGATGGCGTGTGCGCCACATCCATCATGCTGGAAACCCTGCGCGAGGAAGGCGCGGAGGTGGATTACTATATCCCCAGCCGACATGGGGAAGGCTATGGCCTGAACTGCGATGCGGTGCGGCAGATCGCCAAGCGCAGCAGGCTGCTGCTGACCGTGGACTGCGGCGTGACCAACCATGAGGAGGTGCGCCTGGCCCGGGAGCTGGGCATGACGGTCATCGTCACCGACCATCACCAACTGGCGGATACCCCCTCCCCGGCAGACGCGGTGCTGAATCCCCTGCTGGGGGAGTATCCCTTCCGGCGGCTGTGCGGCGCAGGTGTGGCGCTGAAAATCTGCCAGAAAATGCAGGGCATGGCGGGGGTGCGCAAGCGGCTGGAGCTGGCGGCACTGGCGACCGTTGCGGATATTGTGCCGCTGGTGGACGAAAACCGCGTCATTGTCAAAATGGGCCTGGAAAGCATGGCGACCACCATCCGCCCGGGCCTGCGGGCGCTGATGACGGTCAGCGGCGTAACGCCCCCGGTCAACGCAGGGCATGTGGGCTTTCGACTGGGGCCGCGCCTGAATGCGGGGGGCCGCCTGGAGGAGGCCGGTCAGGGCGTGGAGCTGCTGACCACCCAGGACGAAGCAGTGGCCCAGCGCATCGCCGCACATTTGGAGGAAAACAACCAGACCCGCCAAAGCCTGGAGCAGGAGATCACCCAGCAGGCCCTTGCGGAAATGGAAAAGACCACGGACTTCTATACCCACAAGGCCATTGTGGTCATGGGGGAAAACTGGAACAGCGGCGTGATCGGGCTGGCGGCGGGGCGCATCTGCGAGCGCTTCCACTGGCCCACCATCGTCCTCAGCCGCACGGGCGACACGGCGGTGGGGTCCTGCCGATCCATTCCGGGGGTGAACATCCATGCCATGCTGTCCACCTGCAAGGATTTGTTTTTGCGCTTTGGCGGGCATGAGCAGGCGGCGGGACTGACCATGCAGGCGGAGCTGGTGCCGGAACTGCGCCGCCGCCTGTCGCTGGCGATCACGGAAAGCTGCGACCCAAACTGCTTTGTCCCCGAGCAGGAATACGACCTGCCCCTGACGCTGGAGGAGGTCGATCTGCCGCTCATTGACCAACTGGAGCTGATGCAGCCCACGGGCTATGGCAACCCTGCGCCCATGTTTCTGGCACGGGACGTGTCCGTGCAGCAGGCCCGGCGAGTGGGTGTGGACGGCAAGCATTTGAAGCTGTCCCTGTGCGAGGGCAACACCGTGCGGGACGGCATCGCCTTTCAGCTGGGCGACCTGGCGGACAAGGGCTTGACCCGCGTGGATGTGCTGTTCGCTCCTGAAAAAAATGTGTGGCGGGAGCGCGTTACGCCGCAATTGCAGGTCAAGGCATTGCTGCCTGCGGCCTGTGCATCGCCGCTGCCTGCGGAAGATGCGTTTTTCGAGGCGCTTTTGCAGGAAATGACGACCCTCGCGGAGAATTTAACAGGATCATCAGACAGCCCGCGCCCGGAGACGAACGCCGCCCTGGGAAGGCTGCTGCGGGAGGGTCAGGGAACGCTGTGCCTGGCACATCTGCTGGAGACCTGCCGCAGCTTTCTGGCGGCTTATCCGGGCCTGACGGATGTGTGCGCAGGCGCAGCGGAGGACCCACGGCCCTTCAACACGCTGCTGTGCGCTTACGACCTGACGAAGCTCAGGGATCAGTGGCACCACATCGTGCTGCTGGAGGGCGACGTGTTGCCGGGGGAGCTGGCGGCGATCCGCGCGCACTGTCCCCGGGCGGCGCTCCATGTGATGAAACCTGCGCCCGCCCTGCGGGAGCTGCTGGATACGCTGGCCCTGGCGGATGAGCCGCTGCGGGGGCTGTACAGGGCGCTGTACAGCGGTGGGGTGGAGCGCCCCGGCGGACTGATGGCGCAGTGCGGCCTGACCCGTGCACAGGTGCTGGTGGGGCTGACGGCGTTTCATCAGGTGAAGCTGGCGGAGTTTTCCATGCAGCCCTTTCAACTGCGGCTTTTGCCGGCGGTGAAGTGCAGCATGGCGGACAGTCCGCTGATCCGCTATCTGCGGGCCGGAAAAGCCTGAGCAACGGAAAGGATTATCGCCTTGCAGGGGCGGCTTGAAGGGAGGATGCAAATGGGATACACGAATTATGAAGCCATGCCGCTGGATCAGATGCTGGCACGGATTCAGAAATATCACCCCGGCGACAGCTATAAGCTGGTGGAGAAGGCTTATCACTTTGCCGAAAAGGCCCACGCGGGGCAGACGCGCAAAAGCGGCGAGCCGTATTTCATCCATCCCTGCTTTGTGGCAAGCATCCTGACCGAATTGATGATCGATGCGCCCACCATTGCGGCGGGGCTACTGCACGACACGGTGGAGGACTGCGAGGGCATCACGCTGGAGACTATTCAGCAGGAGTTCGGCGCGGAGGTCGCCCGTCTGGTGGACGGCGTGACCAAGCTGAACAAGCTGGACTTTGCCGACCGGGAGGAGGCACAGGCCGAAAGCCTGCGCAAGATGATTCTTGCCATGAGCAAGGACATCCGCGTGGTGCTGATCAAGCTGGCGGACCGCCTGCACAACATGCGCACCCTGAAATTCCAGGCTCCCGCACGGCAGGTTGCCATCGCCCGGGAGACCCTTGACATTTATGCGCCGCTGGCACACCGCCTGGGCGTGTACGCCATCAAGCAGGAGCTGGAGGATCTGTCCCTGCGCTATATCGACCCGGCAGGGTATCAGAATCTGGTGCAGAAGGTGGGCCTGAAGCGGGCCGAGCGGCAGGAGAACATCCGCATGGTCATCGAGGAGCTGTCCGCCAAGCTGGATGAGCAGCACATTCATTATGACATTGATGGGCGGCCCAAGCACTTTTATTCTATCTATCGGAAAATGGTGCTGCAAAACAAGCCCTTTGAGCAGATCTACGACCTGATCGCCATTCGGGTGCTGGTGGACACCATCCCGGACTGTTATGCGGTGCTGGGCATTGTGCATACCCTGTGGAACCAGATCCCCGGACGGTTCAAGGATTATATCTCCGTTCCCAAGGCGAACATGTATCAAAGCCTGCACACCACGGTGGTGGGCGGACGGAAAATGCCCTTCCCCTTTGAGGTGCAGATTCGCACCTGGGAAATGCACCGGGTAGCGGAATACGGCATTGCGGCCCACTGGCGCTATAAGGAGGGTGAGCAGAAGGGCAACGACCTGGACAACAAGCTCTACTGGCTGCGGCAGATCCTGGACTGGCAGAGCGATACCCGGGATGGCAAGGAGTTCATGGACACCCTGAAAACCGACCTGTTTTCAGAGGAGGTGTTCCTGTTCACCCCCAAGGGCGACGTCATTTCCATGCCCAAGGGCGCAACGCCCCTGGACTTCGCCTATCAGATTCACAGCGGCGTAGGCAACGCCTGCGTCGGCGCGAAGATCAACGGCAAGATCGTCCCCATCGACACGGTGCTGGAAACCGGCGACCGGGTGGAGATCATCACGTCCTCCTCGTCCAAGGGGCCGAGCATGGACTGGCTGAAAATTTGCAAGACCCCCCAGGCCAAGGCGAAAATTCGTCAGTTCTTCAAGAATGAGCGCCGGGATGAGAACGTTGAGCGCGGCAAGGATATGGTGGAGCGGGAATGCAAGCGCCGCGGCACGCAGCTTTCCAACCTGACCAAGCCGGAATATTACGACGGCATGCTGAAGAAGTACGGTTTCCAGGAGCTGGATGACCTTTATGCCGCGGTGGGCTATGGCGGTCTGGCCTCCATTTATGTAGTGACGCGCTTGCTGGATGAGCAGCGGCTGCATGAAGCGCCCACCCCGAAGCAAAACCTGGCGGAGCTGCCCACGCAGGAGCAGCATCAGCAGCAACAGCAGCAGAAGCGGCCCAAGGCTACCCAGGGCATCATCATGGAGGGGCTGGAGGGCATTCAGGTACGCTTCGGCAAGTGCTGCAACCCGGTGCCGGGCGACGACATTGTGGGCTATATCACCCGCGGACGCGGCGTGACCATCCACAAGGCTGACTGCGTGAATGCGCAGAACGGCGAGGAGGAGCGCCGGGTGAACGTCTCCTGGGCGGAGGAAAGCAGCGGTCAGTTTGAGGCCTCCATTCAGGTCATCGCTTACGACCATGTCAGTCTGCTGGGCGAGCTGGCGATGTACATCGGCGAACTGAACGTACCGATTCGCGCCGTCACCGCCAAGGTGGACGACAAGAAGGGGACCTCGACCATCGGTATGACCCTTTCCGTTTCCAGCCGTGAGCAGGTGGATCGGGTCATTCGGCAGCTGCAAAAGCGGCAGGATATTATTGAAGTTTACAGATCGGCAGGTTAAGAGCGTATGCGTTGCGTAGTTCAGCGGGTAAAGGAAGCCTCCGTTACGGTGGCGGGGGAGACGGTGGGGAAGATCGGCCCCGGCTTTATGGTATTGATCGGCGTAAGCACCGAGGACACGGAGAAGGATCTCCGCTACATGGCGGACAAGGTGCCGAACCTGCGCGTATTTGAGGACGCGGAGGACAAGATGAACCTGAGCCTGAAGGATGTTGGCGGGGCGATTTTGGCGGTAAGTCAGTTCACCCTGTACGGCGATGCGCGGGGCGGCCGTCGTCCCAGCTTCATTGCCGCCGCCCGTCCCGAGGAAGCAAACGCCCTATATGAGCAGCTGGTAGCGGCATGGTGTGCGCAGGGCATTCGGGTGGCAACGGGCCGCTTCCGCACCCACATGGAGGTGCAGCTGATCAACGACGGGCCAGTGACGATCCTGCTGGACAGCACCAAGAACTTCTAAATTTTCAAAAAACATCGGGCGAGGGAGTTGTGTCTCCCTCGCTCTTTTGTGTTAGGAGATTGTGGTCAGAAACTCTACCATCATATAGCCGCGCTGCTTGCCATACAGTACCTCATACCAGCCGTCCGACCCGGTGTTTTGCGCCAGCACGGTGACCTCTGCGCCCACGGGGACGTTCCAATACAGGCTGCTTTTCTTGGTGGGCTGTGCGCGGAGCTTTACAGGCTGACCATTGGGGGAGGTGACCCGCATGGTGAGAACAGGCGCAGGCAGGCCGGGGGTCTCGGGCTTATTCACCCGCTTCAGCCAGCCGACAAAGCGCCACTGTCCCAGCCGCGTATCCCGGCGGATGCCGGAGGTGGTGCAGTGGGTGATCTCCAGTGGAGAGACGCTTGTCACCACGCCGACGTGATAATAATCCCGCAGGTCGGTCCCGGACCAATACCGCTGGGGCAGGGACCAGCCCTTTGCGCCCTTTTCATGGGCCTTATAGACAATATCGCCCAGCCGAAGCTGACTAACAGTTTCCAGCGGGCGCAGGTCGAGGGTCTCATAACGGGCGGCATAATTGGTGCCATGGGTACCGGGCCAGCTTCCGCCTGCGCGGCGGATCGCGCCGATGATCAGTCCAATGCAGTCGCAGGTGCCGTCGCGTCCATCGCCGCCAAGACGGTAGCGGGGACTTTCCGCAGCGATGGCGGAGACCTGGGTGAGGAAGTTGGTGAGTTTCATAGGCATTCCCTCCTGTGAGCATGCGCACCGGAGTTTCCCCACACTGGGGAGAATATGCGGGGAGAGGGAAAAGGGTGCCTTTCTTTATGTAGAGGAAAGGCAGTGTGCAGCTATGCTGAAGGCTTGAACAAATACTTGAATTGCACGTTCCATCATGTGGCAAGGTAGCAGCAAAGCTGCGCTCCGCGCTAGCACGAGACTTCTGCTAGCCTCTTTCCGCAGAAGGAGGGGGATCATCCGTCCACAGGACGGATGGTGGAGGATAAACTCCCCGCAGGAATCCCCAATAGCCATGGGTATTCCCCCGCTACCTTCCATTTCCGCGCGAAAACTTTTCTTTATCTAGCAGGGATTCGCAGTGCGCATGGCGAAGTGGGAAAGGATGCCGTTTTTTTGGCGTCGGAACATGTGACTGTATGGAGTGAACGACCGATATGACACAGGGCCCCTATCGTTTGAAAATGCTGGCCGGTGAGGAAGAATGGAACGCCGGTGAGTCCATGTATCAGCGCGGCGGCGTTCGTGTGCTGGAAACCAGCGCCACGTCGCTGCGTTATGTTGTTGCCGGAAGTCCCCGGCAGGAAGTCGTGTTCAGCCTGGATGGCCCTGCCCGCTGCGGCTGCGAGACGTATCAGAACACGGGCGCGTGCCGCCACGTCGTTGCCGCGACGTTATTGGCGCAGGAATCCGGCGCACTGGAGGAGCTATTGCGGCGCAAGGCTGCCGTTGCGGGCCCGAAGCTGCTCAGCGCCATGGAACGTACCCTGCCGGAGGACGGTACCCTCCGCATGGAGATCACCCTGCTGTATGAAAGTGAAGAATCCCGCGATATGCCGAGGATCCGCATCGGCCTGCGCGTGGGCGAGGAACGGCTTTATGTGGTGCGGAGCATTCCGCAGTTTATTGAAAGTATGGAGACCCGCGAAGCGCTGAGCTTCGGCAAGGGCTTCACCTTTCAGCCGGAATGGATGCACTTTACCCCCGCCGAAAACCGTATTCTGGATATTTTGAAGGCACTGTGCCTGGCACAGAAGGAAGCAGGCACCAGCCTGCGCGGGGCGGACCTGCGGGTCATGCCGCTGCCGGAGCCCTTTGCGGCGGCGGTGCTGGCAGAGCTGAAGAACCTCTCCTTCCGCATGGCGGTGGATGGCAAGGCCTATCACATCAAGCGGGTGCGGGAGGCGAAGCTCCCGCTGTTTTACCGCGTGACCGGCTCCCTGCGGGGACTGACGGTGACGGCGCGGTTCCCGAAGGACTTTGTACCGCTGACTACCTCCTGTGCCTATGGCATCTTTTCCGGGGCGGTCATCGCCGTAGACCCCAGCCAGCAGAGTGTGCTGCGGGTGCTGCTGGCGGAGCAGTACGAGGGCCGCAGTGCCTTTGATTATCCCACCCGGGAGACCGCCCGCGTGGTGGGCGAGCTGATCCCCTTCCTGAAGCTGACGGGCGTGGTGGACATGGACAGCGAGCTGGAAAAGCAGCTGGTCAAGCTCCCGCTGGTTCCCCGCATTTACCTGGACAAGGAGGGCAAGGAGGTCGTCGCCAAAACGCTGCTGTGCTACGGTGACAGGGAGATCGACCCCTTTGATGAGGAGATCCCCGACGCGCCCCTGAGCAAGGGCGAGAAGTTCCTGCTGCGGGACGCGGCGGCGGAGCGTCAGGTGTTGGATACGCTGGCAAACTCCGGTTTTTATGTGCGGAAGGGTCGCGTGTACCTCACGGGGCAGGAGGCTATTTTCAACTTTGTCTCCGAGGGCGTGGGCCGCTTGCAGCAAAGCTGCGAGGTCTATCTGAGCAAGGATTTCAAGAAGATGACGCCCCGCCGTCCCATTCTGCGGGGCCGCATGGGGCTGAACGGCAACCGACTGGAGCTGAGCTTTACCGAGGACGGTGAGCCTGCCCAGGAGATCATGGGCATTCTGGAAGCGTTGGCAAAGCGGCGGAAATATTTCCGCCTGAAGGACGGCTCCTTCCTGGACCTGAGCGACATGGACGAGTGGCAGGAGCTGGCGGACAGCGTGTATGAGGCCGCCGTGCTGGAGGGCATCGACAAGGTATGCCCCAACGGGGACGCCATCAGCCTGCGCTCCTACCGCACCTGCTACCTGAACAGCCTGCTGGAAAACTGCCACCTGCCTGTGGAGGTGGAGCGCAGCGTGAAGGACACCATTGCGGCGCTCTCCGAGCCGGAGGAGGGCGACATTGAGCTGCCGAAGGGACTGACCCTGCGGCCCTATCAGCAGCGCGGCTATCACTGGTTGAAAACGCTGGATCGGCTGCACATGGGCGGCGTGCTGGCGGATGACATGGGTCTGGGCAAAACGGTGCAGGTGATCGCGCTGCTTCAGGATGTGCATCAGAATCAGGCGCACAGCGTGTCGCTGGTGGTTGCACCCACGTCCCTGGCCTACAACTGGCTCAGCGAGATCAACCGCTTTGCACCTGACCTGTCCGTGATGGTGCTGGGCGGCTCCAGTGTGCAGCGCTCCAACCAAATTCGCCATGTCAAGGAAGCCGGGGATGTGGACGTGCTGATCACGTCCTACCCGCTGATTCGCCGGGACATCGACCAGCTGACGGACATTCCTTTCCGCTTTGTAATCCTCGATGAGGCCCAGCATATCAAGAATGCGGGCAGCGTCGGCGCGGTGGCGGTGAAGCAATTGCAGGCGCAGACCCGCTTCGCACTGACGGGTACGCCCATGGAGAACAGCGCGGGCGAGCTGTGGAGCATCTTTGACTTTGTGCTGCCGGGGTATCTGAACAGCTACAGCGCGTTTCTGCGCCGCTATCAGGATGGTCACGATGCCGAGGACCTGCGCAAGCGCATTCGCCCCTTCCTGATGCGCCGCCTGAAGAAGGACGTGCTGACCGAGCTTCCCGACAAGATCGAGGAAGTGCTGACGGCCCAGATGACGCCCGAGCAATTGAAGGTCTATCAGGCGGCGATGATTCGCCTGAAGGAGCGGGTGGATCACGTCATGACCGAAAAGGGCCTGGGCCGGGGCCGCACAGAGGTGCTGGCGGCCATCACCGAGCTGCGGCAGATCTGCTGCCATCCGGCGCTGGTGCTGCCGGACTACACCGGCTCCTCCGGCAAGCTGGAAATGCTGCTGGAGGTGCTGCCGGGGGCCATGGCGGCAGGCCGCCGCGTGTTGCTGTTCTCCCAGTTCACGTCCATGCTGAAAATTCTGCGCAAGCAGCTGGAAGCGGCGGGCTATTCCTGCATGTATTTGGATGGCGAGACCCCTGCGAACCGCCGCATGGAAATGACGAAGGAGTTCAACGAGGGCGACACGCAGATTTTCCTGATCTCCCTGAAGGCTGGCGGTACAGGCCTGAACCTGACGGGCGCGGACATGGTGATTCACTATGACCCCTGGTGGAATCCTGCTGCCGAGGATCAGGCCACGGACCGCGCGCATCGCATCGGTCAGACCCACAAGGTGGAGGTGCTGCGGCTGGTGACCCACGAATCCATTGAGGAGCAGGTGGTGGCGCTGGGGCAGCGCAAGAAAGCGCTGTTCGATCAGCTCATCACCCCCGGCGAGGAACTGGTGACCCGGTTGACGGAGCAGGATATTCGCGCATTGTTTGCATAAGATAAAGAAAATTTGGAGCATAGCTGCTTTCTGCCTGCGAAAGGGTAACGCGGGGGAGAAAGCGGCTATGCTCTTATTGTTTTGGTAAAAGTTCAAACATAGCGTTTAACGTTTATATGGGAAACTTGCTTGAATTTAAGAAAAAGCAAACTAGGCTCCATGGTATAGATTGACAACGATGGAAAGTAAATGATAAACTATGAACAAGGACGTGAACGGAAACTTGGAGGAAAAAGCAGAATGAAAAGAAAAACTTTGCAATATACTGCTGGATTGTTTTTTACAACTTATGGCATATACGTATGCACGCAGGCTGTTCGTGTGCTGATAAAATTTGTCAGGCTGTATCCTCGTATTGCAGAAGCGCTGAATAACGCGGATAGTCCGATCTATATGTGGGGATTTCTTGTAGAGACAATTATGGCGATTCTTGAATTGCTTTATGCGGCTGCCTGCATATGGATGGGTCTGTCAAGACAAACATGGAAATTCATTTTGACCTGCGGTATGCTTGGAATGGCAACCTATTTATGCGCACTCTTGGAAGCGGTAATATTTAGCGGCTATGTAACTCTATTTAGAATTTTGAGCATATGTGCATTTATGCTTGTGCCGTTAGGCATCATCTTTTTCGCCTTACGCTCAAAAAAGGCAGAAAAGAATGGCATAGAAGGATACTATGAGCCAGTCGGGATACTGGTAAAGCTAGGTGTTTCTGCCTACGGTAAGGGGAAACAGAGAATACGGCAGAAGAAAATTACATGGCATGACGCAGATGAAACAACTAAACACAATGAAAATGCGTCAGTCTCAAATCAAAAGGATGAATCGTGAACATCGCGGCGAGTAATTTGATTGCTGCTTTATCAATAACATGTATGACAATCTAAGAGAGAATAGACGCCATGCTCTGTCCGCCGATGCGATCCAGCAGCTGCGATAAATTTTCAGGCGATTCACGCATGCCGGTGTCCACCCATTTCATCAACATGGCCCATGCACCGTTTGCCATAAAGCTGGCGTAAAAGGTCAGTGAATCTGTAGCCTGATTGGAACAACACAGCGCCTTGTAACGCTCTACCATGATGGACCAGTTTGTTTCAATTTCCGACTTGATATAGCTGCGCAGGTCGTTCTGCCCCTCCAGACGCATGGCTTGAAGATAGAAGTCCCGATGCTGCTGCATGACGTTCAGACCGAAAATGGAGATCTCGTTCCAGCCTTCGGGCGGCCCTGCCAGCGTCTGGCGCGTAGGCTCTGTGATCTCCATGTGATAGATCCAGTTGATCAGCTCCTGCTTATCATAAAAATGATAGTAAAACGTGCCGCGGTTCATGCCGCAGCGTGCCGTAATGTTCGCCACCGTGATGCTTTTCAGCGGCTTGCTGCGCAGGCATTCCATCAGCGCTGCGGCAATCTGCTTCTTCGTGTAGTCATTTTTGGCCTTCGGCATTTTCAACATTTCCCATCCATTGTTCAAAAATCCAACATACGGCAGGTATTGTTGGTTTACCAAAATTATAACATACTTTATACTGAATTCAACGCCGATGGATAAATTTATCACAATCAGGAGGGATACCATGAAACACTTGGGTAAACTGGCAGCTTGGATCATGACGCTGTGCATGCTGCTGACGGCGGTAAGCGGCTATGCTGAGCAGACGGCGCAATATACCCCCGGCGTGTACGAGGGCGTGGGTACCGGCATGGGCGGAGAGGTACATGTCAGTGTGGAGGTTTCTGCGGACGCAATCCTCAGCGTGACGGTGGGGGAAAACAACGAGACGGCACTTGTCTCGGAGAATGCGCTTACCCGCATTCCGCAGGACATTGTGAAGTATCAGTCGCTGGGCGTGGATATGGTCAGCGGCGCGACCGTCTCCAGCAGCGCGGTGCTTGCGGCGGCTGCCGATGCGCTTGCGCAGGCGGGCGGCGATGTGGAAGCCCTGAAGGCGATTCCTGTGACCCCGGAAAAGGGGGAGGATGAGTCTGTAGAGGTGGATGTGCTGGTCATCGGCGGCGGCCTGTCCGGCATGTCGGCTGCCTATGAGACCGCCAAGGCCGGACTGGAAACGTTGGTGATTGAAAAGCTGGAATCCTGGGGTGGCTCCTCTGCTCTTTCCGGCGGTGCGGTCTGCTATGCTACCAACGAGGACGATCCCACCGGCTATTTCTCTGCCGAGGATTTCTATCAGTGGTTCCAGCACATGGGACATGGGCAGATCAATGACGAGCTGGTGAAAAAGATCGCCTATCGTTCCAACGACACCGTACAGTGGATGCGCAATGAAATGGGCTACAATCCGCCCTATGAAATGGTGGAAACCTTTGCGGATGGCACCGTTGCGCGGCTGACGAACCCCGGCTCTCCCACGGAATACGTGACCGGCTGCGGCAGTCAGATGATGAAGATCTTCTATGATGATTTGCAGAAGCTGGAGCATCTGACGATGCGCAACAACACCAAGGCAACGGAGCTGCTTACCGACGAGAACGGCGCAGTGGTGGGTGCCGTTGCGGAAAAGAAGGACGGCGGCAAGCTAACCGTGCATGCCAAGGCCGTGGTGCTGGCAACCGGCGGCTGGACGCGCAGCGAGAAGTACATGGACGAGTGGGCGCCCGGCATGAAGAAGGCCGTGCTGATCTGCGGCATGGGCTGCGACGGCGATGGCATCGGCCTGTCCGAGGCAGTCGGCGCGAAGATTACCTCTCAGACCTCGGCGTTTGCGGGTGGTGTGACCGCGGCGCTGGCGGCGGCTCCCTCCAACTATCTGCTGGTGAATGGCAACGGCGAGCGCTTTGTGGCGGAGGACACGCCTGCATGCTACCTGCTTGCGGCGATGATGCGCGACAGCACCGGCGTTTTCTATGAGCTGTTTGATGAAGCGCAGTCCGAGGGCATGCTTGAAAATGCCAGCGCCGTTGTGAAGGCGGACACGCTGGAGGAGCTGGCGGAGAAGATCGGCGCGGATCCCGCGGTGCTGACGGCGACGGCTGCGCGGTACAATGAGCTGAAGGGCAAGGAGGATGTGGACTTTGGCAAGGCCACGGAGCTGATGACGGGCATTGGGGAAGGGCCGTATTACGCGGTGCCGGTGATGAACTACGTCCTGACGGCCTATGCCGGCCCGGTCATTACCGATAACTGCGAGGTCGTGTCCACGGAAGGGACGGTCATTCCGGGCCTGTACGGCGTGGGTGAGCTGATTGCCACCAACATCTACGGCTACGATGACGGCGGTCACGGCGCGACGCTGCAGTACTGCATGTCCACCGGCATCATCGCTGCGGAAACCATCGAAGCGGCAATGCGCTGAGAAAAAGCAAAGCATGAGCATCAGACCCGGGGGCGCAGACTCCCGGGCCTTTTCATCTGCGGAGGGGACGCACCTCGCTGCCGCACTGTTCCTTCCTGATTTGGGCAAATTTGTTCCCGATTGTGTCAATCGCTTGACAAATGATGCAAGAGACTTTACAATAGTAGACGTTCGGCTGAAGAGGGATGCCCTGCGCATCCCGAAGCTGTTATCCATACACGATCCGAGGATGTACCATTCCTGCGCCGCCGGAGGGCGGGCAGTTTTCGAAAAGACACGCGCTGGTCGCGTTCTTCTTTGCGTGCTGTTTGCTGCATGGGAATTTGTGGGCAGGGCGGGCCGAAGCGCCGGCCTTTCCCACGGACAGACGCGGGCGATTCGCCCGCGCGCATGGTTTTTGTGAAGCGGGGCGGTTGTTGGGCCTTGGAGGGCTAGGGATGTCAGCCTTTGGCCGTGCGGAACGATCATCGTTCTGGACGGCTTTTTGTCGTTCAAAGCATGAAAATGGAATCGGCTTGGAAAAATTTTAAGGAAAAGGAGGAAGAAAACAAGGTGCCTATCATTGTATGGATCCTGTTGATCCTTGTGGCTTTGGCAGGCGGCGGCGCGGCTGGCTTCATCTATCGGCGCAACGTTGCCGAGCAGAAGATCGGCCGCACGGAAGCCTATGCCAAGCAGCTGCTTGAGGACGCGACCCGCAAGGCAGATGAGTACAAAAAGGAAAAGGTCCTGGAAGCCAAGGAAGAAATTCTGAAGGCCAAGGCCGAAAACGACCGCGTGAAGGCCGAGAATGACCGTGAGATCCGCGACCGCCGCAATGAAGTGCAGCGCGCCGAGCGCCGGGTCAATCAGCGCGAGGAAACGCTGGACAAAAAGGCCGACAACATGGAAGCCCGTGAGGAAAGCCTGAACAAAAAGCAGGCGGAGATCCAGAAGATGCAGGAGGAAGCGGAGGAATACCACTCCCGTCAATTTGCAGAGCTGGAACGCATTGCGGGCATGACCCAGGATGAGGCCAAGCAGCAGCTGGTGGAGCGCATCCAGAAGGAAGCCTTCCACGACGCCGCCGCCATGGTGCGCGACATTGAGACCCGCGCCAAGGAGGAGGGCGAAAAGAAGGCCCGCAACATTATCGCCCTGGCGATCCAGAAGTGCGCGGCGGATCATGTGGCGGAGTCCACGGTGTCCGTCATCGCGCTGCCCAACGATGACATGAAGGGCCGCATCATCGGCCGTGAGGGCCGGAACATCCGCGCTCTGGAAACGGCGACCGGCGTTGACCTGATTATTGACGATACGCCCGAGGCGGTCATTGTTTCCGCATTTGACCCGGTGCGCCGCGAGATCGCCCGCATCGCCGTGGAAAAGCTCATCATGGATGGTCGTATCCACCCTGCCCGCATTGAGGAAATGGTGGAGAAGGCCCGCAAGGAAGTGGATAACCAGATCCGCGAAGCTGGCGAGCAGGCCGTGTTCGAGACGAATCAGCATGGCATCCACCACGAGCTGGTGAAGCTGCTGGGCCGCCTGAAGTTCCGTACCAGCTATGGTCAGAACGTGCTGAAGCACTCCATCGAGGTCAGCCATCTGGCAGGCCTGATGGCGGCGGAGCTGGGCGCGGATGTGGCGCTGGCAAAGCGCGCAGGTTTGCTGCATGACATCGGCAAGGCTGTGGATCACGAAGCCGAGGGGACCCATGTGACCCTGGGCGGCGAGCTGGCCCGCAAGTATCATGAAAGCCCCGACGTTATTCACGCCATTCTGGCCCACCACAACGATGTGGAGCCCCAGACGGTGGAAGCCGTGCTGGTGCAGGCCGCGGACGCTATTTCCGCAGCCCGTCCCGGCGCACGCCGCGAGAGCCTGGAAAACTACATCAAGCGTCTGGAAAAGCTGGAGGAAATCGCCAACAGCTTTGATGGTGTGGAGAAGTGCTACGCCATCCAGTCCGGCCGCGAGGTGCGCATCATGGTCAAGCCCGACGATGTAACCGACGAGGGTACGAAGATCCTCGCCAAGGAGATCGCCAAGCGCATCGAAAAGGAAATGGAGTATCCCGGACAGATTCGCGTCAACGTGATCCGCGAGACGCGCAGCACGGAGTTTGCCAAGTAAGGCAAGCACAAATAAAGAAGGAGAGACGGCTTGGAATGGTCGGCTCTCCTTTTTTTAATTGCGTTTTTTCGCGCCCGGCGGCTTGTAAAAAGTGCGTAAACCCGTATAATGGATAACCGTGCGGCAAGGCGGTTGCATACAAAAGCGGATGTGGAGTGCTGAAGCATGAAGGAACGATTTACACCTGGACAGCGGCGAACGCTGTTGCTTTGCGCTTTATCCTACACGGTGGCTTATCTGGGACGAATGAATCTTTCTGCGTCGCTGCCGAGGGTGCAGGCGGCTTTGCAGCTGTCGGAAACACAGGCGGGTGTTTTCCAGACGGTGACGGCGCTGGTCTATGCCGTTGGACAGATCGTGAACGGTACGCTGGTGGATAAGGTCAGCGCACGGCGCAGCATTGGGCTGGGATTGATCCTTTCGGCGGTGTGCAATGCGGCGTTCGGGCTGGCCCACAGCTATGCGTGGATGGTGGTCATTTGGGCGCTGAACGGCGCGGCGCAGTCCATGCTGTGGACGCCCATTGTGAAGCTGACGGCGACCTGGTGCAGCGGCAGAAAGCGGGAAAGGGCCTCCTTTACCCTGTCTGTGGCGGTGATCCTGGGGCATTTGGCGGCGTGGGCTTTGTCCGGTATGCTGGCCTCCCGGCTGAATTGGCGCTATTCGTATCTGGTGCCTGCCTGCGTGATGACGCTGATGGGCATCCTGAGCTGGCTGCTTTTGCGGGATCACTCGGCAGATATGCAGAACGAGCAGACGGCGCAGCCTGCACAGCAGGCCGAGGCCATGCCCCTGCGCCAGCTGCTGTGCGGTATGGGACTGATTGCGCTGCTGCTTTGCTGCGTGTGCAACGGCTTCGTCCGGGATGGCGTGGCGACCTGGGCGCCGACCATCCTCACGGACAGCTTGCAGGGACAGACCATCGATCCCACGCTGGTTTCACTGGTGATCCCGGTGCTGAACCTGGCAGGCCTGGTGCTGGTGCGGCGCTGCTATCGCATGCTGCACGGGAATACGCGCAGCGCGGTATGCCTGTTTCTGGGCGTAAGCGCTGTGATGGCGGGGCTGCTGCTTTTGCAAAACAATGCGATTGCCTGTGTGCTGCTGATGGGCCTGTGCTGCGCGGCAAACTATGGCGTTGCGCCGATGGTCGACACGCTGACCCCCATGGAATACGAAAAAGCGAGGCGCGTGGGGCTTGTCGCCGGGCTGACGGACAGCAGCATTTATCTGGGCTCGGCGCTGGCGGGCGTGGCAACGGGCGCGCTGAGCGATGTGGCGGGGTGGCCCGGCGTGTACAGCCTGTGGATGATCGTTTCGCTGGCGGGCGTGGGCTTTGCGGCGCTTTCCATCGCCGGGGGCAAGCGCCTGCGGGCAGGGGAGTGACCTGCAGCCCTTTCGGCAGCGGAGAAATGGAAAAATCACACTTTTTGGCGGCTGCCACCTTTACATTTTGAAAAAAATCATTATAATTGAACCTTGTTAACGTTCGCGATGAAGGGGACGGCGGCGCGTAGCTTGAAAGCGAGCCGGGGCATGATGGAAGCCCGGTGAAGCGGTGCGCAGGGCGGATCACCCCGGAGCGAGGCCTTTCGACACCATGCAGGACGTAGAGAGGCCCGGGCGCTCCCGATACAGGGCGCGAGAGTGGGCGGCATGGACCCCGGTGGGTCAGCCGTCAACCTTGGGTGGTACCGCGGATCAACAGCATCCGTCCCAGGAAAGTCCTGGGGCGTTTTTTTATGGGAAAACGTCCCGGAGCAGGCTGACTGCAACCATTGACATAAGGAGGTTCCCCCATGTACAACAAGGTTTCAACGGACCTGAACTTCGTGGCCCGGGAGCAGGAAGTGACGAAGCTGTGGAAGGAGAAGGACATTGTGCGCAAGTCCTTTGCCCAGCACAGCGACAGCAAGGAGCATTTCACCTTCTTCGACGGCCCGCCCACGGCGAACGGCAAGCCGCACATCGGTCACATCGAGACCCGCGTCATTAAGGATCTGTTCCCCCGCTTCTGGAGCATGAAGGGCAAAAGCGTCACCCGTAAGGCCGGCTGGGACACCCACGGCCTGCCTGTGGAGCTGGAAGTCGAAAAGCTGTTGGGTCTGGACGGCAAGCCGCAGATCGAGCAGTACGGCATCGAGCCCTTCATCGGCGAGTGCAAAAAAAGCGTGTGGAAGTATCTGCACGAATGGGAAAAGATGAGCGATCAGGTGGGCTACTGGGTGGACATGGAGCATCCCTATGTGACCTACCACAACGACTACATCGAGAGCGAATGGTGGAGCCTGAAGCAGATCTGGGAAAAGGGCATGCTGTATCTGGGCCACAAGATCGCGCCCTACTGCCCCCGCTGCGGCACTGCGCTGTCCAGCCACGAGGTGGCGCAGGGCTATAAGAATGTCAAGGAGGTTTCCGCCATTGCCCGCTTCCACGTGAAGGGCATGGAGAACACCTCCTTCCTGGCATGGACGACCACGCCCTGGACGCTGCCCAGCAACCTGGCCCTGTGCGTGAATCCCGGCGCGACCTATGTGCGCTTCACCTGCGAGGGCGAGGACTACATCATGGCGAAGGCCCTGCTGGAGAAGGTGTTCGAGGGCAAGGAGGTCACCATCCATGAGGAGATGGTGGGCCAGAGCCTGGTCGGTATGGAATATGAGCCGCTGTATCATTTTGTGGAGCCGGAGGGCGGCAAGGCATGGGTCGTGGTGGCAGATAACTACGTTACCATGGAGGACGGCACCGGCATCGTCCACATTGCCCCGGCCTACGGCGAGGACGATAACCGCGTCTGCAAGCAGAACGGCATTGCGTTCGTCAACCTGGTGGACACCCAGGGCTGCCTGACCAAGGAGACCAAGTGGCCCGGCGTGTTTGTCAAGAAGGCCGATCCGCTGGTGCTGGACGATCTGAAGGAGCGCGGGCTGCTGTTCGCTGCCATTCCCTTCGCCCATGATTATCCCTTCTGTTGGCGCTGCGATACGCCCCTGCTGTATTATCCCCGCCCCACCTGGTACATCAAGATGACCGCCGTGCGGGATAACCTGGTACGCAATAATCGCACCGTCAACTGGATGCCCGAGCATATCAAGGAGGGCCGCATGGGCAACTTCCTTGAAAACGTCATTGACTGGGGCCTGAGCCGCGAGCGCTATTGGGGTACGCCCCTGCCCGTGTGGACCTGCGACTGCGGTCATGTGCATGTGGTGGGTTCCATTGAGGAGCTGCGCAAGATGGCGGTGAAGGATCCCGGCCCCGACATCGAGCTGCACCGCCCCTACATTGACGAGGTGGCCCTGCGCTGCGAAAAGTGCGGCGGCGAGATGCACCGCGTCCACGACGTGATCGACTGCTGGTACGATTCCGGCTCCATGCCCTTCGCCCAGTGGCATTATCCCTTTGAAAACAAGGAAATTTTCGAGAAGAACTATCCCGCAAACTTCATTTCTGAGGCCATTGACCAGACCCGCGGCTGGTTCTACACCCTGGAGGCCATCTCCACCGTGTTGTTTGACCGCGCACCCTTCCAGAACTGCATCGTCATGGGCCATGTGCAGGATGCGGAGGGCCACAAGATGTCCAAGCACCTGGGCAACGTGGTGGATCCCTTTGTGATGCTGGACAAGTTCGGCGCGGACGCGCTGCGCTGGTATTTCTACACCACCACCGCACCCTGGCTGCCCAAGCGCTTCTCTGAGGCTGCCGTGCAGGAGGGACAGCGGAAATTCCTGGGCACACTGCAAAACGTGTACGCCTTCTTCGCCATGTATGCGCAGATCGACGGCTTCGATCCCGCGAAGCATCCGCTGGACAAGGTGCAGCTCAGCCTGATGGACAAGTGGATCCTGTCCAAGCTGAACAGCCTGGTGGCGAAGGTGGACGCAGACCTGACGGCCTATCGCATCCCCGAGCCTGCGGGCGCAATTCAGGACTTTGTGGACGAGCTGTCCAACTGGTATGTCCGCCGCGGACGCGAGCGCTTCTGGGGCAAGGGCATGGCAGGCGACAAGGAAGCAGCCTTCGCGACGCTGTATCATGTGCTGGTGACCCTGAGCAAGGTCATTGCGCCCTTCGTCCCCTTTATGGCGGAGGAAATTTATCAGAACCTGGTGGTCAACAACGTCCCCGGCGCACCCGAAAGCGTCCATTTGTGCGACTTCCCCACCTGCGAGGAGCAGTATGTGGATAAGCACATGGAGGAGCAGATGGAAGCGCTGCTGGAGGTGGTGCAGCTGGGCCGCGCCTGCCGCAACGCCGCCAACATGAAGGTGCGTCAGCCTGCCGCCGCCCTGTATGTGAAGGGTGCGGCCTTCGAAAGCGATTACAGCGACCTGTGCAAGGATGAGCTGAATGTGAAGCAGGTCATCTTCACCGAGGACGCCCGCGCCTTCACCTCTTACAAGCTGAAGCCGCAGATGCGCACCCTCGGCCCGAAGTACGGCAAGCTGTTGGGCAAGATCGGTCAGCACCTGCAAACCATGGACGGCAACGAGGTCGTGGATGCCTTCAACGCGGGCCAGACCGTGAGCTTTGACGTGGACGGCACCCAGGTGGTGCTGGAGGCCACCGACGTGCTGACTGAGCCGACCCAGAAGCCCGGCTTCATGGCGCAGCAGGACAAGGGCGTGACCGTGGTGCTGGACACCAACCTGACCGAAGCGCTCATTACCGAGGGCTATGCCCGCGAGGTGGTCAGCAAGATTCAGACCATGCGCAAGGAAGCCGACTTTGACGTGACGGACCGCATCGACATGCGCTATGTGTGCGGCGATAAGCTGGCTGCTGCCATCGAGCAGGGCCGCGACATGATCATGAAGGGCGTGCTGGCCTTGTCCATGACCCGCGCGGAGGCCGAGGACGGCTGGGTCAGCAAGGAATGGGACATCAACGGCGAAAAGGCGACCATCGCCATTCGGAAAAACTAACAGCTGATGGATTCTGCGAGGGAGGCGGCTTCTCTGCGGGGAAGCACCTCCCTTGCGCTTCCTTGTGAGGCATTGCGCTGCCGACCTTCTGCCGCAGTATCACACAAGCAGCAAACGATCCCAACTGTAAGCATCATTTATACCGCTTTCCGGGAGGGATGCGGGGAGGGGCCTTTCTCAGAAAGGCCGCCTTCCCGTCGTTTCCCTTCCTATGCCAAATGGGAGGACAACTATGAAATTTGCCCTGGTGGGTCAGGATATTCCAATGCTGCTGCCAACGTTGCTGACGGATCTGCTGTTTGCGGGAAACGAAGCGGCGGACGTGGCGGTGCTTGAAAACAACCCCGCGATGCAGGGGGTTTTGAAGGGATACATGGACGCGATCTACCACAAGCGCGGCATCGGCGGGGAAGCGCTGGTCTCCTCGGACGTGCAGGAGGTGCTGACGGGCGCGGACTGCGTGGTGTTCGCGGATGACTGCATGCCTGCAAGCCGCTTTCGCATGGATCGGGAAGCCCTCTGCGGCGAAAAGGACGACGACCCCGGCCTGTCGGATCAGGCGCGGGTCAACGGCGGCATCGGCGGACTGATGCACACCCTGCGCTGCGGCGAAAAGGCGCTGAACCTGTGCGACGACATGAGCTACGAATGCCCGGACGCGCTGGTCATCAACCTGGCCCAGCCCATGGCCCGTATCTGCGCCGTGTTTGAGAACGAGGGCTTCCGCTGCTACGGCCTGGGCCGCACGCCGCTGCGCGGTGCAAACGGTCTGGAGGGCCTGTGCCACGTCCTGCACCGTAAGCCCGACACCGTGGACGCGGACATTGCGGGTTTGCCCGGCTTTGCCTTTCTGCTTCGCCTGACGGATGCTAAGACCGGCGCAGATCTGCTGCCGGATGCGCAGGACGCAGCGGAGCATAACGACTTGGGCCGTTTGGCCCGACGCTGGCTGGACTGGTACGGCGCACTGCCCATGGGCCGTGTCACCGATCATGCGGAATTCCTGCCTGCCCAACCGGACTACATTCCCGAGGAGGACCCGCAGTTCGGCGAAACCGTGGAGCAGCGCAAGGAGCGCATTCTGCACATGAACACCGTTGCAGACCACGGCGCGGACGACCGGGAGGGCATGATCGCCCAGCTGATGCTGCTGTCCAAGGCGCCGGCCCAGCGCCCCATGCAGCTGGCGCTGGCGCTGCTCAAGGGCTATGACCTGAGCATGCCTGCGGTGACCCGCCGCAATCGCGGTGTGTTGCCACAGCTTGAAAATCATGCTATGATAGAAGCGACGCTGACGCTGGCAGCCGGGAAGGACGTATCCGCGCCCCGGCAGATGCCCGAAGCGCTGGCGGAAACCATGAACACCATCGATGAGACGAACCGCCTTGCGGCCCGCGCCGCAGCGGGCGACCGCAGCGCCCTGCGTGAGGTCATTGAGATCGACCCCGCGCTGGAGGGGCTGGATCGGCTGTATGTACAGGACGTGGTGGAAAAGATGATCGAGATGCACGGAGACGTGCTGCAGCGGCTGTGAAAAAGGGTGCGGGTGAAGGGGGAATATCCTTCTGCCGCCCACGAGGGCGGCTGTCCTCCTTCTGCGGAAGGAGGCAAGAAGGTCGTGCGTCAGGTAGCGTATGGGAAGATGAGTAACAGGCTGCGAAAAACCTTGGCTCCTTCCGCAGAAGGAGCTGTCAGCCGCAAGGCTGACTGAGGATAAACCTTGGGCCGTGGAAGAAGCAGCGTGAGGGCATATCCTCCACCATCCGTCCTGCGGACGGCTGGTCCCCCTCCTTCTGCGGAAGGAGGCAAGAAGGTCGTGCGTCAGGTAGCGTATGGGAAGATGAGTAACAGGCTGCGAAAAACCTTGGCTCCTTCCGCAGAAGGAGCTGTCAGCCGCAAGGCTGACTGAGGATAAACCTTGGGCCGTGGAAGAAGCAGCGTGAGGGCATATCCTCCACCATCCGTCCTGCGGACGGCTGGTCCCCCTCCTTCTGCGGAAGGAGGCAAGAAGGTTGCGCGGCAGGCTGTGTATGGGAAGACGAGTAACAGGCTGCGAAAAACCTTGGCTCCTTCCGCAGAAGGAGCTGTCAGCCGTAAGGCTGACTGAGGATAAACTCCGCGCTGCATGATCCAAATAACAAAAAGGAGCCGCCCCATATGCACGCACCCAAACTTCCGCAAAATCCCGCTATGCAGGAAGCCGGACGGCGTTTGCGCAGCAATATGACACCGCAGGAAAATAAGCTGTGGTACTGTTGCCTGCGCAGGCATACGCCGCGCGTACTGAGGCAATATACGATTGGAAGCTACATTGCGGATTTTTATTGCCCTACAGCACGCTGTGTGATTGAAGTAGACGGCGCGCCGCATTGGACAGTGCAGGGGAGAGCAAACGATGAAGCACGCGATGCTTTTATGGTATCGCTGGGGCTGCATATCCTGCGATTTACGGATGATGACATCGACTATCGTTTTAAGGACGTATGTCGGATGATTGATAATGTGCTGCAAAAGCAACAAGGAGGCCCTCCATGTTCCTGACGACCACCTGGAAGGATTTCGAAGTGCTGGACACCGGCGACGGCGAAAAGCTGGAGCGCTGGGGCGACGTGATCCTGCGTCGACCTGATCCGCAGACCATCTGGCCCAAGGCCGACCCTGCCCTGTGGAAGCAGGCGCAGGCGCATTACCATCGCTCTGAGCGGGGGGGCGGCGAGTGGGAGTTCTTCACCCGCCTGCCCGAGCGCTGGACTATCAGCCATCAGGGGCTGAAGTTCTATGTGCGCCCCACCGGGTTCAAGCATACCGGGCTTTTCCCCGAGCAGGCCGCAAACTGGGTCTGGATGGCGAATAAAATCCAGGCAAGCGGACGCAGGGACGTGAAGGTGCTGAACCTGTTCGGCTACACCGGCGGCGCAACGCTGGCCTGCGCACAGGCGGGCGCGAATGTCACCCATGTGGACGCGGCAAAGGGCATGGTGCAGTGGGCCAAGGAGAACCGTGAGCTGTCCGGCCTGCCGGAAACCAGCTGCCGCTGGATCGTCGAGGATGCGCTGCGGTTCGTTCAGCGGGAGATCCGCCGGGGCAACTACTATGACGGCATCCTGATGGACCCGCCCAGCTATGGACGCGGCCCCTCCGGCGAGGTGTGGAAGCTGGAGAACGAGCTGTATGGCCTGATCGACACCTGTGCGCAGGTGCTGAGCGAGGAGCCGCTTTTCTACCTCATCAACAGCTACACCACGGGCTTTCAGGCCAGCGTGCTGAGCAATATGCTGGAAAAGTGCGTGGTGCCTCGCTTCGGCGGCCGGGTGGACAGCGAGGAGCTGTGCCTGCCGGTGACGACCGGGGGTGTGCTGCCCTGCGGCGCGACGGGACGGTGGTTCCGTGCCTAGTATCGTGTATGAGGACAACCATGTGCTGGTGGCGGTCAAGCCGCCGAACATGCTGTCCCAGGCGGATAAGACGGGAGACACCGACCTGCTGACGGAGCTGAAGGAGTATATCCGCGTCAAGTATAACAAGCCGGGACGGGTCTACCTGGGGCTGGTGCATCGCATGGATCGGCCCGTGGGCGGGCTGATGGTTTTTGCCCGCACCAGCAAGGCGGCGGCGCGGCTGTCGGCACAGGTGTCTACCCATGAAATGGGGCGGGAATACCTGTGCGTGGTGACCGGCCCCGTGGAGGACAGCTTTACCCTGACTGATTACCTCATCAAGGATGAGCGGCTGAATCTGGTGGAAGTCTGCGAGGCGGACGTGAAGGGGGCCAAGGAGGCTATCCTGCACGGACAATGCGTGGCCCGCCGGGAGGGAACGGCCCTGTGTACCATTCAGTTGGAAACAGGGCGCAACCATCAAATTCGGGTGCAGATGTCCCATGCGGGCGCGCCGCTGTGGGGCGACAACCGCTACGGACACGGCATCCCGGGTCAGCAGATCGCCCTGTGGGGCTATAAGCTGACGTTTACCCATCCCATCACCAAGGAGGTCATGACCTTCTACGATGTGCCTTACGGCGGCATCTGGTCGGTGTATCAGGACCTGCTGGACATGGGCGGGGAAGGGTATCAGACCCACTACGACTGAGCAGACTTTTCGTGCCGTTTCGCTGTGCTGACGCACAAGCGGCAACTAACGGCGTCCATCTATAAGCTTTCCCTAAATGTTCCCATCCGCTGCGCTGACGCGCAAGCGGAACGAAGCAACCTTGAATAGGCCTTAATATGGTCTTCGGGAGGGAGCGCGAGGGAGGTGCTTCTGGCACAGAAGCAGCCTCCCTCGCATCACCAACACACAAAAAGGAGCGTTCCATGAGTCAACCGTTTTCTTATGAATTGATCCATACCTGTGCGCAGTCGGGGGCGCGGCTGGGCGTGCTGCATACGCCGCACGGGGATATTCAAACGCCTATCTATATGCCTGTGGGGACGGCGGCCTGCGTCAAGGCCATGACCTCCCGGGAGATGGAGGAGATCGGCACACAGATCCTGCTGAGCAATACCTACCACCTGCACCTACGCCCCGGCGAGGACCTGGTGGCGGAGGCAGGCGGCCTGCATAACTTCATGGACTGGCATAAGCCCATCCTGACGGACAGCGGCGGATTCCAGGTGTTCTCACTGGCGGGCATCCGCACCATCAAGGAGGAGGGCGTGACCTTCCAGAGCCACCTGGACGGTTCTCGGCACTTCATCGGCCCGGAGACCTCCATGGACATCCAGCAGAAGCTCGGTTCGGACATCGCCATGGCCTTTGACGTTTGCTCTCCCTACCCCTGCGACCATGAGACAGCCAAGATCAACATGGAGCGCACCCACCGCTGGGCGGAGCGCTGCAAGGCGCATCATACCCGCGAGGATCAGGCACTGTTCGGCATCGTGCAGGGCGCGTTCTATAAGGATCTGCGCATCGAGAGCGCGAAGCGGCTGACCGACATGGACTTCATCGGCTACGGCATCGGCGGCCTCAGCGTGGGCGAACCGAAGCCCGTCATGTATGAAATGCTGGAGGAAATGATGCCCTATATGCCCACGCATAAGCCCCGCTACCTGATGGGCGTGGGTACGCCGGACTGCCTGCTGGAGGGCGTGCTGCGCGGCGTGGACATGTTCGACTGCGTGCTGGCGACCCGCATTGCCCGCAACGGCACTGCGCTGACCAGTTCCGGACGGCTGGTGGTGCGCAATGCCCAGTATGCCCATGACTTCGGCCCCCTCGATCCCGAGTGCGACTGCTATGCCTGCACTCACTACAGTCGCGCCTATATCCGCCACCTGATCAAGGCGGGCGAGATCACCGGCGGACGGCTCATCTCCATCCATAACCTGCGCTTCCTCATTCACCTGATGGAGGAGATTCGGCAGGCCATCGCCGAGGATCGGTTCCTCGACTTCCGCAAGAACTTCTATGCCAAGTACGACATGAGCCGCAACTTTTAAGGAGGCTCCATGAACGCAGAATTGCATGCGGATGCGCAGCAGATCATCCGGCAGGCCATTACGGCGGTGCTGCCGGATACCGCTGTGCAAAGGGCGCTGACGGGACGAAGCTTTCCCGGACAAGTCTTTCTGATAGCAGTGGGCAAGGCGGGCTGGCAAATGGCCCGGGCAGCGCTGGATTGCCTGACTGCACCCCTTGCCGGGGGCATTGTGCTGACCAAATATGACCATGTGAAGGGCGAGTTGCCCGGTGTGACCTGCTATGAAGCGGGCCATCCTGTGCCGGATGAAAATTCCTGCCGGGGTACCGAGGCCGTATTGCGCCTGACCACAAATCTGCAATCGACGGATACGGTGCTGTTCCTGCTTTCGGGCGGGGGCAGCGCCCTTTTTGAAAAGCCCCGTACTTCACTGGCGGAAATGCAGGACGTGACCCGCCAGCTGCTGGCCTGCGGTGCGGATATTGTGGAGATCAACACCCTGCGCAAGCGCCTGAGCGGCGTGAAGGGCGGACGCTTTGCGGCGTACTGCGCCCCAGCCGCGGTGGAAGCAATCATCCTGAGCGATGTGCTGGGCGACCCGCTGGACATGATTGCCAGCGGCCCTGCCGCCACGGATACGTCCACCTGCGCGCAGGCACAGCGCATTGCGGAGAAATACCAGCTGCGGCTGAGCGACGCGGCCTGGGCTTGCCTTGCCGAGGAAACACCCAAGATGCTGCCAAACGTCCACACGCAGATCATTGGCAGCGTACGCGCCCTGTGTACCGCGGCAGGAGATGTCTGCAAGGCGCTGGGCTACAGGCCGATTTTCCTGACAGATCGCCTGGACTGCGAGGCCCGGGAGGCAGGTCGCTTTCTTGCCGCCATTGCCCGAAGCCATGCGGGCCGGGGCGAACGGCTGGCCTTTCTGGCGGGCGGCGAGACGGTGGTACATGTGACGGGCAAGGGGCTGGGCGGACGCAATCAGGAGCTTGCGCTGGCGGCGGCAGAGGGCCTTGCCGGGCTGAATGCTGCCGTGTTCAGCGTGGGCAGCGATGGCACGGACGGCCCCACCGATGCGGCGGGCGGCTATGCGGACGGCGATACCCTTGCAGCCCTGCAGGCGCAGGGACTATGCCTTGCGGAGGTGCTGGCGGACAATGACGCTTATCATGCGCTGCAAGCGGTGGAAGGGCTGCTGATGACCGGGCCGACGGGGACGAACGTGAACGACGTTGCCGTGGCCCTGGTGGACGGCTGATCGGAAGTCTGTTCCCTTTGCGGCAGCGCAAAAAAAGGGAAGCGACATTGCTGCCGCTTCCCGGAAAGGGGTCAGGGGGAAAGTTACTCCTCGCCGTGGAGCTTCTGCATGGCCTTGCGAACAGCGGCCTGCACGGTTGCATCCTGCTCATGATCCAACTGATAGGACAGGAATGCCGCTGCGTGACCGTTGCCCAGCTCGCCCAGGGCCGTTGCCACCGCCGCGCGGGTCTTTGCATCCGCGTTGTGCAGCAGCGGGATCAGAGCGTTCATGCAGTCATCGCCGCCGATTTTGCCGGCAGCCTCGATGGCCATCATGCGGATATGCTCGTCCTTGTCCTCCAGGAAGCCGATGACGCCCGCGGGGTTCTGCTTCTCAATTGCATGCTCGATCTTCTTGTCCTTGCTGCCGAATAACATAACAGGTACCTCCTCGTTTTTTCAGGGGAGCAGGCCACCTATGGAAGCTGTTCTCCTTTGTGTTCGTTGGTAAGAATACGCCCATATTGTGAAGTCAATATGAACGAAATGCAATCAATTTTGTGAACGTTCCCACGAAAGGAAGGCGATTTCCCCTTGCGTAAACTGCTGGTGCTGCTTTTGCTGCTGTTTCTTCCCCTGACGGCGCTGGGGGAAAACAATGCGCAGATCGTAACCTTTTCCACCCCCACCGAGCGGGTGAAACTCCGGGAGCGCCCCGATGACAGCGCACGGGTCATGGGACAGTATTATGGCGGTCAGCCGGTGGAAATTCTGGAGGACGGCAAGCAGTGGGAGTTGGTCTCCATCGGCGGGCGCACGGGCTACATGATGAAAAAGTTCCTTACCGACCTGACGGAGGATGCGCAGCTGCCTGTGGCGACCATCCGCTATGTGGGGGAGGGCGGCACATTGCCCCTGTACGACCAGGCGGGCGGCACGGGACGGGTCATTGCGCAGATGCCCCGGGGCGAGGTGCAAGTGCTGGGGACGGTTTCGCAGGACTGGCTGCATGTGCGCTATGAAGCGGCGGACGGCACGGCGCTGATCGGGTTCACCTCTGCATTGAGCATCACCTGGCCCGACGAAGCAGGGCAGAGCCAGGTGACGACGAAGAACAACGAAAAGCTGCCCATGCGGGCCGAGCCGTCCAAGAGCGCGGCAGAACTGGGAAACTTTTATCCCGGCGTGGTGGTGGACCTGCTCATTGAGGACAGCGCCACCAAGGGCTGGGCGCACGTTCGCGTGGGCAGCAGCGTAGGCTATATGCAGACCGCGTATCTGCAAGCTGTGGTGGAGGAAACGCCGCTGCCTACCGGGCATCCGCAGGAGGGCGGCTGCGCGTACTACCTCACACTGGAGGATGAGCAGTTGGCAGGAACGCTGTTTGCCGCCGCTAGCTTCACCGTGGTCGCCGAGCAGCAGGATCGCTGCCTGGTTCGGCTGGGCGGCGAGGACGGCGACGAGGCCGACTGGGTGTGGGTCGATCAGGCCGACATCACCTACGGCTATGTGACCCGTACCACGGAAGAACCTTCCCCGTCCCCGGCAGCCTAACCGTGGTGGGACGAAAATGAAAAATGGGTGTTTTTTGAGCTATCCCTACCTGTTAAAATGAAGGTGCTTGCAGTGAAAAACACTGCGTGAAGGAGGAAGAAGTTCTCATGACCCAGATCCTGACCGAGCTTTTCTCCGGCGTGATGTACCTGTTCACGGCGGAGGGCGTGAAGACGCTCCTGATGTTTGTCATCGCGGGCGTCCTCATTTATTTGGCCATCAAAAAGGAATACGAGCCATCCCTGCTGCTGCCCATCGGCTTCGGGTGCATTTTGGCGAATCTGCCGCCCGTGCTGGAAACGGCGCTTCCCGCAGCCCTGGGGGAGGAAGGCTTTTTGACGGTGCTGTTCAACGCAGGCATCGCCAATGAGCTGTTTCCCATTTTGATCTTCATTGCGGTGGGCGCGATGATTGACTTCTCGCCCCTGCTGAAGGACCCGAGCATGATCTTCTTCGGCGCGGCGGCGCAGTTCGGCATTTTTGCCACGTTCCTGCTTTCGCTGGCGCTGATCCCCGTGCTGCTGCCGCAGACGGCGGGTGACAGCGACCTGATTTTGAAGCTGGCGAGCGCCATCGGCATTATCGGCGCGGCGGACGGCCCCACCACGCTGTATGTGGCGAACCACTTTGCCCTGAAGGATTATATGGGCCCCATTTCCGTGGCGGCGTACAGCTACATGTCGCTGGTGCCGGTGATTCAGCCCCCGGTCATTCGTGCGCTGACCACCCGGGAGGAGCGGATGATCCGCATGGATTACCATGAGGATCGCTGCTCCAAGAAGGTGCTGATCCTGTTCCCTATTGTGGTGACGGTGGTGGCGGGCATTCTTGTTCCCATGAGCGCGCCGCTGGTGGGCAGCCTGATGTTCGGCAACCTCATCCGCGAATGCGGCGTGCTGGAGCGCCTGTCCAAGACCGCGCAGAACGAGCTGGCAAATCTGGTGACCATCCTGCTGGGGCTGACCATCGGCTCCACCATGGTGGCGGAGAAATTCTTGCAGGTGGAGACGCTGCTGATCCTGGCGCTGGGTCTGGTGGCCTTTGTGTTCGACACGGCGGGTGGTGTGCTGTTTGCCAAGCTGCTGAATCTGTTCCGCAAGAAGAAGGTCAACCCGATGATCGGCGCGGCGGGCATCTCGGCCTTCCCCATGTCCTCGCGGGTGGTGGCGAAGATGGCGCTGAAAGAAGACCCCAGCAACTTTATCCTAATGCAGGCCACCTCTGCGAACGTGGCGGGCCAGTTGGGTTCCATCGTGGCAGGCGGCATGGTCATTACGCTGATCAGCATGATGCTGGGTTAAAGGGAGGAATAGAGCATGTGGAAGCTGCTTTCGTATTGGTTGATTCCCGCGGCACTGGCGGAGGGCGAGGCTACAGGGCTTGCCGCCCTGCCCCTGTTTGAAAAGGGACTGATCGTCACCGGCGCGGGACTGCTGGGCGTTTTTCTGGTGCTGTTTCTGTTCTATTTGACCATTAAATGGATGCAGAAGCTGAAATAAAGGCAGGAAAAAACAGGTATCCTCCGTTGAATGAGTGACAAAACGCTTCACAAGGGAGGAAAACGGATGAAACGCCTGTTGACGCTGGTACTGCTGGGATGCTTGCTGTGCATGTCCGTGGGATACGGCGAGGATGTGCCGGACTGGTTTGCAGAGGTGAATGCACAGAGTCCATCCTATCTGCTGCACTTTATGGAGAGCTGGCCGGAAGAGCTGCTGCCTGTTGTACAGGGCAGCGGCTATGAGGATGCAGCTGTGCTGGATGGCTACGCTGTCATGCGGTGGGGAACATGGAGCAACGGACAGGTGCTTTTGCAGCAGGCAGGCGTGACCATTCTGGGCGCATTCACCTTCACATCAGCAGGAAGTTGGGACGTGGTGTTCAACGACAAGGCCATAGACGAGACGCTGGGCCTGCCGACGCTGCTGCCGGAAGCCGCGGAATATACGTATACGGATTATCAGGTGAGCCAGTATGACGGGAGCAGAAGCTTCAAGCTGGTTTATTCGGATGGCACGGAATATCGTTGGTTCCGTTCTACGGACGGCTGGCGGCTGTCGAGCATCATGCGGCCCGGGAAGGAAGAAATCACCTTTTCGCGCAGCGAGGTGATGGAAACCGAGAACCGTGCAACCTGCTTTCTTGTACAGGATGTGACGCTGGCGGGGATAGACGTTGCTGCGCTGCCGAAAGCGTTTGCGGATTTCCTGGCAATTTCGGATCAGCTGCCAGAAGCAAATGGCGGCGTAGGGCAGCTGCATGCGCCAGATGACAGCACCATGGATGCCGACGAAAGCACCCCGGATATGACGCTGCTGGATGCGCCGAATGCCGCGGCAAATGTGACGGCCTATCTGTTCAACGATGTGCGTGTGCAGGTGATGGAGGAACAAAACGGCTATCTGCAAATCATGCTGAGCGGCGGCCTGACAGGTTGGGTCAGGGAAGACTATGTGGTGCGCGGCTCGGCACGGGCAGCATACGCAATGGCAGAGGATGGACATCGCGCAAAGGCCTATTTAACGAACGGGGCGTCCTTCCGGCTGGTGTATGCAGATCAAAAAAAGGAGAAGGTTCTTCGCAAGCTTCAAGCAGGGGAACTGGTATTCATTCAGGCGATTCTGGGCAATACGTCAAGGAACGCGCAGGTGCTGGTGGCCTGTGAGGATGGTGAGACAGGATGGATGCGGCTTCGCGACCTGTCTCAGACAGACAATATGACCTATGCGCTGGTGGAGAGCGATGATCTCACCAAACGGCTGAATCTGCGCGCTTCGCCCAGCACAGAAGCAGCTTCGCTGGGAAAATACTATGCGGGAACGCGGGTAACGTTCCTCTTTACTACCATCCATGCCGCGGGCTGGGCCTATGTGGGGATTGAAGACCAATTTGGCTGGGTGAAGACCGAATATCTGAACTACAGCTCCGATGCAAACGGCGGATACATGGCCCCGCCGCTGGTCAGCGTAAAGCGCAAGGAGGCAGCGCTGTACATCGACAATACAAGTAGCCAGCGGATTGTCAGCACCTATGCCAAAGGGACAAAGGTGGAGGTGCTGGGCGTTGACCAAAAGCTGGCCCATGTACGCATGCAGGATGGTACCAGCGGCTACATGAAGCTGAAGGACATCGGCGGCGAACCGAAGGCCTCCAAGCCCAACCGCAGAAAGCTAAAAACGGAAGTCCCCTACTATACGGAGGATGGTACGCAAATGGGCGTGTTCCCGGCAGGCACAGAGTTAGCCTTCGCAGAACGCAGCGCAGCACCGCTTGTGTATGCCTATTCTGATGCAGGAATCGGATGGGTGGACAGCGCGTTGGCCTGGAAATAAAAAAGATGCAGTGCAGGAAAGCGTTTCATTCCTGCACTGCATCTTTTTAGTTTCAGACAGTAAAGGCTCACCGCCATCGCACCGTTTCCGCATCCGGCAGCGCTTCCCGCAGCTTGCGCTTGGGGTTCACGCACACCGGATGCGCGGTCAGGTTCATCATGGGAATGTCGCTGGCGGAATCGCCATAGGCGCGGGACTGCTCCCAGTCCAGCTCGGCATGATGCGCCGCCAGATAGGCCGCAATGCGCAGGGGCTTTTCCACGCCCTTGCAGTTTTCGCCCACCAGCCCGGAATAGGTCTTGCCGTCTGCCTCCAGGCCGCAGGTGGTCGCCAGCACAGCCTCTGCACCCACTGCCTTGCCGATGACCCGCATGTACACGTCCGGGGACGCGGATACCAGCAAAATATGATAGCCCTCCTGCTTCAGACGCGCCAGCTCCCGCTGACCGTCCTGATAGAGCTTCTTTTCCACCCGCGCATGGAAAAACGCGGTGGAGAATGCGTCCATTTCCGCCTGGGTTTTCCCCTTTAAAAAGGTCAGCGCCTTGCGCTTGGCCCAGCCGTGGGTGAACTTTTTCGGAAAGAGATACGGCAGCAGCGCCGTTGCGCCTGCGATCACCAGCCGGGAGAAGGGCGCAATGCCCTGCCGCACCGCATAGAGCATAAACGGCACAATGGAATCTCCCGGGGCCAGTGTACCGTCATAGTCGAATAAAGCGTACTTTACGTCTTGCATAGGTTCCTTTCGTGGGGCGCTTACAGCGGGCAGTCCTCGGTCAGGTCGCGGTGGGTGAAGGCATGGCTGCCGTCCTTCATTTCCGCCAGACTGTTGCCATTGCCCAGCAACTTGTATTTATACGTTGTCAGCCCCTCCAGGCCCATGGGGCCGCGGGCATGGAGCTTACCGGTAGCAATGCCTACCTCTGCGCCGAAGCCATAGACAAAGCCGTCTGCAAACCGGGTGGAGGCGTTGCGGTACACGCCCGCGCTATCCACCCGCTGCATGAACTCCGCTGCCGCGTCATCGTCCGCCGTGACGATGCAATCCGTGTGGTGGGAGCCATGGCGGTTAATGTGGTCAATGGCCTGTGCCAGCGAATCCACCACGCGGATGGAAAGGATCAGGTCGAGGTATTCCGTGCCCCAGTCCGCCTCCGTGGCAGGCTTGCAGGGAAGGAGCGCCTGAGTCGCTGCATCGCCGCGCAGCTCCACGCCCTTTGCCGTCAGAGCTTCGCCCACCAGCGGCAGATACGCTGCCGCAATATCCCGATGCACCAGCAGCGTTTCCATGGCATTGCACACAGAGACATTCTGTGTCTTGCTGTCCACCGCTACCTTGACCGCCATGGGCAGGTCGGCAGCCTTGTCCACATACACATGGCAGATGCCATCGGAATGCCCCAGCACGGGAATGCGGCTGTTGTCCATGATCCAGCGCACAAAGGCGTTGCTGCCCCGAGGGATGATCAGGTCAATGAGGGTATCCTCCTTGAGCATGGCGCCCACGTCCTCCCGGGTTTCCAGCAGGATGAGACTGCCTGCGGGCAGACCTGTCTCCGTCAGCGCACGCTCCAGCGCCGCATGCAGCGCCCGGTTGGTGCGCAGGGCCTCGCGCCCGCCCTTCAGCAGCGCCGCGTTGCCGCTTTTCAGGCAAAGGGACGCGATCTGCACCAGCGCGTCGGGACGGCTTTCGAAAATCACGCCCACCACACCAATGGGGCAGGTCACGCGGTAGAGGTTCAGCCCGGGGGTCAGTTCCCGGCTCAGCGTTGTTTTGCCGATGGGGTCCGGCAGCGCCGCCAGCGCGGTCAAGCCGTCCAACACGGCTTGCAGCTTTTCTTCCCCAAAGCGCAGGCGCTTGACCAGCGGCACAGCAAGGCCCTCCGCCTCGGCGGCGGCAAGGTCTTCCCGGTTCGCCGCAAAGATCGTTTCCTGATCCGCCTTCAGGGCGCGGGCCATGGCATGCAGCGCCGCGTTGCGCTTGTCCAGGGGGCAGGCTGCCAGCTCCCACGCGGCGGCACGGGCCTGACCCGCCAGTGCGTGCAGATCCTTCATCCAGCATTCCTCCCTATATTTTCATGCCGCTATTATACGGGAAAAAAAGGGCGATTGCAATGCGGCAAGGGATGTGCTATAATAAAAAAACGCAGAAAGCGCAGCGTATGCAGGCTGAAGGGGGAGGGAAACGGACATGCCGCATCAAAAGGGTATTAAGCCCGTTGCCCAGAACCGCAAGGCCTGGCACGATTACTTCGTTGAGGAAAAGTACGAGTGCGGCATTGAACTGTACGGTACCGAAGTGAAGTCCATGCGCCAGGGCCGGGTCAACCTGAAGGAAAGCTGGGCTGTGGTTCGCAAGGGCGAGGTGTGGGTGGACGGCATGCACATCAGCCCCTACGAGCAGGGCAATCAGTTCAACCGCGACCCGCTGCGCCCCAAGCGCCTGCTGCTCCACAAAAGCGAGATCCGTAAGCTGGACAGCCTGGTGCAGCGCCAGGGCTATACGCTGATCCCGCTGTCGATTTACCTCAAGGAGGGCCGCATGAAGCTGGAGCTGGGCGTCTGCAAGGGCAAGCAGCTGCACGACAAGCGGGATGACATGGCGAAGCGGGACGCACAGCGCGAGATCCAGCGCGCTTTCCGGGATGCGCAGAAGCGTTAACGGAAGCAACGATCTTATGAAAGCGAAGGCTGTCAGCACATTCTGGGGATGATCCGGTTTCGACGGGGGTCATCGGGGACAGGATAAGCGAGCCGTGGACCCTGAACCACGATAAAACGGGGAAAAACAAGAACTGACAATAGCGATTTCGCTTTCGCGGCCTAACGCCGCGACGCCAGTCCGGCCTGCCCGCGTGGCCGGGTACTGACGTCATTTACGCGGGGAACGAGAACGCCTAAGCTTTGCTGCGTTTCCGTAATCATGAAGCTACTGAAGCCTTGAGCCTGACTGTGGGCGCGGGGCAGAGGGAATGTTAAACCACAGCCTGCGCTCGGAGAAAGTTCTGTAAACGAACCTTCGGACAGGAGTTCGACTCTCCTCATCTCCACGTCCTCCATGCCATGAAAGCAGACGCGATAGTCTGCCGGGGTGACATGGATACCCGTCAAGGCCGCCTGTAGCAGGGGTTTCACCTGCTCGGGCGGCTTTTGTTGTGCGCAGAGGATTGCGTTGATGACCCGGAGCAGCAGGGGGGCGCTGTAGATCACGGCGGGGCGCTGAGCCTTGGAAATGCGGGATTCCAGGGTATGGACGGCACGCTCCAGGGCTTGGAGCTCGCTGAGCAGGGTCTGCGGGGTCTGCGCGCCGGAGGCGGCGATGAAGTCGGTGATGGCATGCTGGCGCTTGCGGGCCGCGATGAGCTGGGCCTCCAGGGCGCTGACCTCTGCCTGACGGTCCTCGGCCTCGCCCAGGGCGAAGCGGTTTGCAAGGTCGCAGGCCTGGGTCAGGGCTTGGCTGCTGGTGGCAACCGCGTGCAGCATGGTGAAAACGGCGTTTTCCAGCTCCTCCTTGCGGGCGGCGGGAGGATATACTCACAAGCCACATCCTCCCGCTTCTCACATCAGGGCCTACACCTTCGTCGCCCTTACCCCTTCAGCACCTTCACCCCGCAAACAGGCAGCGTAAGCATCCCGTTCAAGCGCTCCCCGGTGAGCAGATCAGTATAGCTCTTATCCAGCGCGACCTCCTGCGGTGCATTGGCATAGTTTTGCAGGAACACCACGCCGCCGCGGTCTACCGCGACCACGCCATGGGGCAGCTCCACATCCATGGCACGGGGGAGCTTGGCCTTTTCTGCAAGGCGGCGGTACAGCGCGTTCAATGCGGACTGCTCCACCTTTGCGGCGAGGTACCAGGCTTCGCCCTTGCCAAAGGTGTGACGGGTCAGGCAGGGCTGTCCCGCGTACCAGTCCTCGGCATAGGTGGCTTCCACCTTTGCACCCTGCAGCTCCACCAGGCCGCACAGCTCGGTGATCTGATAGGTTGTGCCGTCTGTGGTCTTCATGGCGTTGGACTGCGCGGGCCACAGGGAATCCAGCTCGGTGGCGCGAAGCCCCAGTACATCGGTCAGGCCGTGAGGGACCGCGCCCAGATGCGCCAGGTCAAACTCATCCACAATGCCGCTCCAATAGGTAGTCAGCAGCATGCCGCCGCGCTCCACAAAGGCGCGCAGCTTTTCTTCAATACCGTTGCGGGTCATAAAGAGCATGGGCGCACTGACCAGATCATAGCCGCTCAGGTCGGTGCAGGCGCGCATGTCGCAGAAATCTACCGCGTAGCCCTGCTCCCACAGCGCACGGTAATGGGCGATCACCGTGTCGAAATATTTCATTTGCCCATTGTTGGCGGCCTGCGCGAAGTCGATAGCCCAGCGGTTTTCCGTGTCAAACAAGATGCAGGCGCGGGCCTTGCGCTCGGTCTCGTAAATGGGCTGAAGCGCTTCCAGATCCTTGCCGACCTGGGTCACATCCCGGAAAGTACGGGTATCTGGCTCACCATAGTGATCCACCACCGCGCCGTGGAACATTTCCACGCCGCCGCGGCCTGCCCGCCACTGGAAATACAGGACGCTCTGGCTGCCGTGGGCTACCGCCTGCAGCGAGGACAGCTCGTGCATGCCGGGACGCTTAGGGCGGTTGTGAGGCCGCCAGTTCACCAGCGAGGGCGTGGACTCCATCAGCAGGAAGGGCTGACGCTTGAAGCTGCGCATCAGGTCGTGGTTGCAGGCAAAATCCGCCGCCAGGGCCAGATCATCGCCGCTGCCCCAGGTGGGGTAAGCGTCCCAGGACACCACGTCCATGGCCTCTGCCAGGGAGAAATAGTCATAGTCCCAGAAGCGCTCCATCAGGTTGGCCGTGCAGAGCAGCTCGGGATTCACGGCCTTGACAGCGTCCCGCTCCATGGTCATGAAGTCCTTGCACTGCTGGGTAGAGAAGCGCCGCCAGTCCACCTGCATGCTGGTGTTTGCCGTCTGTCCCCGGGGAGACGGCGGCTCGATCTGGCTCCAATCCGTGTAGCGCTGACTCCAGAAACCTGTCCACCACTTGGCGTTCAGGTTGTCCAGCGTGCCATATTTCTGCTGCAGCCATTGGCGGAACTTCTCCTGACACAAGGGGCAGAAGCAATCCCCGCCATATTCGTTGCTCAGGTGCCACAGCACCACCGCCGGGTGATGGCTGTAGCGCTCCGCCAGCGCCGTGTCGATGGCGCGAACCTTCTCCCGATACACCGGGGAAGTCATGCAGTGGTTGTGGCGTGCGCCGAAATGGTTGCGGTGAAAGGTGTTGTCATACCGCAGCACCTCGGGATATTTCTGCGCTATCCATGCGGGACGCGCCCCGGAGGGCGTGGCGAGGATCACATGGATGCCGCCCTTCCACAGTCGGTCGATCACTGCGTCCAGCCATGCAAAGTCGTAATGTCCTTCCTCCGGCTCCAGAAAAGCCCAGGAGAAAATGCCCACGGACACACAGTTCACATGGGCCGCCTGCATCAGCGCCACGTCCCGCTCCAAAATGTCGGGACGGTCCAGCCATTGGTCAGGGTTATAGTCGCCGCCGTGGAGAAAATGGGGAAACCGGGGCGTGAAGGTCATCATGGACATGCCTCCTGTCAGTTGGAATAGTAAAGAGTGATGCACTGCCCGTCCTGCGCCGCGTCCGTGTTGGGGAAAATTTCGCGGGCCAGGGGCAGATATTCCTCGGGATCGTCAATGCAGTTGCTGAAGTGCGTCAGCAGCAGGCGCTTGGCATGCGCGTCCCGCGCCAGCGCCGCAGCCTCGGCAAAAAGCATGTGGTGATTTTTCAGCGCTTGCGGACGCTTCGTTTCATCGCCGTACATGCCCTCCAAGATCATCAGGTCGGCGTCCTGCCCAAAGCGCACGATGTCCGGCACGGGCCGGGTATCCGTGGCATACAGCAGGCGAATGCCCCGGCGCGGCGCACCCATGACCTGGTCAGGGGTCACGCCATCCACGGTCTGACCGGCTTGCAGGTGCTTCCACTGGGTCACGGGAACACCTAATTCCCGCGCCTTTTCCGGCAGAAAAGCGGGCTTGCGGGGCATCTCCGCCTGCCAGCCATAGCAGGGGATGCCATGATCCAGCACGAAGCCGTGAAAATGCAGCCCGCTACAGGTAAAGGTGGTCTCCGGGCCGCGAAACTCATGCAGCACCACGGGATAAGGCAGCACCGGGGCCACCACCCGCAGCCCGTTCACCACGGCCTCCAGCCCGGGGCCGCCCCAGATATGAAAGGGCGCTTGGCGCTCGGCCTTGCCCAGCGAGAGCAGGAAACCGGGCAGTCCGCCGCAGTGATCCCCGTGATAATGGGTGATAAGCATTCCATCAATGCAGCGAAAGCCCCAGCCCAGGCGGCGGATCGCCGTTTGCGTGCCTTCGCCGCAGTCGATGAGAAAGCCTCGGCCGTTGGCGCGCAGATAACAGGCGGAGAGACCGCGGTCGGGCAGGGGCAGTGCGCCGCCTGTGCCAAGCACACATAGTTCCAGCATGGTGCATAGTCCTTTCAAAAATGTATGGGAAGGGGAAAAGGGGCCGTCGCAGCGGCAAGCGTCCCCAGCGGGAGCATATCCTCAGTCAGCCTAAAGGTTGATTGCTCCCGCTGCGAGGAAAGCCTTTTAGAATGCGCCTTTCCGCCACATGGAACCGACCAAAAGCCTCCCTCCAGCGAGGTTGGCTTTTCCAAGGAAAAGCCTGTGCATTCAATTAAAAATTGAATGCACAGCCTTCGGGAGGACAGCCGCCCTAGGCGGCAGGAGGATATTCTTCTTGCAGCGGTGTGCGTGGCCTCCAACAGGAAGCCTTTCGCTTCTGCGAAAGCGACTAGGACAGGGCCTGCCTGGCTTCAAACAACCTGCTAACGTTTGGAAATTCAAACAGGAAGATTTCGCCTCTGCGGAGGCGACCAGGACGGAGCCCGTCTGGCGGCTTTCCGATCGCCCTGAACCTTCGGCCCGCATACTTGCAATGCTTCCCTTAACAAAGCAGGCTCCACTCACAGCACAAGACTTCCTACCTTGCCTCCTTCCGTAGAAGGAGGGGGGCCGTCCGCCAAAGGCGGATGGTGGAAGATAAACTCCACTGCTGCCTGTTCCATCGCCTTCCAAAAAACTCCGCATCCCTTCAGTCCGTCAGCAGCCCTGTATCCGCCAGCAGATCAAGAAATGCGACCACATCGGCCCGGGCGCGCGGCTCGGTCACCTGATAGGTCTGCAAAAGCGCCTGGGTCAGCTGATCCTCGCTGGCGCCTGTTTCCAGCATGCGGTAGAGCATGGCGGCGCTGCGGTTCAGGCGGATCATTCCCTGAAAGCTGCCCACAGACGGCCCGGCAGCCACCACAACGCGGGAATCCTCGGTCTCTCTGAGCATATAGCCTGGCTTGATGCGCATGGGTATGCCTCCGTATCCTTTGTGCTGGTTCGATTATACCAGATGGGACATGCGGGGTCAACGATTCTGCGACAGAATTTGCGAACCAATATTTGCTTTCCCAAGCAAATCTCTTGCGGTTTTGGCGGAAAATGGCTATACTAGGCATCAGACCGAAAAGGCGGACAGGAGGGAAAACAACATGAAAGGCCCTGTGCTTTTGACATTCAACCTGCCGGAGGCAAAGGCGGCGAAGCTGCGGCTGCTGTGCATGCGCTTTGCCATACGCTTTCAGCCTGTGCCTGCGGCGGAATGGGGGCAAACGATGGGTGCGCTGTGCGGACTGACAGAGCGCACGGATGCCCCTGCGCCGGAGGAAGCCTTCACCGAGGAAGTGCTGGTGATGGCGATGTTCCCGGCGGGACTGGCGCAGCAGCTCTTGATGGCCATGAAGCGAGCCAAGCTGCCGCCCGTGGCGCTCAAGGCGATCCTGACGCTGACCAACAGCGCATGGACGCCTGTGGAGCTGTACAACGAACTGTGTAAGGAGCGGGAGGCCATCCAGGCAGGCAAGCCCCGCGTCCATGAAGCGGAAACACCCCAACCGAAAGCGTCTGTCCATTGACAGAACAGCCGTATTCTGTTACCCTGAGCCTATGTTCACCACTACCATAAGTACAAGGAGGAACGCGGAGTGTATTGGATTGTAACGGATTCCGCAACGGATCTTCCAAAGAGCTATATTGACGCGCAGGAGTGCTTTCAGGTGCTGCCCATCACCATTACCATGGACGGTCAGTGCCTGGTGCCGGACGGCACGGATGAATACGCACGCAACATCTACGCCCAGCTGCGGGCGGGTAAGGTGGTCACCACCGCCCAGATCAACAACGAGACCTGGAAGGAAGCCTTCGAGGCGCTGCTGAAGGCGGGAAATGATGTGCTGGCGATCGTGTTCTCCAGCGGCCTGTCCGGCACCTGCCAGGCGGCGATGCTGGCGGCGCAGGAGCTTCGCCCCAAGTACCCCGAGCGGCAGATCGAGGTCATCGACAGCCTTTGCGCCAGCATGGGCGAGGGCTTGCTGGTGCATTACGCGCTGCAAAAGCGTGCAGAGGGACTGACCCTGCAGGAGAATGCCGCCTGGGTCAAGGATCATGTGCAGCATTTGGCCCACTGGTTCACAGTGGATGACCTGATGTTCCTGCTGCGGGGCGGGCGCGTGTCCGCTGCCAGCGCCTATCTGGGAACCATGATGCGAATCAAGCCTATCCTGAACGTGGATGAGGAGGGCCACCTGATCCCCCGGGAGAAGGTGCAGGGCCGCAAGCGCAGTGTGCATCGCCTGCTGGGCAAGATGAAGGAGCATGCGGTGGATCCCGAGCAGCAGACTGTGTTTATCAGCCACGGCGACTGCCCTGAGGAGGCCGAGCATTTGGCGGAGCTGGTCAAGGAGACCTTCCACCCCAAGGAAGTTATGGTGGGCTACATCGGCCCGGTCATCGGTGCGCATTCCGGTCCCGGCACGGTGGCGCTGTTCTTCCTGGCGGATCAGCGGGATTAAGGCAACGCCGCACAATTCGTCGGCAGCGTTGGCAATGCCTTTTTCGCCATCTGCTGCTTGCAGATTTCTTGATTTACCGCCAGTAAACCTGCGAAATCTGCAATTGCATCTGACAAAAAATTCATTTGCCACCGCACCAACTCATTTGTGCGGTGTTGCCTTAAGATCAAGCGTCAACGGAGGCATACGGCATGAACGCGGCTTTTCATATGACAAACCGGCAGAAGCTCTATGCGATGCTTCAACCGTCCTCGGTGCTGCTGATCTTCTCCGGGGAAGAGGTCTGCAAGACCAACGATGAAAGCTATCCCTTCTTTGCGGATCGCGATTTCGTCTATCTGACGGGCCTGACCTGCAAGGAAGCGGTGCTGATGGCCCTGAAGGACGCGAATGGCGAAACCACGGAACGGCTGTACATCCTACCGCCGGATTTCATGGCGGAGCGATGGACAGGCCGTCGGGTGAAGCCTGCCGAGGCGCAGGCTGCTTCCGGCGTTGGGGACATTCGCAGCATGGCGCGGTTTGACGACGATGTGCATGGCCTGCTGGCAGGGGGACATTATTCCTTGCGGGTGGGGTGCTATGAGCATTTATATCTCGACCTTTTCCGCGCTTCTCCGGCGGACAGAGACCGTTCTGCGCAGCATTTCCTGCGCCGCACCCAGCAGGAGTATCCCTTCCTGCGGGTGGAGAACGCTAATGCGCTGATCCGCAAGCTGCGGCTCATCAAAACGCCGGAGGAGATCGAAGCCACCCGCAAGGCCGAGAACATCACCCGGGCGGGCATTCTGGCAATGATGCACGCTTCTAAGCCGGGCATGTATGAGTATCAGTACAAGGCGGCCTTCGACTATGCCCTGGGGCAGTATGGTCCCGAGGGGCCGGGGTTCCCGTCCATCATTTCTGCAGGAGCGAACAACTTCTGCATCCACTATTACGCCTACACGGGGCAGGCACAGGACGGGGACATGGTGCTGAACGATGTGGGTGCGCAGTGGGATAACCACATCACCGACGTGAGCCGCGGCTGGCCCTGCAACGGCAGATTTTCCGGGCAGCAGCGCACCCTGTATGAGTGCGCACTGGCGACCTCAAACCACATGTTTTCCATCATTAAGCCCGGCATGCGCATGGAGGATGTGGACGCTGTGGCCCGCCGCTACAATGCCGAGCGGCTGGTGGAGGCAGGCGTGATGAAGTCCGTGGACGAGATCGGCACCTACATGTGGCATGCGGGAGCGCATCACATCGGCTATGATGTTCATGATGTGGTGGAGCGCCCGGAGTTCATTGCGCCCGGTATGATGTTCTGCGTGGACATCGGCATTTATCACGAGGCCTGGGGCATCGGCTTCCGTCTGGAAGATAACTGCCTGGTGACAGAAACGGGCTGCGAGAACCTCTCTGCCGCGATCCCGCGCACCATTGCGGAGATCGAAGCGGAAATGCGCGGCTGACTTGACAGCGGCGCATAATTGGATTATGCTAAGAGAAGCGGATGAACAGTCCGCTTCTTTTTCCTGCAAAGGTTAAACATTACTAACTGCGGGGCGGGTGGCTTGTCCCCGCTGAAGGAGGAAATCTGCGATGGAACGCACACACTATGCAAACTGGGTCTCCACCAAGGTGGTGGGGGCGGGGGTCATTCTCACGCTGGCGCTGCTGATCGGCGCACGGTACATGTTCGCGGTGTCCCGGCTGGCGGCGGGCATCATGCTCATTCTTTTTGTGCCGGCGATGGTCTACACCTTCTACATGCTTCGGGCGCGCACCGCGCTGAGCTATGAGGGCGGCGGCGTGCAGGGCAAGGTGCTGGACATTGCGCTGGACCATTTGAACAAGGCGGGCTGGAAGGGCTCTGGCAAGTTGCTGGACATCGGCTGCGGCAGCGGTGCGATGGAGGTAAAGGCGGCGAAGCGCTATCCTAAGGCCTTGATCACGGGCGTGGACGCCTGGGGCAGCACCTGGGATTACAGTCAGGCACAGTGCGAGCATAACGCTGAACTGGAGGGGGTAATGGCCCGCGTGACCTTCCGCAAGGCGGACGCGGCAAAGCTGCCCTTCCTGGATGATACCTTCGATGCGGCGGTGAGCAACTTTGTGTTCCATGAGGTGCGCAGCCAGCGGGATAAGCAGGCGCTCATTCGTGAGGCGCTGCGCGTGGTGAAGCCCGGCGGGGCCTTCGCCTTCCAGGATGTATTCTATCACAAGGCTTATTACGGCGACATCGATCAGTTTGTGGATGCGCTGCGTCCCTATGTGAAGGAGATCCACTTTGTGGACACGCGCAAGCCCGAGGGTGTGCCGAAATTCCTGAACACCCCGCTGATTCTGGGGGAAATGGGCCTGATCTACGGACGCAAGTAAGCGTCAAGTCCCGTGTCCGCACTGTTAAGGTGCTGGCATGGGGCTTTTTGCATAGTACGGAAGTGTGGCATACGCGGCTTAACAAATCGGAATTTGAGAGGATGACGAGCATGAAGGATTCCTGTTTCTTCTATGGTTATAGCAGAAACAAGGGCGCTTGGGTAGTTTTTTGACAAGCTAGCGAGGGAGGGGACTTTTCTATCAGAAAAGTCCCCTCCCTCGTATACTTATGTATATTTTATTCTTCACTTACGTACAGCGTCAGACCGTTGCTTACGTCCTCTTCTGCGGGATCAAGGGACGAGACGGGCTGCGTATACGCCGCATCGCGGAATACAAGCACTTGCT